>JAQGIE010000269.1 GCA_028291365.1 Rhodospirillales bacterium
AGCGGCAAAGCCGCACTGCTGCGCGCGGGCGACGGAAGCTTCTGGCGCCTGCGCGTCGACGGCGCACAACTCGGCCATGAAAGCTCGGTCTATCTCGGCAGTGGCGTTCCGCGCCGCACGGTCGTACTGACGCTCACCGGAACGTCCGAGGACGGCGAGACCGTGGTCAAATGGGCGCTGAAGCGCGACAAGAAAACCTGAAGACAAGATTTGGCCGGACTCTTCAATCTCGACCGAGCGAAACAATGACCAACGATCTGGTTCAAATTCGGCGCGCGCTGCTGTCGGTGTCCGACAAGACCGGGCTGGTCGAGTTCGCGCGCAGCCTTGCCGCGCACGGCGTCGAGCTGCTTTCGACCGGCGGCACCTACAAGTCGCTGAAGGAGGCCGGCCTCGCCGTCACCGAAGTCTCGGCGCATACCGGCTTTCCTGAAATCATGGATGGTCGCGTCAAGACGCTGCATCCGCGCGTCCATGGCGGCATTCTCGGCCGCCGCGACACGCACGCCGCCGAAATGACCACGCACGACATTCCGCCGATCGATCTGGTGGTGGTGAATCTGTATCCGTTCGAAGCCACGGTGGCTCGCGGTGCGTCGTACGAAGACACGATCGAGAATATCGACATTGGCGGCCCGGCGATGATCCGCTCGGCGGCGAAGAACCATGATTTCGTCAGCGTCGTGGTCGAGCCGGCACAATATGACGAACTGATCGCCGCGATGGACGCGAACAAGGGTTCGACCGACCTGGCGCTGCGCCGGCGTTTCGCCGCCGCCGCCTATGCCCGCACCGGCGCATACGATGCTGCGATCTCGACCTGGTTCGCGCGCGAGTTGAAGGATCCCTTCCCGACGCGCTTCGTCACCGCCGGCACGCGCGCCCAGACGCTGCGCTACGGCGAGAACCCGCATCAGCAGGCCGCCTTCTACCGCGACGGCAGCGACCGTCCCGGCGTCGCCACCGCGACCCAGCTGCAGGGCAAGGAGCTCAGCTACAACAACCTCAACGACACCGACGCCGCGTTCGAGCTCGCCGCCGAGTTCGAGCGTCCCGCCGTCGCCATCATCAAGCACGCCAATCCGTGCGGGGTCGCGCAAGGCGACTCGCTGGTGAGTGCGTATGCGCAGGCGCTGCGCTGCGACCCGGTCAGCGCCTTCGGCGGCATCGTCGCGATCAATTGCACGCTCGACGGCCCCACCGCGGCCGAGATCGCCAAACTCTTCGCCGAAGTCGTGGTGGCGCCCGCGCTCGACGACGAGGCGAAGCAGTTTCTGCGCAGCAAGAAGAATCTGCGCGTGCTGGTGACCGGTGCGATGCCGGATCCGGCAGCACCGGGAACGATGCTGAAAATGCTGTCGGGCGGTTTTCTCGTACAGTCGCGCGACGCCGGCCGGATCGCGCGCAGCGACCTGAAAGTCGTGACCAGACGCGCGCCCACCGAACACGAGCTGGACGATCTGCTGTTCGCCTTCCGCGTCGCCAAGCACGTCAAATCGAACGCGATCGTCTATGCCAAGGACGGCGCCACGGTCGGCATCGGCGCGGGCCAGATGAGCCGCGTCGACTCCTCGCGCATTGCGGCGTGGAAGGCCGGCGAAGCGGCCAAGGCAGCGGGGCTTGCGGAGTCGCTCGCCAAAGGCTCGGTGGTGGCTTCGGACGCGTTCTTCCCGTTCGCCGACGGGCTGCTCGCCGCCGCCGAAGCGGGCGCGACTGCAGTGATCCAGCCGGGCGGATCAGTGCGCGACCAAGAAGTGATCGCAGCTGCCGATGATGCGGGGCTCGCGATGGTGTTCACCGGGATGCGCCACTTCCGCCATTGATGAAGCTCCCCCGCGAAGCTTGTCCCGGGGGATTAAGCAAAACCGAACATGCCGCGACGCCGCTCGTCGGCGGCGCTGGCCGACGCGGCCAACGGCAGCAGGATCGACACGGTGGTGCCGACGCCATGCTCGGTTTGGATCTCGAGGCGGCCGCCATGCTGCTTGATCAGCGCTTCGGCGAGCGGCAGGCCCAGCCCCACGCCTTCGAACGAACGTGACAGCGACGCGTCGATCTGGCCGAACGGCGACAGCGCGATGGCGACGCCTGCGGCGGTCATGCCGATGCCGGTATCGATCACCTCGAGCCGCGCCAGATCGAGTTGGTCGATGGTCAGGCGAACATCGACGCGGCCACCAGGCTTGTTGAACTTGATCGCGTTGGAAATGATCGCACGCAGCGCCTGGCGCAGCTTCTGGCCTTCGATCATCACGGCCACCGGCGCGGCGGGTCCTTCATAGAAGAGTTCGACCAACGCTTCTTCCGCGTCGGCCTGCGCGGCCGACACACAGGCCGACGCCAGACGTCCGAGATCCTGAACGTCGAATTTCAGCATTTCGCCGCCACCTTCGACCTTGGTCAGCAGCAGCACCTTGTCGACCACATCGGCAAGACGCTTGCCGCCGCGCAGCACTTCCTGAGACCAGTCTTCGTAGTCTTCATGGCCGAGCGGGCCGTAGGGCGCCTGGTCGAGCATTTCCGAAAAGCCGATCATCGCGTGCAGCGGCGTGCGCAGCTCGTGGCTCATCGTTTCGAGGAACTGCGACTTGGCGGCGCTGATGCTTTCGGCCATCGCCTTGGCACGAACCAGCTGCAGCTCGCGTTGCTTGAGTTCGCTGACGTCGCTCCAGAACAGGAACACGTCGCCTTCGACCGTGGTCGAACGCGCGACGCGGATCCAGCGATCGTCCTCGAGCTGCAGTTCGGCGTCCCCGATGCAGGCCTCGTGCGGAAACACGTCGATGAATCGCTCGCCGACGATGGGGCTGCCGGCGGGCCGCGGAAAGAAACCGCGCGCCTGCGCGTTGGCGAGCACGACGCGGTCGTCGCGATCGAGCAGCACGACGCCCTGGCGCGCATTTTCGAGCGCATCGATGAGGCGCCGTTCGGCCGAGCGGCGGAAGGCGCGTTCGCGCTCGACCAGCTCGCGAATATTCGCCTGCATGACCTGCATCGAGTGCAGCAGGATGCCGGTCTCGTCGCTGCCGCCTTGCGGGATGGGCGCTTCGAAATCGCCGGCGGCCACACGGTCGGCCGCCGCCGCCGCCTGGCGCAGCGGACGCAGAATGAGAAAGGCGAGCCAGATCGTGACGGCGCAGGACAGCACCAGCGCACCGAGCGTGGCGGCGCCGGCGAATTTGAAACTGCGGCTGCTCGCCCGCACCGCTTCGGCGCGCTCCTTGAACGCGTCGGCGAGCGTGTATTCGACCAGCAGGTCAATCCGCGCGAATAACGGCTCGGCCTGCTCACGCAACACAGCCGGGTCTTCCCCGGCGCGGCGCCGATCCTCCCAAAGCTGCAAGGTCGTGCCGATCTCGGTCGCGGCACGGCGGGCGCGTTCAGACAGCGCACGTTCGGCGGCGATCCGCACGTCCTGCCGCAGCGTATCGATGAGCTCGTTGGCATCGGCGCTGCGCGCCTGCTCCCGGGTGGTCATGCGCGCTTGCAAACGGGCGAAACTCGCCGCGGCCGAGCGCGCGAAATTCACCGATTGCAGCGTACCGTCGAACGTGTCGACCACGACCTTGCCGGCGAAACGAATTTCTTCCAGGCAATAGGCACCCAGCCCACCCGTGATCGCACTCATCGCCAGGAAAGCGGCGAAAATCTTGGCGCGAAGCGAGCCGAGGAATCGGCCTGTCGACATGGCCCGGACTTGGCCAGAGCAGCGTCAACGTGGCGTTAAGATCGCGGGCGGCGGATGAACATGTCAGCGGGAGGCGCGCTGTTCGATTTCGTTCTTCAAGGAAGCGCTCGGCTGGGCCGACGGTCTGGCTTCTACTTTCACGTTGGCGGTGCCGGTCTTGGGGCCGATGCCCAGTTTCGAAGCCGCCGCCGGCGACAGATCGATCACGTGTTTCGAGCGGCCGAACGGCCCGCGATCATTGATGCGGACTTCGACCGACTTCCCCGTGTGCTTGTTGGTGACCATGGCCTTGCTGCCCAGTGGCAGCGTCCGCGATGCGGCGGTCAGGGCAGCGGGATCGTGCTTCTCGCCCGACGCGGTCTTCTTACCCGCGAGCGTCGCGGCGTAGCGCGTGGCTTGCCCGTACTCCACCAGCGCTGTCTCGGCGGCAGCGGGCAGCGGCAGAAAAAGCAGGCAGGCGGTGACAAGGCGTGCTCGTGGTGGCAATGCGCCCTCCCAGGAGTCAGGCGTCGAACGCCGAACGCGCGCCGATGTTCCTATTCGCCATTCTTCGGCCGCGGGTCCTCGGCGGCGATCTTGAGCAGGATCTGGCGAATCGTGTGGCGCATCTCGTCGCGCGCCATCGGATTGGCGGGCGCCGGAACGTCCCCCGCTTCGAGATCAGCCAGGATGCGATCCATCTCTTCGCGCACCTTGCTGCGATAGTCGGCGCCGAAGCGGGCGCGGAAATAAAGCTGCAGGCCGAGGCCTGCGAGCAGTTCGAGCGCGGCGATGCGCCCGTCGAGACGATCGAAATTCATGTGGTCCAGCTCCTCCCGGGCGAAAGCCAGGCGGCAATGTTCAGCGCATAGCGACTTGCATCGTCGCGCGCCCGCGGTTCGTCAAGCATGCCGCGCCCCGGCGCTTCGGCAGGCCACCAAACATGAATCTAGTGCGATTCCTCGCACTAGACCGCGTGGGTCGCCAGCAACAGCAGCATGAAGCTGCCCAATGCGATGCGGTACCAGGCAAACGGCGCGAAGCCGTGCTTGCCGACGAATTCGACGAAGGCACGCACCACGAACAGCGCGACGACGAAGGCGACCGCAAAGCCGATGGCGATCGCGATGCCGCCGTCCGCCGACAGCGTCTCGCGGTTCTTGTAGACGTCGTAGACGGTGGCGCCGAGCATGGTCGGAATGGCGAGGAAGAACGAGAACTCCGCCGCCGCCTTGCGTTCGACGCCCAACAGCAGCGCGCCCAGAATCGTCGCGCCCGAACGCGACGTGCCCGGGATCATCGCGAGGCACTGCACGAAGCCGATCTTGAGCGCCAGCGCGGGCGAGAAATCTTCGACCCGCTGCACCCGCGCCGTTGGGCGCGAGCGCTCGATCACCAGGATCAGAATGCCGCCGACGATCAAGGCGATCGACACGACCCAGGGCGAGAACAGAACTTCCTTGATGTATTTGTGCAGCACGACGCCGATCACCGCCGCCGGCAGGAACGCCAGCACGATCGCGACGATGAAGCGGCGCGCCCCGGGATCGCGCGGCGCGTCGAGCACTTCGCGCAGCAAGCGTCGGAAATAGATAACGACGACCGCGAGGATCGCGCCCAGCTGGATCGCGACCTCGAACACCTTGCCGGGCGGGCCTTCAAAGCCCGTCAGATATTCCAGCAGGATCAAGTGACCGGTTGATGAGACCGGCAGGAATTCCGTCAGCCCCTCGATGAAGCCGAGCAGCAGAACGTCGAACAGTGCGCCCATCTAGTTTCCCAATTGCGAGATTCGAAGGTGCATGTGGCGAGCTCGGACGAACTTCGCAATTGATAAGGAGACTGGCCGTTTATTCATTCGGGTGTGCTTTTTGGATTTGAAGTTCGCTCGGGTGCTCGACCCCAGATAGGGCGAACTTCAAATCCAGCACACCAGCGCGCCGTCACCAGCCGGGGATTCCGAAGAACTGGTCGAACAAGCTGGGCGCCTCCCACTCGGTCACGCAGCGTCCGATCGAACCGGCGGCGCACACGCGACCGTCGGGGAAGATCGTGCCGCCAAGCTGCGCGCGATCGAAATCGGCGCCCGAGATGTTCGCGTTGGTGAGGTCGGCGCCCATCAGGTTGGCGCGCGTGAAGTCGGCGCTGCTCAGATCGGCGTTGACCAGCCGCGCGCCCGAGAGCGTCGCGCCTGCGAAATCAGCACCGACGAAATTGGCGCCTTCGAAATTGTTGCTCATCAGAGTCGCGCCGCGCAGGTCGGCGCGCGCGAAGACCATGCCGGGCACGTCGCGTCCGACGACCGAGGCACGCTGCAGCGAGCCGCCCGAACAGTCGCCGTTTCGCGCGACGACGCAGGCGCTTTGCGGGTTGGGGAGCTCGGAGGCGCAGCCCGCGAGCGCCAGGGCAGACAACAGAGCAAGAGCGGCGACGCGCATGGGATTCGTCCTGGTTCAAAGCAGAGCGCGCGGACTACAGCCGAACCGGCTGCGTCGAACAAGCCCAGGCCTCTAGGTCCATTCCGGCCCTATATTTCGGTCGAAGATCGGCGAATCCGGTCCATGCGCGGGATGGGATGCTGATAATAGGGAACATATGCTGTCGCATTGGCCATTTAGTGCTGGACCGCGGCCGGATCCTGAACGATACCGACCGTCCCCGCCGTCAGGGCGAAATAAGGAATCGGCCGAGGACCCCGTTTTATGGCGACGAAAATGCTGACCTTCCCGCAGGTCGAGCGGATCACGCCGGAGAAGCGTGCCGCGGCCGAGCGTCGCGACGATTTCGGCGAGATCTATCGCGAATACGCCCGGTCCCAGGCCGAGAGCCAGGCCAGCCGCTGCTCGCAATGCGGGGTGCCGTTCTGCCAGGTCCATTGCCCGCTCGGGAATTTCATCCCCGACTGGCTGAAGCTGACCGCCGAGAACCGGCTGCAGGAAGCCTATGAAGTCTCGGCCGCGACCAACACCTTCCCCGAGATCTGTGGCCGCATCTGCCCGCAGGACCGGCTGTGCGAAGGCAATTGCACGATCGAGCAGTCGGGCCACGGCACGGTCACGATCGGTTCGGTCGAGCGCTTCATCACCGAGACCGCTTTCGTCGAAGGCTGGGTGGCGCCCCGGATGCCGCTGCACGAGCGCGCCCAGTCGGTCGGCATCGTCGGCGCCGGTCCTGCCGGCCTCGCCGCCGCCGAAGCGCTGCGCGCCGACGGCTACAAGGTCACGGTCTATGATCGCTATGACCGGGTCGGCGGTCTGATGATTTACGGCATTCCCAATTTCAAGCTCGAGAAGAGCGTGGTTCAGCGCCGTGAAGCGTTGCTGCGGGCGCAGGGAATCGAGTTCCGGCTCAATTTCGAAGTCGGCCGCGACGCGACGTTGGATGAGTTGCGTCGCAAGCACGACGCCGTGCTCGTGGCCGCCGGCGTGTACGAAGCCCGCGCGCTGCGCGTGCCGGGTGTCGGCGCCAAGAACGTCGTCGCGGCGCTCGACTATCTGACCTCGTCGAACCGGCGCGGGCTGGGCGACGCGGTCGAAGCCGAAGACCTCGACGCCAGCGGCAAGCGCGTCGTGGTGATCGGCGGCGGCGACACCGCGATGGATTGCGTGCGCACCGCCGTGCGCCAGGGCGCCAGCGCGGTCACCTGTCTCTATCGCCGCGACCGCGCCAACATGCCGGGCAGCCAGCGCGAAGTCGCCCATGCCGAAGAAGAAGGCGTGGTGTTCGAATGGCTGGCGGCGCCGCAAGGCTTCGACGCGGGCCGCAGCCAGAAACTCAAGAGCGTGCGCGCGCATCGGATGCATCTCGGCATCGCCGATGTCAGCGGACGCCAGACACCCGAACCGCTCGACGGCGGCGAATTCACGCTCGACGCCGATCTCGCAATTCTGGCGCTGGGATTCGACCCCGAAGATTTCACCACTGGTCTCGGCGCCATCGAGTTGCGCACCAGCCGCTGGGGCACCGTGCTGGTCGACCATAAGAGCATGATGTCGAATCTCGACGGCGTCTTCGCCGCCGGCGACGCGGTGCGCGGCGCCAGCCTCGTGGTCTGGGCGATCAAGGACGGCCGCGACGCCGCCGAATCCATCCGCCGCTATCTCGAAGCCAAAGCCCGCGACCAGCTCGCCGCCGCGGCGGAGTGAGCGCGATGCGTCTAGAGATAATTGTTCACGACTCGCTTGATACCGTCGCGAAGCGGAATTGCATTGAAGTTCAGCAGCAGCCCAACGCGGCGCTTGCTGAGCTTGAGGTATGTCAGCAGCTGCGCCGTGTGGACGGGCAAAAGCCGATCGACAGTTTTGATTTCCACGATGACGCAGTCATCAACCAGCAGGTCGACTCGGTACCCGACACCCAATTGGATGTCCTTGTAGCGGAGCGGCACACCGAACTGCCGAAGCGCCTTGGCGCCCCGCAACTGAAGTTCGTGGCTCAGGCAAAGCTCGTACGTTTTCTCGAGCAAACCGGGGCCAAGTTCCCGGTGGACCTCAAAAGCGGCGCCGAGAATTCGTTCGGTCACGGGGTCGGCCATCGACCTAAGTTCACCACAGAGAACACAGAGAAAAGATCGATATTTCATCGTTCTCTTCGTTCTCCGCGTTCTCTGTGGTTAATTATACCGGCTTCGCCGGGCGGCCTTTCCGTCAGCGTCCAGACCTAGGGACCCGCGTATGCTCGAAGACAATTACGTCGCCCGCTTCCGCGCCAATCGGGCGCTGCTTGAAGAGGCCGGCATCGACACGCAGGAACACGACGCATGCGGCGTCGGTTTCATTGCGTCGCTCGACGGCAAGCCGCGTCGGGCGGTAGTGGAAATCGCGATCGAAGCGCTGGCGGCTTTGTGGCATCGCGGCGCGGTCGACGCCGACGGCAAGACCGGCGACGGCGCCGGCATTCATGTTCAGATCCCGCAGGATTTCTTTCGCGACTGGATCACCGCCACCGGACGCGACGTGCGCAACGGGCCGATCGCGGTCGGCCAGGTATTTCTGCCGCGCACCGATTACGACGCGCAGGAACGCGCGCGCTCGATCGTCGAGACCGAGATCCTCGCGCACGGCCACTTCGTCTATGGCTGGCGCCAGGTGCCGATCGACACCGGGATCATCGGCGAAAAAGCCAATGCGACGCGGCCCGAGATCGAACAGATCATGTTCGCGCCGGCCGCCAGCGTCGCCGCTGACGAAGACGCGTTCGAACGCGACCTCTACGTCATCCGCCGCCGCATCGAGAATGCATGCCGCAAGGACGGCATCGCCGACTTCTATATCTGCACGCTGTCGTGCCGCTCGATCGTCTACAAAGGCATGTTTCTGGCGGCGCAGCTCACCGATTTTTATCCCGACCTCACCGATCCGCGCTTCGAATCCAATTTCGCCATCTATCACCAGCGCTATTCGACCAACACCTTCCCGACCTGGTCGCTGGCGCAGCCGTTTCGCATGCTTGCCCATAACGGCGAGATCAACACGCTGAAGGGCAACCGCAACTGGATGGCCGCACACGAGCCGCGCATGTATGCGGAGCAGTTCGGCGCGCACATGGAAGACCTCAAGCCGGTGATCCAGCCGGGCGGGTCGGATTCGGCGGCGCTCGACAACGTGTTCGAGATCCTCGCGCGCGCCGGGCGCAACGCGCCGATGGTCAAGACGATGCTGGTGCCCGAAGCGGCCTACGCCAACCCGTCAGTGCCGACGTCGCATCGCGATCTCTACAGCTACGCCAATTCGGTGATGGAGCCGTGGGATGGTCCCGCCGCACTTGCGATGTATGACGGCCGCTGGGTCGTCGGCGGCATGGATCGCAACGGGCTGCGCCCGATGCGCTACACGATCACCGGCGACGGCTTGATCGTGCTCGGCTCAGAAACCGGCATGGTCAAGATCGACGAAGCGACCCTGGTCGAAAAAGGCCGCGTCGGGCCGGGCCAGATGATCGCGCTCGATCTTGCCCACGGAAAACTTTATCGCGACCGCGAGATCAAAGACCTGCTCGCTTCGTCCAAGCCGTACGGTTCGTGGATCCAGAACATCACGCGGCTCGACGAGCTGGTGAAGAAGGCCGCGTTGACGCAGCCGAGCGAACTCAACCGCGAGCAGTTGCGCCGGCGCCAGATCGCATTCGGCGTCACCGTCGAAGAACTCGAAACCATCCTGCATCCCATGGTCGACGAGGCGAAGGAGCCGGTCGGCTCGATGGGCGACGACACGCCGCTCGCGGTGCTGTCCGACACGTATCGCGGCCTGCACCATTATTTCCGACAGAATTTCAGCCAGGTCACCAACCCGCCGATCGACAGTCTGCGCGAGCGGCGCGTGATGACCTTGCGTACGCGGCTGGGCAATCTGGGCAATATTCTCGACGAGGATGACAGCCAGACACGGCTGCTGCAGCTCGACAGTCCGGTGCTGACCAGCGCCGAGTTCCGCGCCTTGCGCGACTATATGGGCGCGACCGCGGCCGAGGTCGACACGACCTTCGACGCGCAGGCGGGCGAACACGCGCTGCGTGACGCACTGAAACGCCTGCGCCAGGATTGCGAAGACGCGGTGCGCGGCGGCGCCACGCATCTGATCCTCACCGACGAGCATCTCTCGGCCACGCGCGCGCCGATCCCGGCGATCCTCGCGACCGCTGCCGCGCATACGCACCTGATCCGCCAGAGCCTGCGCACCTTCACCTCGCTCAATGTGCGTTCGGGCGAGTGCATGGACGTGCATCATTTCGCGGTGCTGATCGGCGTCGGCGCCACCACCGTGAACGCCTATCTGGCGCAGGAGGCGATCGCCGACCGGCATCGCCGCGGCCTGTTCGGCGATCTTCCGCTCGAAACCTGCACCTCGCGTTTCAAGAAGGCGATCGACGAGGGGCTGCTCAAAGTCATGTCCAAGATGGGCATTGCGGTGATCAGTTCGTATCGCGGCGGCTGCAATTTCGAAGCGATCGGCCTGTCACGCTCGCTGGTCGCCGAGTATCTCCCCAACTGCGTCAGCCGCATCTCGGGCATCGGCCTTACCGGCATCCAGCGCCGCGTTCTGGCGCAGCATGAGCGCGCCTTCGACCAGACCGTCGCGTCGCTGCCGATCGGCGGCTTTTACAAATACCGCAAGGGCGGCGAGCGGCATGCCTGGGAAGCCGGGCTGATCCACACGCTGCAGCATGCGGTGGCAACCGACAGCTATTCGACCTTCAAGAAATACAGCGAAGCGACGCGCAGCCGCGCTGCCATCGCGATCCGCGACCTGATCGATTTCCGTCCGCCCGTCAAAGGCGTGCCGCTGGAAGAAGTCGAGTCGATTACGGCGCTGCGCAAGCGCTTCATCACGCCGGGCATGTCGCTGGGCGCGTTGGGACCCGAGGCGCATGGCACGCTGAACGTCGCGATGAACCGCATCGGCGCCAAGAGCGACAGCGGCGAAGGCGGCGAAGATCCGGCGCGCTTCAAGCCCGACCGCAACGGCGACAACTGGAACAGCGCGATCAAGCAGATCGCGTCGGGACGGTTTGGCGTCACGGCGGAATATCTGAACCAGTGCCGCGAAATCGAAATCAAGGTCGCGCAGGGCGCCAAGCCCGGCGAAGGCGGCCAGCTGCCTTGCTTCAAAGTGACCGAGATGATCGCGCTGCTGCGGCACGCCACGCCGGGCGTGATGCTGATCAGCCCGCCGCCGCATCACGACATCTATTCGATCGAAGATCTGGCGCAGCTCATCTATGACCTGAAGCAGATCAATCCCGACGCGCGCGTCTGCGTGAAGCTGGTGTCGCGCTCGGGCATCGGCACGATCGCGGCGGGCGTCGCCAAGGCCGGCGCCGACGTCATTCTGGTGTCGGGCCATGTCGGCGGCACCGGCGCAAGCCCGCAGACCTCGATCAAATATGCCGGCGTGCCGTGGGAGATGGGCCTGTCCGAGGTCCACCAGATCCTCACGCTGAACCGACTGCGCCATCGCGTGCGGCTGCGTACCGACGGCGGCATCAAGACCGGCCGCGACGTGGTGATCGCAGCGATGCTGGGCGCGGAAGAGTTCGGCGTTGGCACCGCGGCCTTGGTCGCGATGGGCTGCATCATGGTGCGCCAGTGCCATTCCAACACCTGCCCGGTCGGGGTCTGCACCCAGGATGAGGCACTGCGCGAGCGGTTCACCGGCACGCCCGAGAAAGTCGTCAACCTCTTCAGCTTCATCGCCGAAGAGACGCGCGAGATCCTGGCGTCGCTGGGCGCGCGCTCGCTCAATGACGTAATCGGTCGTGCCGACCTGCTGCGCCAGGTCAACCGCGGCGCCAGCGATCTCGACGATCTGGATTTGAATCCGCTGCTGGTGCGGGCCGATCCAGGCGGGCATGCGATGTACTGCACGATCGAAGGGCGCAATCCGGTGCCCGACACGCTCGACGCGCAGATCATTGCGGATTCGGGACCGCTCTTCTCGCACGGCGAAAAGATGCAGCTCGCCTACAACAGCCGCAATACCTACCGCGCCATCGGCACGCGCATGTCGTCGATGATCGTGCGCAAGTTCGGCATGACGGGCCTCGCCGACGGCCACGTCACGGTGCGGCTGCGCGGCACCGCGGGCCAGTCGCTCGGCGCCTTCGCGGTGCAGGGGCTGAAGCTCGAAGTGTTCGGCGATGCCAACGATTATGTCGGCAAGGGCCTGTCGGGCGGCACCATCGTGGTGCGGCCGATGACGGCATCACCGCTCGTGTCGAACCAGAACACGATCATCGGCAACACCGTGATGTACGGCGCGACGGCTGGGAAACTCTTTGCCGCGGGCCAGGCGGGCGAGCGTTTCTGCGTGCGCAATTCGGGCGCCATCGCCGTGGTCGAAGGCTGCGGCTCGAATGGCTGCGAATATATGACCGGCGGCACCGCGGTGATCCTGGGATCGACCGGCGACAATTTCGCGGCCGGCATGACCGGCGGCATGGCCTTCGTGCTCGACGAGAGCGGCGACTTTCCGATCCGCGTCAACGAGGAGTCGGTGATCTACCAGCGCATCGAAGTGCCGTACTGGGAGGATCTGCTGCGCGGCTTGATCGAAGACCACGTGGCGCAGACCCAGTCGCGTTTCGGCGAGCGCGTGCTGTACGACTGGGCGGTGATGCGCGGGAAGTTCTGGCAGATCGTGCCGAAAGAAATCATCAGCCGGCTCAACGTGCCGGTGCGGCTCGAAGCAGCCCTGTCGGCTGAATAGCTCTCGGCCGAATAAAAGCGAACGCGCCCCCATTCGCGCGGGATGGGGGCCCGCTCATTCTGCTTCTGCGCCCGGCTATTCGGCCGCGCGCCTGGTCTTTGTCGCGCTGCGTTTGGCGCCTTGCTTGGACTGCCGGCCGGCCGAACGGCTGCCGCGGCCGGACGAGGCGCCGCCCCGACGGTCACCACGACCGCGTGAACCCTCGTCCCCGGACTGCTCGCCCTGCACTTCGAGCCCCTCTTCCTCCTCTTCTTCCTCCTCTTCCTCTTCCTCCTCTTCGCCTTCCTCATAGGAGAGGGCGGCCGGGTTGACTTCGTTCTCGGCGAGTTCGGTCAGGCGCTGGTCGAACGCGCGCTCTTCTTCCAGCGTTTCGTGCAGCAATTCCCCGGCGTGCTCTTCGCCCAACGCCTTGGCATAGGCGGCGAGCGTGCCGTACGCGGCGATCTCGTAATGCTCGGCTTTCTGCTGCGCGGCGATGATCGCGGCGTCGAGCAGTTCGGGCTCGAGACCTTGGTCGTACAACTCCTTCATCTCCTCGGTCAGGCCCTGCATCGCGTGGCAGGTCTTGGCGCGCGGCGCGGTATCGAGTTCTTCGAACACCTGTTCAAGCCGTTCGATCTGGCCCTGGCTTTCTTCCATATGTTCTTCAAAAGCCGCGTGCAGACCCTCATGCTGGATTTTCTTCAGCGTTCGCGCCATGGCTTTGACGCCGAGCTTCTCGGCCGAATAGGCGTTGCGCAGTTCTTCGATCAACAGATCCCGCATCTCTTTGGCCATAGATGCATCTCCTACGTTTGGGGCGGAATGTCAGATTTGTGCGGGGGGCGTCCGCGTGCGTTGAACGAGCGCGCCCGGCAGCGGTTCCGATCGGCGCCGAATCGGATAAAGTCGCGCGCGCGTGTCGCGGCTTCTCTTCCATCTCTGGCTCTCACCCTTCTCGCGCAAGGTGCGCGTCCTGCTGGCCGAGAAGGGGCTGCCATTCGAGCTCAAGGTCGAAAAGACCTGGGAGCGGAGAACCGAATTTCTGGCGATGAATCCGGCCGGCGACGTGCCGGTGCTGATCGAGCCGGACGGCACCACGCTGACCGACAGCCAGGTCATCGCCGAATGGATCGACGAGACTCAGGGGCAACCGTCATTGATCGGCCCCGATCCGCTGCAGCGCGCTGAAACCCGGCGCCTGGTGCAGTGGTTCGACGGCAAGTTCAACCAGGAAGTGACCGACAATCTGGTCGGGGAGCGCGTGATGAAGCGCTTCCTCAAGCTGGGCGAGCCGCACGCGCCGGCGATCCGCGCCGGCCTCGCCAACATTCACTACCATCTCGACTATATCGGATGGCTTGCGGAACGCCGGACCTGGCTTGCCGGCGATGATTTCTCGCTCGCCGACATCGCAGCGGCGTCGCACCTGTCGTGCGTCGACTATATCGGCGACGTGCCGTGGGAGCAGCACGACGCGGCCAAGGACTGGTACGCGCGCGTCAAATCACGGCCGAGCTTCCGCCCCATCCTGGCCGATCACATTCCAGGCCTGTCGCCACCGGGTCACTACGCCGATCTCGATTTCTGAGTCGGCCAAAGCTGGTCCGATCCAATTGGATCGGGGGCAGGCTTTCGCGGGAAAACGCGCTCGTAGGGTGTTGAAAATCCTGTCGCAGCCGCGCCGGCTCGGCGTTCGTAAGATTTCACCACAGAGGACTCAGAGATACGCAGAGAACACAGAGGCACCCGTCCCTGTGGCGCGATGCGCATCGTCCTCGATTGATTTCCTGGACGCGCGCTTTGCGCGTCGATCAAAACCGAGCCTGGTCGGAATGATCGGTCGTCTCAGTCCCTCTGTGTTCTCCCCGTTCTCTGCGTTCTCTGTGATAAAGGGCTTCGATCTCTGTTGAAGAAAATCCCCGCAGAGCGGTGCTGCATTTTTCAACAGCCTGCTAGTCGCTCCGAGGCGACAAACCGTCGGCCCGGCGTCAAATTCTCGCCACGCGCTCCGACCAGCCTCAGGCGTCTCTGAAAAAAGGATCCGCCCCATGAAACGCGCCCTCGCCGCCTTTGTCGGTTTCGCCTTTTTCGGTTTCTGGGGCCTCTGCCTGTTCGCGGCGCCTGCCATGGCGCAGCAATTCGCGCCCAATCCGATCCAGGATCAGGTCGTGTTGAATCTCGCGGTCGAGGATTGGGTGCCGACGCAGACCGCGCGTGTCGTGCTGAATGCCGACGCGGCGATCCAGGGCGCCGACGCGGGCAAAACGCGCGACGAGTTGCTGGCAGCGGCCAAGAAAACCGCGCCCGGCGACTGGCGCATCGTGCGCTTCGATCGATCGACCGATCCGGCCGGCCTGGAACGCTGGAGCGCGTCGCTCGAAACGCGCCTCGCTGAAAGCGCGCTGGGCGGGCTGGCCGATCGCGCCAAGCAGAGTTCGCGGCCGGGCCTGCAGATCTCCGTGGCGCAGATCGATTTCACGCCGACGCTCGCTGAATCCGAAGCGGCGCGCGCCAAGCTGCGCGAAGCTTTGTACAAGCGCGCATCCGAAGAGTTGCAGCGGCTGAACGCGGTCGCGAATGATCGCAAATTCCGCCTGGCGCGGATCGATTTCGGCACCGTGCAGATGCAGCCGCATCCGATGCAGGCCCGCAACATGGCGGCTGCCGCGCCGGGCGCGGATTTCAAAGCGGCCGGCGGCGAGATGGAACTGTCGCAGAAGGCGACGATGCACGCGAACGTCACGTTCTCGGCCAACGCGCCGAAGGACTAGATCAGGCGCGCAGCGCCATCTGAAAATCGGGAGGCGTTTCGCGCCTAAAGGGGAGGCGCTGACGCGCCTAAAGGGTCAGGGCCGTACTGGTTCGGGCCCGTCACGCCTTTGCGGATGCCGAGCGCGACGATCAGATAGATCAAGAGCACAAGCGACGCGAGCGTGGCCGCAAACATGACGCTGACATAGAGCGACGGCGGCTGCATGCCGCTTTCCTGCGCCAGCTTGACCGGTGCCGCCGCGAACGTGGCAACCAGCATCAGCGCCAGCAGCGCGCATTCGAGATACACGAAGCTGCGTCCCGACTTGCCGCGATCGTGGAAGCGCTTCACGCCGACGGCGAAGGCCGGCCACAAGATGGCGACCTGCCAGACCATGATGATCGTGCCTTCCGTGCCGGCAAAGGCATCGGCGAAATAGGCGACGATCAGCAGCACGAGCGACAGAAAGACGAAACGCACCCAATAGTCGCTGCGCGACGCGCGACCCTGGAACGAGAACCACAGCTTCGGCAGGTTCTGCATCGGATCTTTACCGAGTGCCGCTGGCGCGCTTCTTTTCGCGATAGGCTTCGAGTTCGGCGATGGTCGCCGCTGCGGCGACCGCGGGGTCGATCTTCTCGCGTCCGTTGCGACGCCGCAGATAGAAGAAACAAGCGGCCGCAGCGATCGCGAGTACGCCGACCAGAATGATCTTGGCCAACGGCTTGTCAGATTTACGCGAGATCTCCAGAACCCACATCGTCACCGCCGCAGGCGCGAGCATGACCGGCACCCACACGATCGCCGACAGCACGTTGGCGGCCTGGAAGGCGCGATGCGGCATGTGCAGCATGCCGGCCGTCAGCGGCACGATCGCACGCAGTGGGCCGAGAAAGCGGCAGAGCGCGATCGATAACGTCCCGTGCTTGATGAAGAACAGCTCGCCTTTGGCAAGCAGATGCGGGCGGTTTCGGAACGGCCACATCTGCGACAGGCGATCGCCCAGCGTGCGCCCCATCCAGTAGGACACCGCGTCGCCGGCAGCGGCGCCGATGATCGAACACAGCACGATGGGCCAGAAATCGAGCGTCCCCTGTTGGATGAGGCCGCCGACCGCAAAGAGGAGCGCCGTCGTGGGAAAGAACAGGCCGACGAAGGCCAAGCTCTCGCCAAAGGCGAGGAGGCCCATGATCGGACCGGCCCACATGGCGTGGTCGCGGATGAACTCGTGAAGGGAATGCAGCATGGGTATCTAGTGGTGACAGTAACCGGCCCAGAGAAGCGGGATAAGAAAAATGCGAGGTAAATATATGGCGGCATCTCGCCGCTCGACGGCGCGCTCCGATCGGCCTACTTGGCCCGACCTTCTCTTCACGGTTGTTTTAGTATGCCAATTCCCTTTCACCTGACCGTTTGCGGCCTGCACGAGCTCGAAGGAGCCTGCGATCCGCACGCGACTCACGTGCTTTCGATTCTCGATCCGGGCATGCCGCAGCCGGCCCCGTTCGCCCGCTGGCCCGCCCATGCCCGGCTGGAGCTGCGATTCGACGACGTGATCGAGGACGTGCCGGGCTTTCAGCCACCCACCGCCGACCATGTCGCCCAGGTGCTGGAATTCGGGCGTTCGCTCGAGGCTGAACGGAACGGGCATCTCCTGGTCCATTGCTATGCCGGCATCTCGCGCTCGGCTGCCTCGATGTATCTGATGCTGGCCCAGGCCCGCCCTGACCGCCCGCCGGCCGAGTTGCTGGCCGAGGTGGCGCGCATCCGGCCGCAGATCTGGCCGAATCTGCGCATCGTCGAGCTCGGCGACGCGGCGCTGGGCCGCCACGGCGCCTTGGTCGAGCCCCTCGCCGCGCACTATGCACGGCGTCTGAAAATCGAGGCGTCGCTCAACGACGTCATGCGGCGACTCGGCCGCGCCAGAGAGATCGCGCTCGCCCGTACGGTTCGCTAAGCGAACCATCTGGGCGCACCGGCATTCCTTGGGCGTCATGAAAAACACACAAGTTCTCGTCGCGTCCGCCGCGCTCGCGCTCGTCGCCGCCCTTCCCTCAGCCCGTGCCGAGGAAGGCGGCGGCACCTTCTCGGTCCTGGTCGAGAACGACTTCTTCGGTGAAAAGCACACCGACAAGCACTACACCCAGGGCATCCGCTTCGTGTGGACGCCGTCAAAGAGCGAGATTTACCCGTGGGGCGGCGACCAGGGCGTGGCGGCGAATCTGGCCCGGCTGGTGCCGGGCTTCGTGCCTGAAGACGCCAAAGCGAAGGTCCGCGTCGCCTACGCGCTGGGCCAGAGCATCTTCACCCCGACCGATCTGCGCCGCGTCATTCCCGATCCCAACGATCGCCCGTATGCCGGCTGGCTCTATGGCGGCATCACGCTGGTCAGCGAGGTCAATCGCGACCAGCAGGATCGCCTGACGCAGTTCGATGCCGTCGGTATCGATCTCGGCGTCGTCGGGCCGGCGGCGCTGGCCAAGCAGACGCAGCAGGGCTTCCACCGTTTCCTCGGCGGCGACCAGGTGATTCCGAAAGGCTGGGATCGCCAGCTCAAGGACGAGCCCGGCATCCTGATCAGCTACGACAAGAAGTGGCGCTTCGTGGTGCCGATTTTCAGCCGGGACGCCAAGGACTTCTCGCTCGATGCGACGCCGGCGATCGGTGCCAATGTCGGCAACGTCTATACCGGCGCATCGACCGGAATCATGTTCCGCTTCGGCCAGAGCCTGCCCGACGATTACGGCCCGCCGCGCATTCGTCCCGGCCTCACCGGCTCGGACTTCATCGAACGGCCGGTGCAGGACCGCAATTTCCTCGGCTGGTATCTGTTTGCCGGCGTCGAAGGCCGCGCCGTGCTGCAGAACATCTTTCTCGACGGCAACAGCTTCCGCAGCAGCCCGCATGTCGACAAACGTCACTTCGTCGCCGACTTCCAGACCGGCATCGCTTTGCTCGTGGGCGGCGTTCGCATCAGCTACACGCAGATCCTGCGCACGCGCGAATTCGACAAGCAGCACGGCAACGACAATTTCGGCGCGATCGGACTCAGCGCGAATTTCTGATTTCATTCCCCGCGCAAGCGGGGATCCATCTCACCAACGCCGTGCCGGCAACGTCGTTCAGGCGCCCGGCCGGCCGTAGCGCTGGCGGAACTGCGCCCAGCTCGCTTCGGCCATGGTGCGCAGGTCGCGCGCGAGCGTGACGGCGCGGGCGCGGTCGCCGCTTTCGATCGCCTGCTCGACGCGCCGTCCATGCCGTTCGATGCCGCGAAAGCCGAACGTGCTCGAGGTGCCGATGATGGCGTGGATCTGTCGTGCCAGCGTGTCGAGATCGCCGGCGGCGGCGAGCGCCTCGACCCGTTCGAGCTGCAGGCGCGCGTTGCGGAAATAACCGCCGAGCAGTGCATCCGCTTCGGCCTTGTCGGTCAGTTCGCGAATGGCCTCGATCGGCGACGGATCGAACAGACCGCGATCGGCGACCGCAGCACCGGTTCGGAGCGAGGAAGATGAGCTGCGCATGGCTGCTTAACGCAACGCGAACGACATCGTCCGAATTTGCAGTTCGGAGATGTCGTTCACATCACACACATTTTGATGTGACCGCATGCGCTGTGCATTAGCAAAACGCGCACCGTTCGAGGTGATGTGCGGTGTTTCGCTAGAACAGATCGGCGTCGGTAAATTGCACCGACGCCGCAAAGATTACTGAGTCGGCGCCGCGTCGAGCTCGGCCAGCATCTCGTCGACCCAGGCCGGGTCCTTCGCCTTGCGCAGCACCGCAGCGAGCAACAACACGCCGCCCGGCACTTCGGCGTCATCGGGATAGTCCGGCAGCACCATCCACATTTCGCCGTTGGCATCGACGACCAGCGCCGCCTGATCGGGACCGAGTACGGTCTCGTCCAAATCCTCGTCCTCGAAGTCGAGGTCGATTTCGTGTTCTTCGTCTTTTGCCATCGATTCCTCCGAGGTTCTCTAGTTCTGATCGCCCATGCGCAGCGCAGCAATGAACGCGCTCTGCGGGATTTCGACTTCGCCGAACTGCCGCATGCGCTTTTTGCCCTCTTTCTGCTTGTCGAGAAGCTTGCGCTTGCGGCTGATGTCGCCGCCATAACATTTCGCGGTGACGTCCTTGCGCATGGCGCTGACCGTCTCGCGCGCGATCACCTTGCCGCCGATCGCGGCCTGGATCGCGATCTTGAACAGCTGCTTGGGAATCAGCTCCTTCAGCCGCTCGCACAGGTGGCGGCCGCGGCGCTCGGCCTGGCCGCGATGGACCACCATCGACAACGCGTCGACCGGGTCGTTGTTCACCAGGATGGACAGTTTGACGAGGTCGCCCTCTTCGTAGCTGTCGATCGTGTAATCGAAACTGGCATAGCCGCGGCTGATCGATTTCAGACGATCGTAGAAGTCGAACACGACTTCGTTGAGCGGCAGCTTGTAGATCAGCATGGCGCGCGCGCCGGCATAGGTCATTTCGATCTGACTGCCGCGGCGCTCCTGGCACAGCGCCAGGATCGGGCCGAGATATTCGTCGGGCGTGAAGATCGTCGCGCGGATCCACGGCTCTTCGATGTGATCGATCTTCATCACATCCGGCATGTCGGCCGGATTGTAGAGTTCCTTCATCGAGCCGTCGGTCTGGTGCACGCGGTAGACCACCGACGGCGCGGTCGCGATCAGGTCGATATCGAATTCGCGCTCGAGCCGCTCCTGGATGATTTCCATGTGCAGCAGCCCCAGAAAGCCGCAGCGGAAACCAAAGCCCAGCGCCGCCGAGCTTTCGGCTTCGAAATGGAAGCTCGAATCGTTGAGCGCGAGGCGGCCGAGACTGTCGCGCAGATGTTCGAACTGCGCCGCGTCGACCGGGAACAACGAACAGAACACGACCGGGATCGACGGCTTGAAGCCGGGCAGCGGTTCGGGCGCGAGGCGACGCTCGTCGGTGATCGTGTCGCCGACCTTGGTGTCGCTGATCTCTTTGATGCCGGCGGTGATGAAACCCATCTCGCCGGGCCCGAGCTGGTCGATGATCACGCGCTTGGGCGTGAACATGCCGACCCGGTCGATGTCGCGCGTCGCGCCTGTCTGCATGAAGCGGATCTTCTGACCGGCCCTCAACGAACCATCGACCACGCGCACCAGAATCACGACGCCGAGATAGGCGTCGTACCAGGAATCCACGAGCAGCGCCTTGGTCGGCGCGGTCGCGTCGCCTTTGGGCGACGGCAGGCGCATCACGATCGCTTCGAGCAGATCGGGAATGCCGAGCCCGGTCTTGCCCGACACTTCGACCGCGTTTGAGGCGTCGATGCCGATCACGTCCTCGACCTGCTGCTTGACGCGGTCGGGTTCGGCGGCAGGCAGGTCGATCTTGTTGATGACCGGCACGATTTCATGATTGGCGTCGATCGCCTGGTACACGTTGGCCAGGGTCTGCGCTTCGACGCCCTGGGTGGCGTCCACCACCAGCAGCGAGCCCTCGCACGCGGCGAGCGAGCGCGAGACTTCGTAGGCGAAGTCGACATGGCCGGGCGTGTCCATCAGGTTGAACTGATAGTCCTTGCCGTCCTTGGCCTTGTAGGCGAGGCGCACGGTCTGCGCCTTGATGGTGATGCCCCGCTCCCGCTCGATATCCATCGAGTCCAGCACCTGGCCGCGCATCTCGCGCTTTTCCAACCCGCCGCAAATTTCGATCAACCGGTCGGCGAGCGTGCTCTTGCCGTGATCGATATGCGCGATGATCGCGAAATTGCGGATGTGGGAAAGGTCAGTTGCCATGGCGGCGCGAACCTAAGGAGTTTCCGCCCTCGCGGAAACTCCTTCTTTTGCCCGGTTTCGCCCGCGCCCAGCGCAGCCGGCCGGCGAACGGCGCCCCGCTTCAATGAGGGTCGAACTTCCGTCCGCGGCCGCACGCCGCAGGCTAGCTGGCAACCGCTTGAATCTGCGGCCGCAACCACACCAAAAGCACCAGCGCCGGTAGGCCGCCCACGGCGGCAACGCCGAAATAGGGCGCCCAATCGAGCCAGGCCGCGAGAAACCCTGCAGGGGCGACCAGCAGATCGCGCGTGAATGCGGCCAGGGCCGACAGAAGCGCGTACTGGGTCGCGGTGTAGGCGCGATTGCACAGCAGCGACAGGAAGGCGAGGAAGCCTGCGTCGCCCATGCCGCGCGCAAGATTTTCGCACCCGACTGCCGCGTAAAAAAGCGGCAAGTCGTGCCCGCGCGTCGCGAGCAGGCTGAACAGGCCGACCGACATGGCCGAGCCGACACCGCAGACGAGCAGCATGCGCCAGGCGCCAAAGCGCGTCACCAACGCGCCGCCGATCAACACGCCGACAATCGTCGCCGCCACCCCGAAGATCTTCGAAGCATTCGCGATCTCGATCTTGGTGAAGCCGACGCCGACATAGAAGGCGGACGACATCACGCCCTGCAGCTGGTCGGGCAATTTGTAGAGCACGATGAAGAGCAGGATGGCGGCCCAGCGCTGCCTCGTCGTGAATTCGGCGAACGGCTCGATCACCGCGAGCCGCAGCCACTCGCCGAATCCGCTCGCGGCCATGCGCGGCCGAATCTGGCGCGGTTCCGACATGGTGAGCGTGGTCACGACCGCCACCAAGAGGACACAGGCCATCGCGGCGTAGGTTTGGGCCCACGTAAGTACGCTGGCGAGATACAGCGCGCCGGCGCCCGACATGAGCATGGCGAAGCGATAGCCGGTGACATAGGCGCCGCCGCCGGCACCCTGCTGCCACGGCTCGAGCGATTCGATGCGCCACGCATCGACGATGATGTCCTGCGTCGCGGCGAAGAAGGCGGTCACCAGCGCGAGCAGCGCGACCAGCGTGATGTCGGTCGTCGGATCGATCAGGCCGAGGGCGACGATCGACGCAGCCAGCGCGATCTGGACCGGCAGCAGCCAACCGCGACGGCGGCCCAGCCAGCGCGTCAGGCCCGGCAACCGCAAATGGTCAATCAGCGGCGCCCACGCCCATTTCAGCGTGTAGGGCGCCAGCACGAGCGCGAACAAGCCGATCGACTGCCGTGAGATGCCGGACTCCGCAAGCCGAACGCCCAACGTCGCGCCGACCAAGCCCAGCGGCAGGCCGCTGCCAATCGCGAGCAACACGACAGTCAACACTTTGCGGTCGAGATAGACGGTCCAGGTGGAACGGGGCGGCGCCGACTCGGGCAGGGGATTCGCGGTCACGGCGCGACGGTATCAGGCGGACAGTCTGCGCTGCACTGCGGAACTCGCACCTGTGGTTGGGCCTTTTCTCGACGGCACCGAATCCCGGAGGCGCACACGTGACTGTTCTCGATGCCGGCCGGCCAAGCGGCCGGGCCCTGCCCTTTACCGCGATCTCGATCGCACTTGCCTGGACCGCGCTACTGATTCCGATCTGGCTTCCGGCCGCGCCGCCGACGCTCGACGGACCAATCCACGCCGACATCGTGCGGATTCTGCTCGCGCTCGAGCGCGGCG
Organism: Rhodospirillales bacterium; assembly: GCA_028291365.1. Lineage (GTDB taxonomy): Bacteria > Pseudomonadota > Alphaproteobacteria > BOG-932 > Roseiterribacteraceae > Roseiterribacter. The sequence continues at coordinate 23,099 of JAQGIE010000269.1, forward strand.
ATGGGGCCATCGCGTCGTTCTTTCACACGTCGTGGGCGCCCGAACCGAATCTGTCGATCTACGCGCTGTGGTTGGGGTTGGCGCATCTGGTGCCGAGCGCGATCGCCGAGAAGCTGATCCTGTCGCTCTATGCGCTGCTGCTCGCCGCGTCGGCGCCGATCTTCCTGCGCATCGCCTGCGGACGGTGGCCGCGCAACCCGGTCGCGTGGCTCGCCACCGCGCCTTTCGCGTTCAGCGCGCCGTTCTGGTTCGGCTTCTACAATTTCGTCATCAGCCTGCCGCTGTTCGTGATCGCCACCGCGCTGTCGCTCCGCTTTGTCGAACGGCCCACCGCGCGCATCGGCGTCGCGCTCGCGCTGGTGTCGCTGATGACCTATTTCACCCACGTCATGTCGTTCGCCGCGCTCGGCGTCGCCTGGATGGCGCTGCTGCCGTGGGTCGCCGTGACCCGGCTGAACGCGGCGACCCGGCTGCGCCAGACGGCGCTGCGGATCGGCGCGGCCGCGATCGTATTTGCCCCCACCCTGCTGCTGTTGTTCCTGTTCCTGTGGCGCAATCGCGGCGAGACGCTGACCTATGCCGGCCGCGCCGAGGGATTGGCCGAACGGATCCAGGCGCTCGCGACTCTGTCGTCGCTGTTCGCCACCGGTCTCGCCGAGGGCGCCATCGTGGCGCTGCTGTTGCTGTTGCTGGTCGTCGCGGCGCTGCCGGCGCTGAGACGGGCACAGCCGCTCGCCATCGACGCGCTGCCGATCGCGGCGCTGCTGCTGGCCTTCGCCGCGCTGGTCGTGCCCGACCGTCTGTTCGGCGGCGGCTATACCGCAATCCGCATCCAGCTGTACCCGTATCTGCTTTTCGCGCTGTGGTTCGCAGCGCGGGCGCCGTCCGTGTGGCTCGACCGGCGCCAGCGCGCGCTGGGCGAAGCGGCGGCCGCGCTGCTGCTGCTGCTCGCGTGGGTCGACGGCCGCGCGGCGTTGCGCATGAGCCAGCAGGTCGAAACCGTCATCCGCGCAACCGCCAGCCTGCAAGCGGGAAAATCGGTGCTGCCGGTCATGTTCAACCCGAACGGTCGCGACGCCAACGGCGCCAAGCTCGCGCGCGGCGTGCCGTTCCTGATGAACGTCGGCTCGCGCGTCGCGGTGGCGCATGACGCGATCAATCTGCGCATGCACCAGGCCAACACGCTGAACTTCCCGGTGCACTATCAGGAGCCGGCGAATCCATACCAGATGGGGATTCTGCACACGGCGCTGTGGAAGGACTCGATCACCCCATCCGACCTGCGCGGCTTGCGGCACGACATCGACGCCTATGGTCGCGTCGATACGGTACTGGCGTTCGGGTTGGAGCCGGACAGCGACGATCCGCGCTTGGCGGCCTTGCGCCGCGAACTCAGCGGCTGGCACGAGCAGCGGGATTCGTCGCTGCCCGGCACCATCCTGTTCAGCCGAACTTGAGCAACCCAATCTGAGTCGGGCGAACATCGAACTCGGGTCGTTCAATATTCCAGCATTTCAGCCGGGAACTTCCGAGGGTGAACTCGCGTCTCCACAACACGTCACCGGCCGAGGAGCGCGTCGTGCCTGATCCCGATTTCGAAGATTGCATCGACGCGTGCGATGATTGTGCCTCGATCTGTCTGGAGGCGCTGACCCAGCAGTGCCTGCCGGCAGGCGGTCCGCATGTCGAACCGCGCCATGTCGTGCTGATGCTCGATTGTGTCGATATCTGCCGCACCGCTGCCGACTTCATGCGGCGTGGGTCTCCGAACCATGCGCGTGTCTGCGCCGCCTGCGCCGAGAGTTGCGACGCCTGCGCTGCAAGCTGCGCCAAGCTCGACGACATGGAAGAGTGCGTCGAGGCATGCCGCGACTGCGCCGAGATATGCCGCGAAATGGCGGGGCTGCGAACGCCCGGCTGAGCTTTGCTCCACGTGCAGCGCCGGGATACGCTGCACCGCATGAATATCGGGGAAGCAGCAGAGGCGTCCGGCGTCTCGGAAAAGATGATCCGGCATTACGAGTCGATCGGGCTGATCGCGAAACCGGCGCGCAGCGGTGCCGGCTATCGCACCTTCGATGCGCGCAACGTGCACGAGCTGCGTTTCGTCAGCCGCGCGCGGTCGCTGGGCTTCTCGCTCGAAGAGATTCGCCGCCTGCTGAAACTATGGCGCGACGACCGGCGCAGCAGCGCCGAAGTTCGCCGCATCGCGCAAGGCCACGCCGACGAACTGGGCAGTCGCATCGAAGCAATGCGCGCGATGCAGCGCGCGCTGCTCGACCTCGTCGCCTGCTGCCGCGGCGATGCGCGTCCCGAATGTCCGATCCTCGACGACCTCGCGGCGATCGATGGCGCTCCCACCCGGCGCAAAGGCGGCGCGCCGAAACGCTAGCCTCCGTACAATGTTGCGAGCGGCGAATACGAACACCGCGAACCACTCGCACCAGCACTCTTCTTGCGCCGCGCGCGTGCTTCGGCCATCAAGCTGCGAAAAAGGGCAAGCAGGGATGCTCCCGTTGCGGCACCGTTTGATCGTCTCCTTGGTCGTGACTGCGTGGCTCGCCGCGCTGCCGCTGCGCGCGCAGGCGCAAGCGGCCGACGACGATTTTCGCAGCCGCCTGATGGCGCAGGGCGTCGAGCTGGGCGCGACCTACATCAACGAAGTGCTGGGCGTGGTCGATGGCGGGTACCATCGCGACGCGATCTATGCGGGGCGGCTCGAGGCGACGCTCGATATCGATACGCAGACGCTGTTCGGCTGGGATGGCGGCCTGCTGCACGCGACCGGCTACCAGCTGCATGGGCGGGGCCTCAGCTATTGCTGCCTCAACAACTTGCTGCCGGTAAGCAATATCGAGGCGCGGCGCGCGACCCGCCTTTTCACCTTGTGGGCGCAGCAGAGTTTTGCCGGCGGCCAGGCGTCGCTGCGCGTCGGCCAGATCGCCGCCGATGACGAGTTCTTCACCAGCCGCATCGCCGTGCCGTTCATCAACGGCACGTTCGGCTGGCCCACCATCATGGTCGGCGCTACGCCGAGCGGCGGCGCCGCATTCCCGATCGCAGCCCCGGGCATGCGGTTGCGGGTCGCCGCCGACGCCAACCGCTCGATTCTCGCGGCCGTGTTCGCGGGCGATCCGGCCGGCAACTACAGCACGGTGGAGCCCGAGTTCCGCAATCGTGACGGCACCAAATTCAGCCTCAGCGGCGGCGTGCTGGCGATGATTGAAGGCCAGTACAACGTCACGCCGGACAGCGATCCGGGCCGACCGCCGGCGGCGTACAAACTCGGCCTGTGGGTGCAGACCGGTGACCGCAAGCTCGACATGTTCGGCGACACCGGCAAGCGCGGCCCAAGCTGGGGCGCCTACGCGATCGCCGAGCGCAGGATCTGGCGCCCCAATGGCGCCGAGGGCGATACAGGGCTCAGCTTCTTCGCGCGCATCTCGGCGGGCGCGTCGGAACCGCAGCCCGTGCGCTTCTATGTCGATGCGGGCCTGTCGTATCGCGGACCCTTCGATCGCGCCGAGGACATGCTCGGCCTCGCCTTCGCCTACAACAAACTCAGCGACACGTTGCAACGCGCCGACCGCGAGCTGGGCATTCCGGCGCGCGACGCCGAAGCGGTGATCGAGTTGACCTACCAGTTCGCCGTGGCGAGCTGGCTCATTGTGCAACCCGACCTGCAATATGTGATCCGGCCCGGCGGCGGCCTGCTCGACCCCAACATGCCGACGCGACGCATCGCCAACGCGACCGTCGCCGGCTTGCGGACGACGGTGCGCTTCTAACCCGCCGTGCGCGGCGCGGCGTGCAGCAACGTCGTCGTCATGCCTTCGATCAGCGTGGTGAAATTCGGATCGTCAGCGGTTCCCGCCAGGCTCGCCTGGCCGAACACCGCATGCTGAAACTTCCCGTCGAGAAACAGTTTCGCTTCGGCACTGACCTGGCGATGGATGCCGAACGCACGCTCGACCGCCGAGCGCGCCGGGCCGATATAACGCACCGCGCCGCCCGCATACGGGTTGGCGTGAAAGTGCCATTCGATGCGGTTGGGCGGCATTGCGCCTTGCGGCGCCGTCTCGAACGCCATGTCGCGCGGCGCCACATGCTCGACCCCCAGCAGGATGGCGCGCGGCAAGTCGTCGCCGCGCAAGCCCGGCACCCCGCCCTCGGCCACGACGATGTCGAACGACGTCGCGCGCGCCGCGACGGGCGCCAATGCCAGCGCTGCCGATAAAGCCGCCGGGAGCAGAAAATCGATCCGCATGACAGACAGACTAGCGCGCTCCGGGCGCGTGGCCAGCGCCATGACCCGATCAAGTGATCGGGCCCTGCGCCAGCTTTTTTTGATTTGGCGCGTTTCCCCTCCGCGAACCGGCACCCGCTCGGCAGGAAAACGCACTAGCGTGGCGCGAAGACCGGCTCGAATCCGCACGCTTCGACCTCGCAGGCGATCGCCTGCTGCAGGCTTGCGACCTGCGCGTCGTCGAGGGGCGAGCTGCGCGCCCCATCCCAGCGCGGATCGCCCGGGATCGAGACGATCAGCTTCCTGCCGCCGAAAGTCGGGTAGCAAAGCAGGGTCTTGCGGCGGCCCGCCGCCATGCAGACGAGCTGGCTCGGCCGTTTCGCGCGCTGGAGCGCGATGGTGAAACCGGGCCGAACCGGTGCGGCGATCGGACCAACTGTCTGCATGTCCGTCGCGAACGCCAGGGTCCGACTGTAGTTCCGGTCTGGACTCCGGCAAGCGATCGGTTGACGCTGTCAACCATGGCTCGCACCAGGACCGCCCTCGCCGATCGCGACGTCGCCGAACTTCGCCGCTTCAATCGCTGGTGGACGCGCCGCATCGGCGCGCTCGACGCCAAGCATCTCGGCACCGACTTTTCGTTAGCGGAGTCGCGGATCCTGTATGAGCTCGCGCATCGCGAACGACCCAGCGCCAGCGAGCTGGCGAGCGCGCTCGACCTCGACGCCGGCTATCTCAGCCGCATCCTGCAGCGCTTCCGCAACGACGGGTTGCTCGACCGCGTCACGTCGGACGCGGATTTACGACGGCAGCACCTCGCGCTCACCGAACGCGGCCGCGCCGCGTTCGCACCGCTCGACCAGCGCGCGCGCGACGCGATGGCAAGCCTGCTGGCGCCGCTGGAGCAGGACGGGCGTGAACGGTTGCGCGCAGCGTTGCGCGATCTCGAACATCTGCTCGGCGAGCGCAAGCCGGAGGCCGCGCCGTACATGCTGCGCCCGCCCGCGCCGGGCGATCTCGGCTGGGTAGTGCAGCGGCACGGCGCGCTCTACGCCGCGGAATATGGCTGGGACGTGCGGTTCGAGGCGCTGGTGGCCGAGATCGTCGCGGGCTTCGGCACGCAGCATGATCCCGCGCGCGAGCGTTGCTGGATCGCCGAGCGCGACGGCGTGCCCGTCGGCAGCATCTTTCTGGTGCGCAAATCGACGACCATGGCGCAGCTTCGGCTGCTGCTCGTCGAACCAGGCGCGCGCGGCTCCGGCATCGGCGCGCGGCTGGTCGAGGAATGCGTGCGCTTCGCGCGGCAGGCCGGCTACAAGCGCATCCAGCTATGGACCAACGACGTGCTGAAATCGGCGCGGCGCATCTATGAAGACGCCGGTTTCAACCTCGTCGAATCGAAAGCGCATACCAGCTTCGGCAAGAAGCTCGTGGCGCAGACCTGGGAAATGAAACTCTAGATATCCGCGGTGCGCCGCTCCGACAGGCGAATCCAACCCGAGATCGTCTTGATCAGGGTCCAGACCCAGACGGCGGCGAGCAGCAGCAGCGAGAGCGGAATGCCGATCAGCGTGACCGCAAGCACGCCGGCGATGCAGCTCAGCACCAGACCCCAGAAGAAGATTCGGATCTGGTCGCGGAAATGGCTTTCAACGTAGGTGCCGCGCGCATCATTGAGCTTGAGGAAGGCGATCGCGGCGCCGACGATGCCGCTCAGTCCGCTGGTGATCAGCCACAGCGCGTAGCAGGCATAGACGACCTGAGCCCAGGTACGCAGACGGTCTTCGGTGTCGTTCATGCGGCCTCCATTCGGCGCGATGCTACACGCCCCGAAAGAGAAAAAGAACGACGCGAAGTTTGGTTCTGTCAGTGAGCGCTCACCACCGGCGCAGGCGTTCGTGCATCAGATCGAAGCCTTGCTTGCGGCCCTGCGGCCGAGCGCGCCCGACGCCAACGGAACGCCAAGGCTGATCAGGATCGTGCCGGCCCATTCGATCGGCGTCGGCACTTCGCCCAGGATCGGGATGGCCGCCAACAGCGTCAGCACCGGAACCAGCGATGCAAACGGCGCCAGACGCGCTGGCCCCAGCAGCGCCAGCGCGCGGTTCCAGCCGATCAGCGCCAGCAACGAAACGATCGCGCCTTGATAGACCGCCTGGAACAGCACCGACTGCAGCGACGCCTCGAACAAGGTCGGGTGCAGGAACAGCACATAGACCGGCAGGTAGAAGGCTGCCGACAACACCGAAACGATCGCGGTCGCATGCAGCGACGACAGGCCGGCGCGCCGGTTCACCAGCGAGTACATCGCGTACATCGCCGACGCCGACAGCAGCAGGATCTGGCCGAACAATTGGGACGAGGATTGGCCGATTCCTTCAACGCCGACGATCGCAGCGGCGCCGAGAAAGATCAGCGCCAGTCCGACGCCGTGCCAACGCGACGGGCGTTCGCCGAGAAACACGGCGCCGAGCAGCGTCACCCACAGCGGCAGCACGCCGGCAATCAGCGCGCCGCCTTGGCCCGCGGGCGCCAGGCTCAACCCGCCCGCTGCAACCAGCACGTAGGGCGCGCCCGCGGTCGCCGCGAGCACCAGCACGGTGCCGAGTCCCAATCTTCGTACCGCCAAACCCTGGCGCAGCACGATCGGCAACATGACCAGCGCCGCGACTGCGAACCGCACTGCGACGAGATCGAACACGCTCATCGATCGCGTCACGCCGAAGCGCGTCGCGATCTGCCAGCTCGCCCACAGAAAAATGGTGAAGACGGCCCAGGCGATTCCGAGCCAGAGCTGCTTCTTCATGCGGGCCGGTCGAGTGCGCCGGTCGCCAGCGGCACGCCGCAGCTGATCAGCAACGTGCCGATCCATTCGGCCGGGGTTGGACTCTCGCCGAGCGCGGGAATTGCCGCGAGCAGCGCCAGCACCGGCGCCAGTGCCGCAAACGGCGAGGCGCGCGAGGGGCCGAGCAACTCGACCGCGCGATTCCAGGTCAGCATCGCCAGCACGCCGGCGAACGCACCTTGATAGAGGGCGTGGAAGAAGACGCCGTCGATCGGCATCGCCGGCAGCGACGGATGCAGGAACAGCACGTAGATCGGCAGATAGAAGATCGCCGACAAGGACGAGACGATCGCAACCGCATGCATCGCCGTCAGGCCCGAACCGCGCAAAATCACCGTGTAGATGGCCCACATCAGCCCGGCTGCGATCAGCAGCGCCTGGCCCAGCAGACGTTCGCTGCTGCCTCCGAGACTTTCAAAGCCGACGATCGCCAGCGCGCCCATGAAGATCATCGCCAGTCCGATCTGGCGCGGACGCGACGGGCGCTCGCCGAGAAACATGATGCCGAGCAGTGCCACCCATAGCGGCATCACACCCGGCGTCAGCGCACCGCCCTGCGCCGCCGGGGCGAGGCTGAGACCGCTGACGCAGACGAGCAGATAGGGCGCGCCCGCGCCCGCCACCAAGGCCAACACGCGCGCCGCGCCGAGACGCGCGAAACCGAAGCCATGCCGCAGCACGATCGGGAAGGTCAGGATGGCGGCGGTGCCGAAGCGCAGCGCCACCACGTCGGTCGGCTTCAGCGAATGCAGCACGCCAAGCCGCGTCACGATGAACCACGAGCCCCAGATCGAGACGGTAAACAAGGCCAGCGCGACGCCTGCCGCGACTCGTTTCCTGTCGGTCGTCGATCCTTCCCGCTGCATGCTGCTCATGCTTTCTAACTTTTAGATTTGGCGCTTTTCCCTCCGCGAACCGATACCGGGCAGGCCTTCGCGGGAACACGCGCCAGGCCGATCGATTCGGCCGCAAACGAAACGAGGCGCCCCGTTGCCGGAGCGCCTCGTCCAGTGAGTCCGGTGCGGTCGCGACGCTTACGCCGCTTCCTTGACCATGTTGCGCAGCACGTACTGCAGAATGCCGCCGTGGCGGAAATACTCCACCTCGTCGAGCGTATCGATGCGGCAGGTCAGCGTGACGCTTTCGCTGCTGCCGTCGGCGCGGTGGACCATCATCGCGACATTCATGCGCGGCTTGATGCCGCCCGAGACGCCGAGAATGTCGATCGTCTCGGTGCCGTCGAGCTTCAGCGTCGTGCGCGTCGTGTCACCCTGGAACTGCAGCGGCAGCACGCCCATGCCGACCAGGTTCGAACGGTGGATGCGCTCGAAGCTTTCGGCGATGACCGCCTTCACGCCCAACAGGCGCGTGCCCTTGGCCGCCCAGTCGCGCGACGAGCCGGTGCCGTATTCCTTGCCCGCGAAGACGACCAGCGGCACGCCTTCGGCCTGATAGCGCATCGCGGCTTCGTAGATCGGCAGCTGCTCGCCCGACGGGTAGTGACGGGTCACGCCGCCTTCGACGCCCGGCACCATCTCGTTCTTGATGCGGATATTGGCGAAGGTGCCGCGCATCATGACTTCGTGGTTGCCGCGGCGCGCGCCGAAGCTGTTGAAGTCGGTCGGGCGGACCTGGTGCTCGAGCAGATATTCACCCGCCGGGCCGCTCTTCTTGATGTCGCCGGCCGGCGAGATGTGGTCGGTCGTGACCGAGTCACCGAGGATGGCAAGCTCGCGCGCGCCCTTCACGTCTTCGAGCGCGCCCGGATTCTTGGGCATGTCGATGAAGAAAGGCGGCTGCTTCACGTAGGTCGAGCCATCGACCCACTTGTAGGTCTTGCCTTCGGTGGTGGCGACGGCGCGCCACTGTTGCGGACCTTCGAACACGTTGTCGTAGCGCGTGCGGTACATGTTCGGCGTGATCGTCGACTCGATGGTCGAGCGCACTTCCTCGTTGGTCGGCCAGACGTCCTTCAGATAGACGGGCTTGCCGTCGCTGCCGGTGCCGAGCGGCTCGTTGGCGATGTCGATCGCCATCGAACCCGCGATCGCATAGGCGACCACCAGCGGCGGCGAGGCGAGATAGTTCGCCCGGACGTGCGGGCTGATGCGGCCTTCGAAATTGCGGTTGCCCGAGAGCACCGCCGAAACCACGAGATCGCCAGCCTCGACCGCCTCGGCGATCGGCTCCGGCAACGGTCCGGAATTGCCGATGCAGGTGGTGCAGCCGTAGCCGACGAGGTTGAAGCCGAGCGCGTCGAGATCGCCCTGCAGCCCGGCGGCGGCGTAGTAGTCGGTGACGACCTGGCTGCCCGGCGCCAGCGAGGTCTTGACCCAGGGCTTGACGCTGAGGCCGCGCCGCACCGCATTGCGCGCAACGAGGCCAGCGCCGAGCATGACGCTGGGATTCGAGGTATTGGTGCAGCTAGTGATCGCGGCGATCACGACGTCGCCGTCCTTGACCTCGTAATTGGCGCCCTTGACCGGCACGTGGCGGTTCAGCTTGGCCGGATCAGTGGTGCCGGCGAGCTTCGGCAGCTCGGCGGTGAAATTCGCCTTCACGCCGGACAGCGCGATGCGGTCCTGCGGCCGGCGCGGCCCGGCGAGCGACGGCTCGACCGTGGCGAGATCGAGCTCGAGGACGTCGGTGAAGACCGGGTCCGGCGTCTTGTCGTCGCGCCACATGCCCTGCGCCTTGGCATAGGCCTCGACCAGCTTGACGCGCTGCGCATCGCGGCCGGTGAAGGCGAGGTAGCGCAGCGTCTCCTGATCGATCGGGAAAAAGCCGCAAGTGGCGCCGTATTCCGGCGCCATGTTGCCGATCGTGGCGCGATCGGCGAGCGAGAGTGCGCCGACGCCGTTGCCGAAGAACTCGACGAAACGGCCGACGACGCCCTTCTTGCGCAGCATCTGGGTGACGGTGAGAACGAGGTCGGTCGCCGTCGCGCCCTCCTTCAGCGCGCCGGTCAACCGGAACCCGACGACCTCGGGGAGGACCATCGAGATCGGCTGGCCGAGCATCGCCGCCTCGGCCTCGATGCCGCCGACGCCCCAACCGAGCACGGCCAGGCCGTTGACCATCGTCGTGTGGCTGTCCGTCCCGACCAGCGTATCGGGATAGGCGATCTCCTTGCCGTCCTCGGCCGTCGTCCAGATCGTCTGCGCCAGATATTCGAGATTGACCTGATGGCAGATGCCGGTGCCCGGCGGCACGACGCGGAAATTGTCGAAGGCTTCCTGGCCCCAGCGCAGGAAGGAATAGCGCTCGCCGTTGCGCTCGAACTCGAGCGCAACGTTGGCCTTGAAAGCCCCGGGCCCGCCGAAATTGTCGACCATGACGGAATGGTCGATGACGAGATCGACCGGCGACAGCGGGTTGATCTTGTTGGCATCGCCGCCCAGCTTGACCACCGCCTCGCGCATCGCGGCGAGATCGACGACGGCGGGAACGCCGGTGAAATCCTGCATCAGCACGCGCGCCGGGCGGAAGGCGATCTCCCGCGCCGAGCTGCGCGTTTTCAACCACTCGGCAACCGCCTTGATGTCGTCGACCGTGACGGTCCGCCCGTTCTCGAGCCGCACCAGATTCTCGAGCAGCACCTTCATCGAGAAGGGGAGCCGCGAGATGTCACCGAGCCCGGCGGCGGCCTGCGCCGCCTCGAGGCTGAAATAATCGTAGCTCTTGCTGCCGACGGTGAGGGTGCGGCGGGTCTTCAGGCTGTCATGGCCGGTGACGGACAAGGTGTCTCTCCATCGAACGAGCGGGCTAGCGGCAGGATAGCTAGCTGCTACAACCTATCGGCGGGGAGATCAAGTCGCGCTTCGCAGTTGCGGTAACGGCAGGGGGGATATGAAAAGGGTGGCTGGGCCGCCGCCCCTCTCTCGGACCGTTCCGTCACTGATCCTGCTGGATGCCGAAGCGCGGGTCGATTTCGACCTCGACCGGCTTGCCGTCCTTGACGGCATGCGCCTTGAAACCGTGCTTCAGGACCTGAACGTCGGTGATCTGACTATACCCGGCCTTCTCCAGCTGCTGCTGCGCGACGAGAGCGGGCTCCTTGAAATTGTCGCTGTTCTCGCCGTAGTCCGTGGAGGGTGAGAACGCCAGGGCAGCCGAGGAGACCCCGACGAAGAGGGTCGCCGCGAGGAGCGGCACGCTCAGGAGGGCGGCGCGGGTCGAGGGGATGCGCGAATTCACATGCATGGGGAAACTCCATCAGT
>JAQGIE010000018.1 GCA_028291365.1 Rhodospirillales bacterium
GCGGTGCGCGGAACGGACGGCGGCTCACGAGACCGCCGTCGGGCAGCGTCCCCGCAAGCGAGTGGATCATCGAGGCTTCGAGCGCTTCGCCGGGCGAGAGCGGCGGCAGCAGTCCGGGCAGTCGCGCAGCGAGCATCGACTTGCCGGCACCCGGCGGGCCGACGAACAGAAGATTGTGCGCACCGGCGGCGGCGACCTCGAGCGCGCGTCGCGCGCTCTCCTGCCCGCGCACCTCGGCGAGATCGGCGTGCGGCGCACCGTTGTCGCGCGGCGGCGCCGGCGTCGGCTGCGACAGGATCTGCGTGCCCTTGAAGTGATTGATCAGCACCAGCAGCGATTGCGGCGCGATGATTTCGAGCGGGCCTGCCCACGCCGCTTCCCCGCCTTGCGCGGCGGGACAGATCAGGCCGCGATCGCGCGCCACCGCGTCGATCGCGGCGGGCAGGACTCCGGTGACCGGCGCGATCTGGCCATCGAGCGCGAGTTCGCCCAGCGCCACGAAACGCGCCAGCTCGTCGCGCGGCAGCACCTCCATCGCACCGAGGAGAGCCAGCGCAATGGGCAAGTCGAAATGGCTGCCCTCCTTCTGCACGTCGGCAGGCGCGAGATTGACCGCGACGCGCTTGGCCGGGAGCGACAGGCCCATCGCGTAGAAGGCGCTGCGCACGCGCTCGCGGCTTTCCGCCACCGCTTTGTCGGGCAGGCCGACCACCAGAAAACCCGGCATGCCGTTGGTGATCTGCGCCTGCACGTCGATCGGCTGCACCTCGCAGCCGCGGAAGGCAACCGTATAAATCCTCCCTACCATTCCGGAAGATTGTGCAAAAGTGGAACGATCTCGCAACCGATTTTACACAAATTCATGCCGCCGCGGCGGCATTCGGCAGGCGCGAGCATGCGACCGGGCTCGCGCGGCGAAAAAGTCAGGGCGCTTCGAGCGCCACCATGCCGCGAACGCACATCGGCGCAAATTGTGCGCGATATTCTGCCGGGGTCATGCCCGTGCTGCGCTTGAACAGGCTGCGGAAGAAGGCGACGTCGTCGTAACCGACCTCGAGGCTGATCGTCTGGATCGGCGTGTTGTCGCGTTCCAGCATCGATTTCGCGGCATCGATGCGTACCGCCTGCAGATAGGCGGCGGGCAACCGTCCGGTTGCCGCCTTGAAGTGCCGCACGAAAGTGCGCGCGCCGAGCCCGCACCGATCGGCCAGCGTCTGGGTCGAAACGTCGTCGCGAAAATTGGCTTGCATGAAAATCTCGGCGGTGCGGATCCGCTCGTTGGCATGCGGCTGCGAGATCGGCAGCATGGCGTAGCCCAGCTGATGCATGCGCGGCATCGGCATCAACAGCGCCTTGGCGCATTGCACCGCAACTTCGTGGCCGCACAATTTCTCGACCAGATAGAGGCTGACATCCATCGAGGCGTAGACGCCGCCGCCGCAGAGCAGGCGCGAATCTTCGGTGACGAACAGCTCGGGTCGCCAGTTCACGTTGGGATAGCGCGCCGCGAGCTGTGCGCTGACCGCCCAATGCGTCGTCGCGGTGCGGCCTTCGAGCAAGCCGGCCTCGGCGAGATAGGCGGCTCCCATGCAAACCGCCGCGACATACGCGCCTTGTTCGTACTGCTGGCGCAGCCACGGCAGCAGCGTACTGTTCTCGACCAGCGCGGTGTCGAGCTCCAGGCCCGAGGTCGACACGATGATGATGTCAGTCTGCTCGACCTCGTCCATCGCGCAATCGGGCGTGATGGCGAGGCCGTACGAGCTGCGGACGGAGTTGCCGTCCAACGTCACGGTGCGCACGCGAAAGGCGGGTTGCATCGGACGATCGTGCAACTCGTTCCACAACTGTCCGGCCGAGTGGAAAATCTCCACGGGGACGATCGCTGTGGACGACAGCCCGTCACCCAGTAGAACCACCGTCACATCCAGCACCAACGACCCTCCGCCCTCGCCGATCTCACGTCGTCTTGCCCGCCGCGGCCAGCCGCCTTCAGCCCGCCGTCTTGGGGCTGATCGTGCCTTTCACTTCCGTGATGCGGTCTGCCGGGAAGCCGCTCAGGCGAGCGTGTTCCTTGATCACGTCTTCGTCGGTGGCGAGATAGACGCAGAAGGTCTTGTCGTCGGTGACGTAGGACTCGACCCACTCGACGCCCGCAAGCTGCGCAAGGGCGGCGTTCGACGTCTGCGCCGCGCCCTTGAGTTCCTGGGCGTTGAGTTTGCCGACGCCCGAAATATTCCGTTCGATCACATATTTTTTCATGCCCGGTTCCTCCCTGTGGGGTTTCCAAACTGCAGATCGGCCAGCACCCGCGGAAGATGGCATTCCGGGCAACGAGCGGGGGCGACGTGCAGAATGCCCACCATGTGTCGTTCGCCGCAGCGCGCGATCGGTTACCCTGGTCTTGCCGGCACCGGCACGCGAAACACCGGGCCGTCGCCAACGCGCAGAAACGACATGCGGTTTTCGGCCGGCGACAATAAAACCCGATGGGCGCGGAGCCAGTCGGCGCCGAGCACGAATTCGTGATCGGTCTCGGTGACGATGCGGCTGCCGGTATAGATTCGCTGCTCGGGCGCGTCGTCGAGAATGCCGAAGCGCGGCGCATCCATCACTTCGCCTTCGAGCACGAAGCGCCGAAAACGGCGGTTTTCCAGCAAGACCGGTTGTCCGTCGACCCCGCGTGCGGTGCCGACCTGGACGCTGCCGCCGTCATTGGCGTCGATGCCGAGCCGATACAGCGCGCGACGCGCGACGCTCGAAAAGACCGCGCCGCTGTCGAGCAGGGCGCGCAACACCACCCCGTCGAGTTCGACCTGAACGATGGCCCGATAGAGACCGCTGGCGCGCAGCCGCGCCTGTTGCGCACCGCTGGGCAAGGACGCGGTGCCGCGCGGGTAAAAGCGCAATACCGAGCCGGGCAGATCGAATTCGACGTCCCAGTCCCACAGAAACTCGTTGCCCAGCAGCCCCGCAACCCCGGGACCGAATCCGCCGCTGGCGAGCACCCAGAGTTGCTGGCGGCGGCGCGGATTGGGCAACCCGTCGAGCTCCAGGCCGGGTCCGACCGCAAGTTCGGCCGGCAACGGACCGCCCAGGCCGCGCGCCACCACGTGGGTGCTGCGGAGGTCGAGGGCGATTTCGTCGGCGACGGCGCGGTCGAGCACCGAGCGCGTCGCTCCCGTATCGAGCAGGAAACGCAGCTGGTGACCGCGCACCGTCGCGAGCACCGTCGGCCGTCCGCCAACATCGAGTGCGGCGGGAAGGGTGAAGACCTCGTCCGCACGCGCTGCGCGCGGCATCGAAGCGAGCAGCAGCGGCGCCGCGGCGCCCAGCAGCGCCTGACGCCGTGTCAGCCTGTCATCGGGCACCCTGGGCGTAGACGACGCGCCCGCTTTGGAAGGGGAAATCCTGGTTCGCATCGCTGGTCGGGCGGAACACCGGCCCCCCTTCGTAGGTGAACCACAATTTGCGTTCACGCGACTGAACATAGACGCGATGCGCGTTCAGCCAATCGGCCCCGAGCAGCAAATCCCAGCCGCCATCCTGGCTCAGATGCGATCCGGTATCGCCGCGCGATTCACTGCCCAGTTCGGCGATGGCGAGGCGCGGACGTTGAATTTGTTCCTCGCCGATCTTGAAGCTGCGGAAGGCATGGGTACGGATCTCGACCGGGTTGCCGTCGAGACCGCGCCAACGGCCGGCAGCGACGAGGTCGGGATCGGACGGCGTCACGCCGAGGCGGCGCGCGGTGCGCCACGGCATCACCGTCTGCGGCGCGGCCGTGTCGAGCAGCGCCAGCAGCTGCACGCCGTCGATCTCGACCTGCAGCATGGTCTGGAATACGTCGCGGCCGCGCAGGCTCACCTGGTCGGGCGCGGCGGTCCACGGCGTCGGCGCGACGTCGCAGCCTTTGCTCTGGTACATGGCGACGCGCTGATGCGGCAGGTCGAATTCGATGTCGGCCTTGGTCCAGAAATCGTTGCCCAGCACGCCCGCGATTCCGGAGGCATGCTGCGCTGCCGGCGCCAGCGCCATGCGCAGGTCGCCCGGCGCGGTGGCGCCCGGCAGTTCCAGACCCGGCACGGTGACGCGCTCGAGCTTCATTTCGCGGCCGGCGCCATAGACGCGCAGCCCCGACTGGTCATCGCGCGGCAGGGCCAGTCGTTCGGCGATGCCGCGATCGATTTGGGTCAGGTTGGCGCCGGTGGCGATGACGAACTCGACTTTTTCGCCGCGGATCTTGGCCGGCAGCAACGGAACTGTGCCGTGCAGCCGCACGGGGAATTCGCTGATCCGCACCAGCGTGCATTCGGCGGCGGCCGGACTCGTGGCCGTCACGGCGGCAAGCGCCAGGATCACAAATCGCAGCATGACGGCCCTCGCTTCAACTTCGAGCGGACGCTCGCCGATGCAGCGTGCAGCGCAAAGTTCGCGATCGTGACGGAGCGTGACCTGGGCGCGCGGCGTCACGCATCGCGGCGATGTCAGGTAAGCGGCTGTCCTACTTGGCGGCTGCCTGCGGTACTGGAAATACCGGGCCGCCTTCGTAGGTGAAGTAGACCCGGCGCTGCGAGTTGCTGACAAAGATACGGTGGCTACGCATGAAATCGAAGCCGAGCAGCACGTCGACAGCACCCGAACGATCCTCCATGCGCGAGCCGGTGTTCGCGAAACCGGTCGCCATGCCCGATGACAGGCGCATCGTCGGATTCCTGATTGTTTCCGCACCAATCTCAAACGTCTCGAATTTGTGGAACGCGTTCTCCAGCGCACGGTTGTCGGCGCCATAGCTTTTACCAGCGCCCGCGGTCTCAAGTCCGAAATAATCGGCGACTTTGCGGCCGGCGACGCTCGTGTAAGCGCCGGTATCGAGCGACGCACGAAACGTCGCGCCGTTGATCGACACTGGAATCTCGATCCCGTCTTTGCTGGCGAGCATGTCGACACTGTCGGCTTTGTCGGGCGCCCAATAGGCCAGAACCGAACCCTCGCAGCCCACCGGCTGGAACAGCTTCATTTCGCCGGCTTTGAAATTCAGCTCGATATCGACCTTGCCGAAGAAATCGAAACCCAGGAGGCCGGCGAAAGCACCGCGAAACCCGCTGGCGTTCACGAGCAATCGCTTGGTCGGCACTTTCATGCCGCCGATTTCGAGATCGTCAAACGTCGCTTGCTGCAAGCGTATTTCGCCGCCCATGCCCATGGCGCGATACGGCGCGTCTTCGATCGACAGGCCGGCTTTCTTGACCACGCTCAGATCGAACATGGTGCGCCAGGCGCCCGTATCGACGAGCACGCGGATCGGTTCGCCGCGCAGCTTGCCGGGAATGAAAGCCTGGTTGCCGCGAATCTCGAGCGGCAGCTTGGCCAGTTCGGCCAGTTTGCAATCGGCCTGCGCGGCGGTGGTGACGCCGAGCAGAAGCGCAATGAAAGCGGCTGTTTTCAGCATCATGGCTTGCTCGCCGTGTTGGAGGGCGGCGGCGCGAATACGGCACCGCCTTCGTAGGTGAAGTAGAGCTTCTTGTCGGTGTTCGAGATGAAGACGCGATGGGTGCGCAGGAAGTCGAAACCGAGCAGCATGTCGGCGTTAGGGTTCGACCCCAATCGCGAGTCGGTGGAGGTGAAGCTCGTCTTCATCGCATCGAGCACGGTGAGCGTCGGATTCTTGATCTCTTCATCGCCGATCGCGAACGACGTGAATTTGTGCTGGACGCCTTCAACCTTGCGCCCGTCGAGGCCATAGCCGGCGCGCTTCTGCGCGTCGGGCGCCGCTTCGACACCCAAGAATTTGGCGATGCGTGCGGTCACGACGGTGCTGCCCGCTCCGGAATCGAGCGCGGCGGTCAGCGCCTGCCCGTCGACGCGGACCCGAATCTCGGGCGTGCCCTTGCTGATCAGCTCGACCATGTCGGCGCGATCGGGCGCCCAGTACGCCATGTTGGTGTCGCGGCAATCCTCGGTCTTGAACAGGATGATCTTGCCGTTCTTGGCGTCGATCTCGACGTCGAACAGGCTGAAAAAGTCATAGCCGAGAAGCGAGCTGCGCGCGCCGCCGCCGGACTTGTTCACGAGAAAACGGCGCGCGGGAAATTTGACGTCGCCGATCGTGAGGTCGTTCATCATCGCCCACTCGACCCGCATCTCGCCACCGACGCCGATCATGCGGACGCCATGCGCATTCTGGGTGCTGAGCTGCGCCGCTTTCGCCACCGAGTCGTCGAGCATCGTGATGCCGGCGCCGGTGTCGGCGAGCATCATGAATTTCTGCCCGTTCACCGTCGCGGGCACGAGCAGCTGGTTGCCGCGTACCGTGGCCGGCAACTCGCCGATCTTGAGCAACTTGCATTCCGCGGCGGCGTTGGCGCCCGCGAACAAGCCAGCCATTCCCAACAGCGACGCCATCCAGATGCCTGACCGCATGCTCACCCGCCTCCTCGAAGCAGTGCGTTGACCGGCACGAAACATCGCAAGAACGCCGCAATCTGGAAAGAGTGCCCGTCGTGGCCGCCGAGGACACTTGCATGCCGGCGCGAGATGCGCAGGCTGGCCGGTCTATGCGTATCGTGATCCTCGGCGCGGGCTATAGCGGCACCGCCCTCGCGCTCGAGCTGGTCCGGTTGCGGCCCGGCCTGCGTCCGACCCTGGTGGAATCGAGCGCACGCTTTGGCCCCGGCCTCGCCTATGGCGTTTCCGAAGAGCGGCATTCCCTGAACGTGCGTGCGGGCCGCATGGGCGCCTTTGCCGACGCGCCGAACGATTTTGCGCGCTGGTCGATCGGAACCGCCGACGACGCTTTTTCGCCCCGTCCGGCCTATGGGCGCTATCTCGAAGCCCTGCTCGACGCCGCACATGAGCGGGTCGAACGCATGCACGGCCGCGCCGTCGCGGTGTCGCGCGCCAACGGCGAAGTCGCGATCCGGCTCGCGGATGGACGCACCGTTGCGGCCGATCACGTCGTGCTGGCGCTGGGCAACCCGGCGCCGGCGCGGCCGGCCTTCGCCGACGCGTTCGGCCACCATTGGGTCAATGATCCGTGGGACCTGGCGGCGCGCAACAAGCTGGCGCAGCGAGACGGCGCGCTGCTCGTGCTGGGCACCGGCCTCACCATGGTCGACGTCGTGCAAAGCCTGCGCGCGGCGGGCCATCGCGCACCGATGATCGCGCTGTCGCGACGCGGCCTGCTGCCCAACATTCATCGCGCGCCGCGAGCCTGGCCGCCGTTTCTCGACGATATGCAGGGCGCGAAGCTTGCGAAAATCGTGCGTCGCGTGCGGGACGAGGTCGATCGCGCGGCGGCGCAGGGCATCGACTGGCGGCAAGTGCTGGAAGGCGCGCGCCCGTCGGTGCAGGCCTTGTGGCGCACCGCCGACCCGGCGACGCGAAAGCGGTTCCTGCGCTGGCTGCGCCCGTACTGGGATGTGCATCGCCACCGCCTGCCGCGGGTACCCGCCGTGCAGGTAACCCGCCTGCGGCGCAGCGGCGTGCTCCGCATCGAAGCCGGACGCGTGCTGGCGGCCGAGCGCGATCACGATTCCGTTCATCTCACCGTCGCCTTGCGCGGTGGCGGCGAGATCGAGCATCGCGTGGCGGGCGGCATCAATTGCACCGGACCCGATCATGACTATGGGCGCAGCCAGGATCCGCTGCTGGTGCAGCTGTTGCGCGACGGGCTGATCGCGCGCGATCCGCTGGGGCTGGGACTCGTCGTCGACGATGCGTGGCGCGTGGTCGATGCTGCCGGCGAGCCGCAAGCGCAGATCAGCGCGCTGGGTCCGCCGACGCGCGGCGCCGTGTGGGAAATCACCTCGGTGCCGGATATTCGCGAGCAGGTGGCCGAGCTCGCCGACCGCCTGACCTCAGGCGCGTAGCGCCTCCCGAGCCGCAGCGCGTTTTCCCGCGAAGTGGGTACCGGTTCGCGGAGGGAAAACGCGCCAAACAAAAAGTTAGAGAGCATGAGCCGATCAAATTGATCGGGTCATGCTCTAGGCCGCTTTCACGCCGCTCAGGAAGTGATCGACCTCGCTGGTGAGCTGGCCCGCGTTGCGCGCCAGTTCGCCCGCCGCGCCCAGCACCTGCGACGCCGCCGCGCCGGTGTCGGTCGCTGCGCGCTTCACGCCGCCGATATTGGACGTGACCTCCTGCGTGCCTGCCGCAGCCTGCTGCACGTTGCGCGCGATCTCCTGGGTCGCTGCGCCCTGCTCCGCCACCGCAGCGGCAATCATGCCCGAAATCTCGCTGATCTCGACGATCGTGCCGGTGATCCCGCGGATCGCCTCGACCGCGTCCTGCGTCGCGCGCTGGATCTGCGCAATCTGGCTGCCGATATCGTCGGTCGCCTTGGCGGTCTGCGTCGCCAGCGACTTGACCTCGCTCGCCACCACCGCAAAGCCCTTTCCCGCCTCGCCGGCGCGCGCCGCTTCGATTGTCGCGTTGAGCGCCAGCAGGTTGGTCTGCGCCGCGATATCGGCAATGAGCTTCACGACTTCGCCGATCTTCTGCGCGCCGACCGCGAGCGCCTGCACCGTTTCGTCGGTGCGCCTGGCATCTTGCACGGCGCGCTGCGCGACCTCGGCCGACTGCGTCACCTGGCGGCCGATCTCGGAGATCGACGAGGTCAACTCTTCTGCCGCGGCCGCGACGGTCTGAACGTTCGCCGATGCCTGTTCCGCCGCCGCGGCGACGAGGATCGCCTGCGCGTCGGTCTGCGTCGCAGTCTCCGACATGGACTGCGCCGTCGCTTCCATTTCGGTCGCCGCCGACGACAGCGCGCCGGCGAGCGCGCCGACCTTGCGTTCGAATTCGCGGGTCAGCGTTTCGAGCGATGCGGCGCGGCGTTCCTTGCCCTCGCGTTCGCGCGCCTGCTCGGCGGCGAGCTGATCGGCCGTGATCATGCTCTGTTTGAACACCTGCACCGCGTCGGCCATACCGCCAATCTCGTCGCGCCGGCCTACGCCGACGATCTCGGCGCCAAGGTCGCGCGCCGCCAGGCGCTTCATGGCATCGGTCATGCGCGTGATCGGGCCCGAGACGCTGACGATCAGCGACCAGCCCGCGGCACAGCAGAGCAGCGCCGTGATGACGAGCGCAGCGATGATCCAGAGGCGCGCCGACGCGTAGATCTCGGCGCCGTGATCAGCGACCGCACGCCCCTGCTGCGTGTTGAAGTCGATCAGCTTGTCCAGGGTCGAGCGCACTGCGCCGAACAGCTCGCGCATATCCTCTTTGTAGTAGACCGTGACCGGCTCCGTGATCCCGCCGCGCAGCATCTCGACCAGCTTCTTGTCGGCGGCGAGATAGGCGTCCCACGCTTTGATCGCCTTGTCGGCGAGCTGCCGCTCCTCGCCCGCTTCGACGGTCTTCTCATACGCGGTCCAGGTCTCGGTGCGCGCCTTCAGCGTGGTGACATTGGCCTCCACGAACTTGGCCCGGTCGGCTTCGCTGGGTGACAAGACCAGGTTCGCCTCGGCGATGCGGAACCGCTCGCTCATGCCCGCGACCTTGCCGAGATAGCCGGTGGCCGGCAGCGAGTTGTCGCGGATCTCGGCAGCAACCGCGTTCACCGCAGCCAGGCGGTGCAAGCCGAACAGACCAAGCGCGACGGTAAACAGGAGCACGACCGCAAAGGCGATCGTCACCTTGGTCTGAATGCGAAGATTGCTGACGAAATCGGGCATGGCTGGTCTCGTTCGGACGGTCACGGTGCGCCAAGGCCCTAGACCAGTCCGCTTAACAGACCTGAAATGCCGGATTTACTGCGCGCGGCGCAGCCGCACGCCAACAGAAGGTCAGTCGCGCCGCGTCAGCAGCGGACCCAGCGCGCGCCCGCCCAGAATATGCGCGTGCAGGTGCGGCACTTCCTGGTGGCTGTCGGGACCGACATTGAAGATCACGCGGTAGCCGCTGTCGGCGACACCTGCATCGCGCGCAATTTTTCCGAGCGCGCGAACATAGGCGACGATCTCCTCGTCGCTGGCGCGCGCGGCGAAATCGTCGAAATCGATATAGGACCCGGTCGGCAGCACCAGCAGATGCGTCGGCGCTTGCGGATGAATGTCATTGATCGCCACCGTATGTGCGTCGTCATGCACGCGCGGCGACGGAATTTCACCGCGCAGGATGCGTGCGAAGATGTTGCCGCTGTCATAGCTGCGCATCAGCGTTTCCTCGTTTCGAGCACCTTGGCGACATCGTTGGGATCGAGACCGACGTCGGCCCACAGCACCAGAAGGTGATAGAGCAGGTCGGCGCTCTCGGCCGCCAGCGCGTCCTTGTCCTGCACCAGCGCGGCGATCACCGTTTCGACCGCTTCCTCGCCGACTTTCTGCGCGATCTTGGGGCGGCCTTTGGCGAACAGCTTTGCCGTGTACGAGCTTTCGGGGTCGGCGGTGCGCCGTTCCTGGATCACGGCCCAAAGATCGTCGAGTGCCTGCATCACGCAGCCTCCATTCGACCGCGCGGCGGGTCGCGCACCGGCAGGCCTGCTTCAGCCAACGCGCGTTTGGCGTCGGCGATGGTGAACTGCCCGAAATGGAAGATCGACGCCGCCAGGACCGCCGACGCGCCGCCTTCGCGAATACCTTCGACCAGATGATCGAGCGTGCCGACGCCGCCCGAGGCGATCACCGGTATCGTCACCGCGTCCGACACGCCGCGCGTGAGCGCGAGGTCGAATCCCGACCGCGTGCCGTCGCGATCCATCGAGGTCAGCAGGATTTCGCCGGCGCCCAGCGACGCCACGCGCCGCGCCCACGCGACCGCGTCGAGGCCGGTCGCGGTGCGACCGCCATGGGTGAAGACTTCGAACTTGTCGCCGACGCGTTTGGCGTCGATCGCCACCACGACGCACTGGCTGCCGAATTTGGTCGCCAGTTCGGCGACCAGTTCGGGCCGTGCCACCGCGGCGCTGTTGACCGAAATCTTGTCGGCCCCGGCAAGCAACAGCTTGCGTGCATCGTCGACCGCGCGCACGCCGCCGCCAACCGTCAGCGGCAGGAACACTTGGCTCGCCGTCTTGGCGACCACGTCATAGATCGTGTCGCGCTGCTCGTGGCTGGCGGTGATGTCGAGAAAGCAGAGTTCGTCGGCGCCCGCCGCATCGTAGAGCCGCGCCTGTTCGACCGGATCACCGGCGTCGCGCAGTTCGACGAAGTTGACACCCTTGACGACGCGCCCGGCGGCGACGTCGAGGCAGGGAATGACGCGAAGCTTGAGCATCGGCTGGCCTACGCCGCGAACAGCGCGACCGCTTCGACCGCATCGACGCTGCCGTCATAGAGGGCCCGGCCGCAGATCACGCCCGCGACGCCGTCTTCCTCGGCGGCGCGCACCGCCATCAGATCCTGGATCGAACCGACGCCGCCCGACGCGATCACCGGAATCGAAAGCGCGCGCGCCAGCTCGACCGTCGCCGCGACGTTGACGCCGCCGAGCGCGCCGTCGCGGTCGATGTCGGTGAAGATGATCGCGGCGGCGCCCGCCTGTTCCATGCGCTTGGCGTGATCGAGCGCGCGAGTCTCCGTCGTCACGGTCCAGCCGTCGGTGGCGACGAAGCCGCCGCGCGCATCGATGCCGACCGCGATGCGATCGGGAAACTGGGTGCAGGCCTGCGCGACCAGGTCGGGATCGCGCACCGCGATGGTGCCGAGCACGACGCGCTCGACGCCGCGGTCGAGCCAGTAGGAAATATCGTCGAGCGTGCGGATGCCGCCGCCGAGCTGGATCTTGAGCTCGGCCGACCAGGCGATCGCCTCGACCGTGCCGCCATTGACCGAGCGCCCCTGCACGGCGCCGTTGAGATCGACGACATGCAGCCAGGTGAAGCCCTGGCGCTCGAATTTGAGCGCCTGCTCGACCGGTTCGTCGTTGAAGATGGTGGCCTGGTCGAGGTCGCCGCGCAGCAGGCGCACGGCTTTCCCGTCTTTCAGGTCGATCGCCGGAAACAGGATCATGAGCGGCCTCGGATCAGGTCAGCAGCTTGAAGTAATAGCGCCCGCCAACGGGCTTGCCGTCCACCATGGCATACCGCGGATGCGAGCCCCACAGCACGTAGCCCATGGTCTCACAAAGCTGGAGGGCGGCGGTCTGGGTTTCGCGCACGTCGAGATTGATGACGTCGAACCCGTCGGCGCGGGCCTTGTCCTCGGCCGCTCGCCACAACAGGCGCGCCAGCCCGTGACCGCGGGCCCAGGGCGCCATGAAGGCGGTGGTGAGCGCGATCGACTTGGCCTGCGCCTCGTTGTTGCGAGCCGGCCGGACCAGCTGCAGCGAGCCGCCGATGACGCCGTCGAGGCGCCCGACCAGCAGGGCGCGTTCGGGCACGATCAGCACGCCCTTCCAATAGCGCTCCATCACGTCGCGCGGCGGCGGCGCCACCCAGCCGAAGCCGCCATCGGCGAGAATCGCGGCTTCGGCCGCGTCGCACAGATCGCCGAGATCGCCGCTTTTGAGCTTGGTGACGTGCTCGACGAGCAGGGTCGGCTTGATGAGGCTTTCGCTCACGGGCGCCACGCAAGAAAGGCGGCGAGGAGCTTGAGGCCGACGGCCTGGCTCTTCTCCGGATGGAACTGGGTGCCGACGAGATTGTCGCGGCCGACGATGGCGGCGACCCCGCCGCCATACTCGACCTGGGCCAGCAGGTCGCGCCGATCCGCGACGGCGAATTTGTACGAATGGACGAAATAGGCGTGGTCGCCCGGCGCCAGGTCGCGCAGCACGGGATGCGACGGCTGCAGCAGCTCGAGGTCGTTCCAGCCCATTTGGGGCACTTTGAGCGTCGGGTCGGCCGGCGCGATCGGCACGACGTCGCCGCCGATCCAGCCCAGCCCCGCATGGTCGCCGTGCTCGCGGCCGATGTCGGCCATCAGCTGCATGCCGACGCAGATGCCGAGATAGGGACGCGCCCGCACGCGCACCGCCTGGTCCAGCGCCTCGCGTAGCCCATCGATTCCGGCAAGGCCGGCGGCGACGGCGGCGAAGGCGCCCTGGCCCGGCAGCACGATGCGGTCGGCGCGCGCCACGAGATCGGGATCGCTGGTCGTATGCACCTGTCCGCGACCGCCACATTGTTCGGCGGCGACCCGCTCGAGCGCCTTCGCGGCCGAGCGCAGATTGCCCGAACCGACATCGACCAGCGCGATCGTTTCCATGCCCGTACCCGCGCGCGCTTTAGAGCGCGCCCTTCGTGGACGGGACGATGCCGGCGCGCCGCGGATCGATCTCGACCGCGTGTTTCAACGCGGTCGCCAGCGCCTTGAAGCAGCTTTCAACGATGTGATGGTTGTTGTCGCCGTACAGATTCTCGACATGGAGGCAGACGCCCGCATGCTGCGCGAAGGCCTGGAACCATTCCTTGAACAGCTCGGTGTCCATCTCGCCGACCTTGTCGCGCGAGAACTCGACGCGCCAGATCAGGTACGGGCGGTTCGATAGATCGAGCGCGACGCGCGACAAAGTCTCGTCCATAGGCGCATAGGCGGTGCCGAAGCGGCGAATGCCTCGACGTTCGCCGAGCGCCTGCATGGTCGCCTGACCGAGCGCGATGGCGACGTCCTCGGTCGTGTGATGCATGTCGATATGGAGATCGCCGGTGGCTTCGATCTCGAGGTCGAACAGGCCGTGTTTCGCCAGTTGCTCCAGCATGTGGTCGAGGAAGCCGATGCCGGTCGCGACGCGCGCACGGCCGCTGCCGTCGAGATCGATCGCCGCCGCGATCTTGGTCTCGGACGTGGTGCGCTCGACGCGGCCGCGGCGAGCTTCGGTCGGTTGTTGCTGATCCGTGGGCCGGTCCATGGGCGGGTGGTAGCACCGGGGGGCCTCGGCTTGAAGCCCGCAGCCAAGCATCCCACCTGATCGCAACGATGAATTCCGAAAATTCTGCTGCGACGCCCTGGCACGGGACGACAATCCTGTCCGTGCGCAAGGGCGGTCACGTCGTCGTCGCAGGCGACGGCCAGGTGTCGATGGGTCAGACCGTCATGAAGCACAACGCGCGCAAAGTGCGGCGTCTGGGCGGCGGTCAGGTCCTCGGCGGCTTTGCCGGCGCCACGGCGGATGCCTTCACCCTGTTCGAGCGGCTGGAAGCCAAGCTCGAGAAACACCCCGGCCAGCTCATGCGCGCCGCGGTCGAACTGGCCAAGGACTGGCGCACCGACCGCTATCTGCGCCGGCTCGAGGCCATGATGATCGTCGCCGACAAGGAGACCAGCCTGGTGCTGACCGGCACCGGCGACGTGCTCGAACCCGAGCATGGCGTGGTCGCCATCGGCTCGGGCGGCAACTACGCCTTTGCCGCGGCCCGCGCGCTCGCCGACGTCGAAGGGCTCGACGCCGAGGCCATCGCGCGCAGGGCGATGGGGATCGCGGCCGAGATCTGCGTCTACACGAACACCAATCTGACGATCGAAACGCTGTAAAGCGCGTCGCGCGGGACCACACACATGTCTTCTCATTTTTCTCCGCGCGAGATCGTCTCCGAACTCGACCGATTCATCGTCGGCCAGCACGACGCCAAGCGCGCCGTGGCGGTGGCGTTGCGCAATCGCTGGCGCCGTCAGCAGCTGACGGCGTCGATGCGGGACGAAGTCCTGCCCAAGAACATCCTGATGATCGGGCCGACCGGCGTCGGCAAGACCGAGATCGCGCGCCGCCTGGCCAAGCTCGCCGAAGCGCCGTTCCTCAAAGTCGAAGCGACCAAATTCACAGAATTAGGCTATGTCGGCCGCGACGTCGATTCCATCGTGCGCGACCTGGTCGAGAACGCGATGACGATGACGCGCGAGCGCCTGCGCCGCGACGTCCGTGCCCGCGCCGAACTCAACGCCGAGGAGCGCGTGCTCGACGCGCTGGTGGGCAAGAACGCCACCGAAAGCACGCGCGCCAGCTTCCGCAAGAAGCTGCGCGAAGGCGAGCTCGACGAGCGCGAGATCGACATCGAGATCGCCGACAACGCGGCCGGCTCACCGATGATGGAGATTCCGGGCGTGCCCGGCGCCAATGTCGGCATGATCAACATCAGCGAGATGCTGGGCAAAGCCTTCGGCAACCGCACCAAGCAGACGCGCATGAATGTGCGCGCCAGCTATGAAGTGCTGATCGAGGAGGAGAGCGACAAGCTGCTCGATCCCGACCGCGTCAAGCGCGAGGCGATCGACTCGGCCGAGCAGAACGGCATCGTGTTTCTCGACGAGATCGACAAGATCGCGACGCGCAGCGAGCTGCGCGGCGGCGACGTCAGCCGCGAAGGCGTGCAGCGCGACCTGCTGCCGTTGATCGAAGGCACGGTGGTGCAGACCAAGCACGGGCCGGTGAAAACCGACTATGTGCTGTTCATCGCCTCGGGCGCGTTCCATCTCGCCAAACCGTCGGACCTGCTGCCCGAATTGCAGGGCCGCCTGCCGATCCGCGTCGAGCTGAAAGCGCTGAGCCAGGAGGATTTCAAACGCATCCTGCTGGAACCCGAAGCAAGCCTGATCAAACAGTACAAGGCGCTGCTTCAGACCGAGAAGGTCGAGCTGATCTTCACCGACGAGGCGATCGACGAGATCGCCAAGCTGGCGGCGGAGATCAACGCCAGCGTCGAGAATATCGGGGCGCGGCGGCTGCACACGGTGCTGGAGCGGCTGCTCGAAGAGATCAGCTTCCAGGCCACCGACCGCGCCGGCGAAACGATCACGATCGACGCCAGCGACGTGCGCACCCGGGTCGGCGATCTGGCCAAAGACCAGGATCTGTCGAAGTACATTCTTTGATGTCATCCCCCGCGAAAGCGGGGGTCCGTCATGGCATCGCGCGGATGTTCACCGGCACGTCGATGAATCCCTGCTTTCCAGGGGAATCAATCCCGCTTCCTGCGCAGCAGCACGTAGAGCGCGCCGTCGCCGCCATGTTTCGGCTGCGCCGTGACGGTGGCGAGAATCTGCGACGCGACCGACGAGCTGGCGATCCAGCGTGGCACCGCGCGCTTCAAGATTCCCTGGCTGGGCGAGCCCGGGCCTTTGCCCGTGATCACCAGCACGCATCTTCGGCCGTGCCGCACCGAGCTTTCGAGAAAGGCGAGCAGCTCGCCATGCGCTTCGCGCTGCGTCTGCCCATGCAGGTCGAGCCGCGCCGCAATCGTCATCTTGCCGCTGCGGAACTTGGCTTCGGTGGCGCGGTCGAGGCCTGGGTTGGGTTTCTGCACCGCCGGCTTGGGCGGCGGCGCGACGATCGCGGCCGGCTTGGCCGGTTTCGCGATCCGGGCCGGCGGTGCCGGCGGTAGTGCCGGCGCCGCTTCGACCTGGGCGACGGCGCGAATGCGGCGAGGGCGGGCGAGCGGCTTCACGTCGTGCGTCACCGCACGCCACAAAGCCTTCTCGTCGTCGCTCGCCGCACGTTTCTTCACGGCAGATCGAATAGCAGGACTTCGCCCCCGCCTTCAGCCCCCGCGAGCTCGAGCAAGGATTCATCGGCGATGCCGGCGCCGTCGCCCTCAACCAGGCGCTGCCCGTTCAAGGTGACGCTGCCCTTGGCGACCTGCACCCAGGCGCGGCGGCCGGGCGCGAGGTCGTAGCGGACCTGCGCCTCGTTCGACAGCTCGCCCGCATAGACCTGGGCATCCTGATGGATCTTGAGCGCACCGCCGGTCGGATCCGGCGAAGCGATCAGCTTGAGCGTGTCGCGCTTGGCGGCGGGATCGAGACGGATCTGCTCGTAGCCCGGCTGCACGCCGCGGCGATCCGGGATGATCCAGATCTGCAACAGGCGCAGCGCGTCGGTCTGGCTGGCGTTGAATTCGCTGTGCTGGATGCCGTTGCCCGCGCTCATGCGCTGCACGTCGCCGGCCGGGATGACGCCTTCGCCGCCGGTCGAATCGCGATGCGCCACCGCGCCTTCGAGCACGTAGGTGAGGATCTCCATGTCGCGATGCGGATGGGTCGGAAAGCCGGCGCCGGCGGCGATGCGGTCGTCATTGATCACGCGCAGCGGACCCCAGCCCTGATGGCGCGGGTCGTAATACTCGCCGAACGAAAAACTATGCTTCGAGTCGAGCCAGCCGATCTGAACGTGGCCGCGCTCGGCAGCGGGGCGAAGGGCGATCATCGGATACTTCCTCTGTTACGAATGAGGCCGAGATGTGGGGTCGGCGTCGTAGGACAGAAGCCCTGCAGTCCAGAGGCTCCGGCGCTGCATGGCCGGTGAATCGAATGCTCCGGCCAAAGCTTCGGATGAATCAGCTGGTGAGGTTTTTGGGCCGCAACAACCACAGGCCGCCCCGGCTTTTCATGCGGCCGGCGGCGTCTTCGGCCTGCGCGCCGGCGCCCCAGAAAAGATCGCCGCGCACGGCGCCCTGGATGGCGCCGCCGGTGTCCTGCGCCACGACGAGCCGCCGCAGCCGGCCGCCGCGAGGATCTTCACAGTCGAGCCATAGCGGCGCGTCGAGCGGCACGAACCTGGTGTCGACCGCGAGCGAGCGGCCCGGCGTCAGCGCAATGCCCGACGTGCCGGTGGCCGGCTTGTCGGTGAGGCGGAAGAAGACGTTGCTGGGATTGCCGTCGAGAATCTCGCGCACGCGCGCCGGATGCGCCGCCAGCCAGGTGCGGATCGCCGGCATCGAGACGGCGTCGGCGTCGAGCGCGCCCATCGCCACCAGCGTCTTGCCGATCGGCACGTAGCTGCGCCCGTTGCCGGCGGCGTAGCCGAGACGCTGCACGCGCCCGTCGGGATAGCGCAGCCGGCCCGAGCCCTGAATTTCGAGCACGAAGAGCGCCACCGGATCTTCGGCCCAGGCGATCACCGGCGCGCGTCCGGAAAGCCCGCTTCGC
>JAQGIE010000079.1 GCA_028291365.1 Rhodospirillales bacterium
TCGAAGAGATCGGCGAGCCGGTCGACATGGTCGACGTCTTCCGCCGCGCGCCCGACGTGCCGCCGGTCGCCGATGCGGCGATCGCGGTCAAAACCAAAGTCTTATGGCTGCAGCTCGGCATCGTGAACGAAGACGCGGCGCAGAAAGCACGCAATGCCGGGCTGATCGTGGTGCAGGATGCCTGCCCCGCAATCGAATGGAGTCGCCTGGGTCTGCGATGATTGCGATTGAGCCGCTTTCACTGCCGGACCGGCGCGTCACCTCTCTCGTCACTTTGTCGCTCAAAGAAGGATTCAACTTCCTCGATCGTTTGGACGCTGATTGGGCGAACGGCGAAAACCGCTTCGACGCGCGCGGCGAAATTCTGCTCGGCGTCACTGACGGCGCCGCGCTGATCGCCGTCGGGGGGCTCAATATCGATCCGTACGGCACGGCCGATTGCGGCCGGCTGCGACGCGTGTACGTGACGCCGTCGCGCCGCACGAACGGTGTCGGCGCAATGCTGGTCAAAACCCTGCTCGACCATGCGCGAGCGAAATTCCGTGTCGCACGTTTGCGGAC
The DNA here is from genome assembly GCA_028291365.1 of Rhodospirillales bacterium. GTDB lineage: Bacteria > Pseudomonadota > Alphaproteobacteria > BOG-932 > Roseiterribacteraceae > Roseiterribacter. Next base: position 562 of record JAQGIE010000079.1, read on the forward strand.
CGATACGGAGCGGGCCGCGAAATTCTATGAACGGTTGGGTTTTCGCCGCATCGACGATCCGAACGCGACGCACGAACTGACGCTCGTTTAGGGCGACGTCTCGTCGACGATCCAGTCGAGATACGGCGCGCTGCCACGGTTGATCGGCAACGCGACCACGCAAGGCGTTTCGTGCGGATGCAATGCGCGCACGCGCGCTTCCAGCGCATCGAACCGGCTTGGCGTCGTCTTCAGCAGCACGACGATTTCATCGGCGCGTTCGACCGCGCCCTTCCAACGATAGATGCTGCGCATGCCGGGCAGCAGATTGGCGCAGGCAGCAAGACCTTCTTCGACGATCGCTGTGCCGATACGTTCGGCGACCTCGAGATCGGGCGCCGTGACATAGACGAAGATCGCGGCGGTCATGTTGGGCTCGAAGTAATGATGGTCGGATTGGGGGAGACTCGAACTCCCGCCGCCTGCACCCGTCTCCTTTGCGCCCAGTTCGGCACAAAGAATGGCGCACGGCGGCGCCATCGAACTCTTGGTCGGGCTGACAGGATTTGAACCTGCGACCCCTACACCCCCAGCGTAGTGCTCTACCAGTCTGAGCTACAGCCCGTCCCCGAGTCGGCCGGGAGCATAGGGCCGGGTTCCGGGAAGTCGAGTCAGGCCTCAAACGCGCCCGGCCGACTTCCTCGTCCTAATCGCGCAGCAGGTCGCGGATGGCGCGCAGTTCGGCGGCCAATTCGGCCAGCAGATTGCGCTCTTCCGCCGGCTCCTGCGCCAGCAGGTCGCTGCCGCCGGCTTTTTCCGGCGGGGCCTCGCTCTCATCGTCGGCGCGCCGGCCGCGCAGCAGACGCTGCACGCCTTTGATCGTGTAGCCTTCCTGATACAGCAGCGTGTGGATGCGGCGGATCAGCTCGACGTCTTCGGGCCGGTAGTAGCGCCGGCCGCCGCCGCGCTTCAGCGGGCGCAGCTGCGAGAATTTCGATTCCCAGAAGCGCAGCACGTGCTGCGGCACTTCGAGCTCGGTCGAGACTTCGCTGATGGTGCGGAACGCACTTGGGGATTTCGCACCGCGCGCACGTGCGTCGGGACGGTCGATCGCGTCGGTGGCCATGTTCCGCGCGCCCGCCCCGCCGTCAGGTCTCGTTGATCCGGTGCTTCAGCACGTGGCTGGCGCGAAACACCAGCACGCGCCGCGGCAGGATCGGCACTTCTTCACCGGTCTTGGGATTGCGCCCGACGCGCTGGCCTTTTTGGCGCACGGCGAAACTGCCGAATGACGAGATCTTGACCATCTCGCCCTTCGTCAGCGCATCGGCGATCTCGTCCAGCACGACTTCGACCAAATTCGCGGACTCGTTCCGCGACAGGCCGACTTCCTGGTAGACCGCCTCGCTCAGATCGGCGCGCGTGATCGTGTTCCCGCTCACGGTCCCTCGTCTCGCTCTTTCAGATGAACTCTAAAGACCTGACCGAAGTCGGTCAATTTTCAACGTGCTGCGCAGCGTCGTTGAATTACCACCGAACGAGCGCCGCGCCCCAGGTCAGACCGCCGCCCATGGCTTCGAGCAGCACCAGGTCGCCCTGGCGGACCCGGCCATCCTCGACCGCCTCGGCCAGGGCCAGCGGGATCGACGCCGCCGAAGTGTTGCCGTGGCGTGCCACCGTCACCACGACCTTGTCGGTCGAGAGCGACAGTTTCCGGGCCGTGGAATCGATGATGCGCCGGTTGGCCTGGTGCGGCACCAGCCAGTCGATGTCGGCCTGGGTCAGGCCGTTGGCGGTCAGGGACTCGTCGACCACCTCAGCCAGGCGCTGCACGGCATGGCGGAAGACTTCTTTGCCGTTCATGCGGACATGGCCGACCGTCTTGGTGCTCGACACGCCGCCGTCGACATAGAGCAGGTCGCGATGGCGGCCGTCCGAATGGAGATGCGTCGAGAGGATGCCGCGGCGCACGCCCTCCTCGCTCGCCGGCTCGGCTTTCAGCACCACGGCGCCGGCACCGTCGCCGAACAGCACGCAGGTGCCGCGATCGGTCCAGTCGAGAATGCGGCTGAAGGTTTCGGCCCCGATCACCAGCGCGTTCTTGGCTTGGCCCACGCGAATGAAATTGTCGGCGATGGCGAGCGCGTAAATGAACCCCGAACAGACCGCCTGCACGTCGAAGGCAGCGCCGCCCAGCATGCCGAGCTTGGCCTGGACGGTTGCGGCGGTGGCAGGAAAGGTCTGATCCGGCGTCGTCGTCGCAAGCACGATCAGGTCGAGATCGGCGCCGCTGATGCCGGCGCGTTCGAGCGCCTTTTGCGACGCGGCGATGGCGAGGTCAGACGTCAGTTCGCCGTCGGCGGCGATGTGACGTTGCTTGATGCCGGTGCGCTGCTGAATCCACTCGTCCGACGTGTCGACGAGTTTGGCGAGATCGTCATTGGTGACGATCTTCGCAGGCAGATGCGCACCGCACCCGACGATGACGGAACGAATCGACAAAGGAAACGACCTCAGATGGCCGCGGCGGCCGAAGGCGGCAGCGCCGCGTCCTGTTGTGCAGCCAGGCGGGCAAGCTCTTCGCGGAGCTTATCATTGAAACCCTGGATGACGAGATCGACCGCGACGCCGATCGCGTTGGCATAGCCGAACGCGTCGGTGCCACCGTGGCTCTTCACGCAGACGCCCCCGAGGCCAAGGAACATGGCGCCATTGTAGCGGCGTGGATCGAGTCGCACCCGCAATTTCCGAAACGCCGCCGCCGAAAGCAGATAGCCCAGCCGTGCCGCGATCGACGAACGGAAAGTACGCTTGAGGAATTCGCTGTAGAGCTTTGACATACCCTCAGCGGTTTTCAGCGCGATGTTGCCGCTGAAACCATCCGCCACGACGACCTCGGTGGTGCCGTTGGGAATGTCATTGCCTTCGATGAAGCCGTGATAGATGCCGGGCAGCTGCATCTCGCGCAGCTTGGCCGACGCCTGTTTGAGCTCGTCGTGGCCCTTCATCTCTTCCGAGCCGACATTGAGCAGACCGATGGTCGGCTCGAGCACGCCGAAGACGTTCTGCGCGAAGATCGACCCCATGATCGCGAACTGCACCAGATTGTCGGCGTCGCATTCGAGATTCGCGCCGAGATCGAGCATCACGCTCTCGCCGCGCAGAGTCGGAAAGAAGCTCGCGATCGCCGGGCGGTCGATTCCCGGGAGCGTACGCAGCGAGAATTTCGCCATCGCCATCAGCGCGCCGGTATTGCCGGCCGACACCATCGCGTTGGCTTTGCCGTCGGCGACCGCGTCGAGCGCCAGGCGCATCGACGATTGACGGCCGCCACGAAGCGCCGCCGAGGGCTTGTCATCGGGACCGATGGCGATTTCCGTGTGCTGGATCTCGCTCACCTTCGCCAGCGCCTTGCGCTTGGCAAGCAGCGGCTTGATCCGCTTCTCGTCGCCGACGAAGAGGTATTTGACCTTCGGGTGCCGCGTGCGCGCGATGGCGGCGCCCTTCACGACAACCTGCGGAGCATGATCCCCACCCATCGCGTCGAGCGCGATGGTCAGCTCAGCGTTCAGACGAACGCTGTCCTTCGCGCGGAAGCGCGGCCGGATCACGCCGAAGCCGGGACTTCGACGACTTCGCGCTGGTTGTAGTGCCCGCAGGCGGGGCAGACATGATGCGGGCGAGTGAGCTCGCCGCAGTTCTTGCATTCGGCATGGGCCGAAGCCCCCAGCGCGTGATGCGAGCGCCGCATATTGCGACGCGATTTCGAGGTCTTCTTTTTCGGGACAGCCATGGGACGAACTCGGGATCCGGAAGATCGAAAGGCGGCCGACCGGCCGCCTCTTGCGAGGGAGCGGTTTACCCGAAAGTCCGGTCCGGAAGCAAGCAGAGCCGCAAGGAAAGCTTACGGCTTGCCCTTCCAGCCCTTGAGGGCGGCAAAAGGCCCCTCGGGCTGGTCCTCGATCAGCGGCTGGGGCAGCTCGGCGTCGGGCTTGCGCGGATGCGGATCCAGGCCCAGCGACAGGTGCTGGGCCGCCAGTTCACCCAGGTCGATGACCCCTTCCACGATCGGCTCGGGCAGATCGTCGGCCTCGGGATCGATCCATTCGTCGGGCACCGCCTCGGGCACCCCCTCGCCGAACAGGCCTTCGACCGGGTCCCGAACCGTGGCCGGGAACGGATCGAGGCTGACGACGCAGGTCTGAACCAGGTCGGCCTCGACCGTGCCGGTGACCCGGATCAGGTCGCCGTCGATCCGCCGTACCTCGAGCCGGGCAGCCAGCCGATCGATCGCCACCAGCCCGAACCGGGCCGCCAGCGCCGCCCGTTCCGCCGCCGAGGCGTCGAGTTCGATGGTACGGCCTTCCGGGGTCACCGCGCGGCCCGGGATCGGGCGCGACCATTCGGGCGGGTTCATGCCGCCCGCCGATCGAGGTCGAGTTCGGGGCCGACCGCTGCGTCGCGCACATACTCGGCGAGCGCGGCGACGGCGCCGGGCGCCGGCGGCTCGCCGTCATAGACGTTGCGCAATAGCGCGGCCTGCAACTCTGCCGAGTCTTCGCTCTTCAACGCCTGGTCATATGCCGCAGCGCGACCGTAGAAATTCTGGGCCAGCAATTTCATTTTCTTGCCGACGCTGAGATCGCCGATGCCGAGCTCGCGGATCGCCACGTCCAGATCGGCCCACATGGTCTTGATCACGGCCTCGGCCAGGGCGCCGTCGACCCCATGCAGCCGGCGCAAAAGCAGCGCGACATGCAGGGAAATCATCTCGAACCGGCCCTCGACCGTGTCGGGGACACCGAGTTCGGCGTAGAAGCGCGGCGCCCGCGCCAGCTCGACCATGCGTTTGTACATTTCCGCGCCCTGCCGGCGGCGCGGGTCGCGCGTTTTCAACCAGTCGAACACGGGGAGCGTCCTTGTTTGGCGGGCGACGTTGACAGCGCTCGGAGGCCGGTGCAACGGTCCGGGCGATCGGCCCTCGGGCCTCCCGTTGTTTCCGCTCGAATCGAAAGCTCCATGGCCCGCCCGTTCCGCTCTGTTTCTGCTGTCGCGCTGTTCGCGCTTCCACTCTTCGCTGCCGGCTGCACCCCGAACAGCGCCAACCGCGGCAACCTCGTCGAAGCCGACCGCTTGGCACTGGTCCAGAACGGTTCGTCGAAAGACGAGGTGTTCCAGACGCTCGGCTCGCCGACCATGATTTCAACGTTCGACGACAACACCTGGTACTATATGGGCCAGCGCACCGAACAGACGGCGTTCTTCGACCCTGACATCGTCGAGCGCCAGGTGCTTGTGGTGCGCTTCGACGACAAGGACAAGGTCAACGGCCTCCAGAAGATGACCGGCGACCAGACGATCGCGCAGATCGATACGGTCGAACGCACGACGCCGACGAGCGGCAAGGAAATGGGTTTCCTCGAACAGCTGATCGGCAATGTCGGCCGCTTCGGCGGCGACAAGAAGAAGCCCGGCAGCAGCGGTGGCGGCGGCGGCCGCAGCCGCGGCTACTAAGCACTTCGGACGACCCAACAAAAAAGAGCCCCGACCTCGCGGTCGGGGCTCTTCGTTTGTGCGTGACGCGCTGGCTTAGAAGTACTTCGCCACGATCGCGAGCAGCAGCAGGGCGACGATGTTGATGATCTTGATCATCGGATTCACCGCCGGACCGGCCGTGTCCTTGTAGGGATCACCGACCGTGTCGCCCGTCACCGCGGCCTTGTGCGCGTCCGAGCCCTTGCCGCCGTAATTGCCTTCTTCAATGTACTTCTTGGCGTTGTCCCAGGCACCACCGCCCGACGTCATCGAGATGGCGACGAACAGGCCGGTGACGATCGTGCCGAGCAGCATGGCGCCCAGCGACACGAAGGCCGAGTTGCGACCGGCGACCGCCCAGATCACGACGAACAGCACCACCGGGGCCAGCACCGGCAGCAGCGACGGCACGATCATTTCGCGGATCGCCGACTTGGTCAGAAGATCGACCGCGCTTCCGTAATCCGGCTTGGCGGTTCCTTACATGATGCCTTTGATCTCGCGGAACTGGCGGCGCACTTCG
>JAQGIE010000090.1 GCA_028291365.1 Rhodospirillales bacterium
CGAAGTGCGCCGCTTCCTGGACGGCGTGCGGGCCGCCTAAAGCATGACCCGATCCAATCGGATCGGGTCATAAGGCGCTCGCAGGTTGTTGAAAAATGCGGCGCGGTTCTGCGGCGAATCTTCTTCGTCAGAGATCGAAGGTTTTTATCACGGAGAACGCAGAGAACGCGGAGAACGCGGAGAACACAGAGGGACTGCAACGACCGATCACGCCGACCAAGTTCGGTTTTGATCGAGGCGCGCCAAGCGCGTCAGGAGATCAATCGAGGGCGACGCGTATCGCACCACGCGACCGGTACCTCTGTGTTCTCTGATTCTCTGTGATCTCTGTGGTGAAATCTCACGAACGCCATGCCAGTGCGGCTGCGGCAGGATTTTCAACAGCCTGCTACCGGCTCGCGCCGGGCACCCAGGTCACGTCGCGCGCGCCGTCTTCATTGGCGGCGCGCGCCAGTGCGAAGAGAAGGTCGCCGAGGCGGTTGAGATAGACGGGCACCGACCGGTTGACCTCTTCCCGCTCGATCAGCTGCCACACCGCGATCTCGGCCCGGCGGGCGACGGTGCGGGCGAGATGGAGCTGCGCCGCCGCCCCCGTCCCGCCCGGCAGCACGAACGAGGTGAGCGGCTTGAGCCGCGCCACCATCGTTTCGAGGTCGCGGTCGAGCGCCGAAACCTGCAGCTCGCTGACGCGCAGCCGGTCGCCGCCCGTTCCCGGCACCGAAAGATCGGCGCCGAGATCGAACAGCTCGTTCTGCACGCGGGCGAGCATCGGCCCGGCCAGGCCGACGAATTCGGCCGCACCGCCGGCGGCGACCGCGCCGCCGATCGCGGCGTTGAGCTCGTCGATCGCGCCCAACGCCACCACCCGCGCATGGGTCTTGGGCACGCGCGTGCCGTCGCCCAGCGAGGTCTCGCCTTTGTCGCCGCCGCGCGTCGCCAATCGGTCCAGTCGGATCATCAGAACCTCGCTTCGGCACCAACATAGAGCTGCCGGCGCGGACCGGCGAAGCCGATCGCGGGCTCGGTCTGGCGATCGAGCAGGTTCACCAGCCGCGCCGTCAACCGGACCTGCTCGCTCACCTGCCACCAGCCCGCCGCATCGAACGTGACGAACCCGCCCGCACGCACGGTGCGGCCGTTGGCGTCGACATCGTTGCGGGCGCCGACAAACCGCCCGGTCACCGAAGCCGCGATGAGATCGGTTTCCCAGGCCAGCTCGCCGCTGGCGCGGTGCTTCGGACGGCGCAGCAATTCGCGCGCCTGATTGTCCTGCACGACGGTGAAACCGTGGTCGAGCCGCAGCGACCAGCCTTCGGCGATGGCAAAGGCGGCGAAGCTTTCGAGACCGCGCGCACGCGCATCGACGTTGTTCACCGTGGTCGAGGAGAAGCTCGGCAGGAACACGGTCTGGATCGAGTCGCGATAGCGCGTGTCGAACCAGGTCGCACCGATTTTCACGCGCTGCGCAAACAGCGCCTGTTCGATGCCCGCTTCCCAGGACCGGCTGCGCTCGACGCGCAGATCGGGATTGCCACGGAAGGCGCTGCCGAAATTGGTCGGCTGAAAACCGAACCGCTCATACAGCGACGGCACTTTGAAGCCGGTGCCAACCGACGCTTTCAGCCGCGTCGTGTCGGTAATTCGCCAGCTCGGCGCGACGCTCCAGCTGGCGCGCGTGGCGTAGCCCGACGGATCGTCGAGACGCAGCGACGCGGCGCCCGACACGGCGCCCCACGTCACCAGGTCGGCGATCCAGGCGCCGGCGCGGCGCTGCGATGCCTGGCTGCGTTCGGAAATCCGGAAGCCGCTGAAGTCGCTGAGACCCGAGCTGGTGAAACGCTCGCGCTCGAACTCGGCGCCGGCGTCGATCACGTGCCCGTCCAAGACCGTGATCCTGTTGTCCCACTGCACCCGTTCGCGGCGGCCGTCATTATGCGTGTCGACCATGGTGGAATCGCTACGATCGGCATCGTTGCGATCGTGACGCAGATAATCGGTACGCGTCGCGGTCACGGTCGGCGTCCAGGCCCCCAGCCGCGCCGTCACCGACGCCGACAGGTCGAGATTGCGGGTCGTTTCAATGGAATTCGGATCTTCGGGCGAGGTGTCGAGCGCGACGCGCGCGCGGCTCCAATGCGCGGCGGCGCGTGCCGTGACGCGTTCGCCGAGATCGGCCGCCACCGTTGCGAACGCACTGTCGCGCCGCACCGGATCGTTTTCGCTTGCACGCGTGCCGCGCGCCGAAGGCGGAGTCACGTCTTCGCCGCCGCTATAGAGACGTTCGGCGCCGACCTCGATCCGCAGCCCGTCCTGCACCAGTCGCGCCCGGCCCCGCGCGCGATAGGAATCGCGCGTGCCGCCTTCGAGGCGCGCATCGGCGCCGCTGGCGGTGGGATCCCGGCTGATCAGGTTCAGCACGCCCGCGATCGCCTGGCTGCCATAGATTGCGGCTTGCGGCCCGCGCACCAATTCGATTCGGTCGATGTCGGCGAGACCGAAGGGCGCAAGGTCGAGCGCGCCGCTCGGCGTCGACGGATCGGCGATCGGCTGGCCGTCGCGCAGCACCAGCAGCTGATTGGCATTGCCGCCGCGCACGAAGATCGAGGTCTGGCGGCCCTCCGGGCCCAACTGAACCAGGTCGGCGCCGGGCACGAGCTTCAATGCATCGACCACGTCGCGCGCCTGCCGCCGCTCCAGCGTGGCGGCGTCGAGAATGGTGATGCTCGAACCGAGCTGTTCGACGGGTACTGCGATACGCGCAGCGGTGACGGTGATTTCTTCGGGGGCTGCAAGGGCCGAGCTGGCCAGCAGCGCAAACATCGGCAGGGACAGGAGCGAGGCGGTCCAGACGGACCGTGGGCGGGAACGGATCATTCGGGTTTCTCCGACTGCGACGACCAACGGCCGCGAAAGCCCGGGATTGGGCTCGCACGGCGGCGTCGTCGCAGACGGTTTTCCCGCGCCCTCGGTGCACCCCGCCCGTTGGCTCGCGTGACGCGCTGCGCAATGGCCGGTCTCCTGGCTCGCGGGTCATCGCAACGGATCGGCCTTCCCAGTTTCCCAGTGGCCCTATCTCGAAAGATGCCCATCTCGAAAGATGCCCATCTCGAAAGATTGATCCGCGCTCGCCGCTTACAGTTGCGGGGGCAGCTCCGGACTCGGCCTCGCCGCACGCTTTTTGGAGCGTAGCGGCGCGGCTGCACCGGATTCCCGTTTCACCGGCCTCCCGGCCGGCACCATCGCGTGCGGCGGACCATAACGATGATTCTTGGATCGCGAAATCTGGGCTTACGGTTCGCTTGTCGGGCTTCCGAAAGCCGGGACATACTCCCACGCGGGCATTGTACGGGGCTGGCACCATGAGCCCCGGGGCCTCACCAGGGAGAGATCATTCCATGAAGCGACTCACTACAGCCGCTGCCGCGCTTGCGGTGACGGTCGGAATCGCAGGGACCGCCCAAGCGGGCGCGACCTTCGATGCGGTCAAGGCACGCGGCCAGCTGGTCTGCGGCGTCCATACCGGCCTCGCCGGGTTCAGCGCGCCCGACGACAAGGGCGTGTGGGCGGGCATCGACGTCGATATCTGCCGCGCCGTCGCCACCGCGATGTTCGGCGACGGAAACAAGGTCAAGTTCGTTCCGCTCACCACTTCGAATCGCTTCACGGCGTTGCAGTCGGGCGAAATCGACCTGCTGGCGCGCAACACCACCGTGACCCTGACGCGCGACACGACCAACGGCATGAACTTCGCGCCGGTCAATTTCTATGACGGCCAGGGCTTCATCGTCGCCAAGAAGCTCAACGTGAAGAGCGCGAAAGAACTCAAGGGTGCGACGGTGTGCGTGCAGTCGGGCACGACGACCGAGCAGAACCTTGCCGACTACTTCCGCGCCAACAAAATGGACTTCAAGCCGGTCACGTTCGAGAAGCAGGACGAAGCCGTCGCTGCGTTCACCGGCGGCCGTTGCGACGTGTACACGTCGGACAGGTCGCAGCTCGGCGCCATTCGCGCCAGCCAGGTGAAGGTGCCGGAAGACTACGTCATCCTTCCCGAGACGATTTCGAAAGAGCCGTTCGCCGCCGCCGTGCGCCATGGCGACGACCAGTGGTTCGATCTCGTGAAGTGGTCGATCTACGCGATGATCGAAGCGGAAGAGTCGGGCGTCACCTCGAAGAATGTCGACGAGATGGCCAAGTCGACCGATCCGAACCTGCAGCGCCTGCTGGGCACCAGCGGCGGCATGGGCAAGGCGCTCGGGGTCGACGACAAGTTCGCCTACAACATCATCAAGACGGTCGGAAATTACGGCGAAAGCTTCGACCGCAATCTCGGCGCCGGCTCCAAGGTCAAGCTCGAGCGAGGCCTGAACAACCTGTGGAAAAACGGCGGGCTGCAATACGCCATTCCGTTCCGCTGATCCTGTCGGGGGCGTCGCGTGCTTCACGCGACGCCCTTTCCTTCCCCGTGAAAGCGGGGATCCATGGTGGGTCGTTACCGATGCCGACCAGCAAGCAGCACAGGGATGCACGCATCCCCGCCCCCGGCTCGGGGGCCGGCACAAGCTTCGCGGAGAATAGATGAGCGTACGCACGACGGACCGCACCAGCGGCGTGCCCTGGTACAACGACGAGAAGACGCGCGGCGTGCTGTACCAGGTGGCGCTGCTTGCGCTGGTGCTGTTTGCCGGCTGGTGGCTCGTCACCAACACGCTCGTCAATCTCGAACGGCGGCAGATCTCGACCGGGTTCAGCTTCCTGTGGCGCGAGGCGGGATTCGCCATCGCCGAACAGCGTATTCATTTCGAACCGACCGACAGCTACGCACGCGCGCTGGCGGTCGGCCTGTTCAACACGCTGGAAGTATCCGCCATCGGCATCGTGCTCGCGACGTTGCTGGGCACGGTGGTCGGCGTCGCACGATTGTCGTCCAACTGGCTGGTGGCGCGTTTCGCCACCGCCTATGTCGAGGTCGTCCGCAACATCCCGCTGCTGCTGCAGCTGTTCTTCTGGTACGCCTTCATCACGCAATCGCTGCCGAGCGTGCGTGAAGCGCTGCATCCGGTCCCCGGTGTCTACCTGTCCAATCGCGGCCTCGCCGTGCCGGTGCCGGAATTCAATCAAGGTCAGGCCATCGCGCTGATCGGGGCCGCCATCGGCGTGGTCGTGTCGATCCTGGTCGCGCGCTGGGCCAGGCGGCGCCAGGACGCGACCGGCCAGCCCTTCCCGACCATCCTCGCCACGCTCGGCCTGGTCGTCGTGTTCACCTTGGTCGGCTGGCTCGCGGGCGGCGCGCATTCGGCCTTGTCGATCCCGCACAAAGAAGGATTCGGCTTCACCGGTGGCGCCGAGTTGAGTCCGGAATTCGCAGCCTTGCTGATCGGGCTGACCGTCTACACCGCCGCCTTCATCGCCGAGATCGTGCGCGGCGGCGTGCTGGCGGTCGCCTATGGCCAGACCGAAGCGGCGATGGCGCTGGGCCTCAGGCCCGCCCAGGTGATGCGTCTGATCCTGCTGCCGCAATCGCTGCGCGTGATCGTGCCGCCGATGACCAGCCAGTATCTCAACCTGTTCAAGAACTCGACCCTGGCCATCGCGATCGGCTTCCGTGATTTCGTGTCGGTCGACGACACGGTGATGAACCAGACCGGTCAGGCGATCGAATGTATTGCACTGATCATGGCCGTCTATCTCACGGTCAGCCTGCTGATCTCGCTGTTCATGAACTGGTACAACACCAAGGTCGCGCTGCGCGGGAGCACGCGATGAACGTTCTGATGGACTTGGTTGGAATGGTGGGCCACGCGCCGCAAAGCCGGGGGCCCGCACGATGACCTACATCGATCAAACGACGGAAGAGCCGGTGGTGCGCGCCGTGTCGCCGCCGTCGTCGCAGATCGGCCCGGTCGCGTGGGTGCGCAAGAATCTGTTCAGCTCGATTCCGAACACGCTGCTGACCTTGGTGGCGCTGTTCCTGTTGTGGAAGCTGATCCCGCCGCTGCTCGACTGGCTGTTGTTCAGTGCCACCTTTAGCGGCAGCGGTCCCGAGGCATGCAAGGCGACCACGGGCGCGTGCTGGACGCTGGTCGGCGTCAAGCATCGTTTCATGCTGTTCGGCTTCTACACCTACGAAGAACAGTGGCGCCCCGCGATCGCGACGATCGTGCTGCTGGCGCTGATCTGCGGCTCGGGATATCCGCGCTTCTGGGGCAAGCCGCTGGCGCTCGCGTGGCTGATCGGGCTGCCGCTCTTCTGCGTGCTGATGTGGGGCGGAGTCCTCGGCATGCCGATGGTCGAAACCGACAAATGGGGCGGCCTGCCGCTCACCGTCGTGCTCGCCGCGGTCGGCATCGTCGTGTCGTTCCCGTTCGGGGTCGTGCTGGCACTCGGACGCCGTTCCACCCTGCCCGCCATTCGCACCGTGTCGACGCTCTATATCGAACTGATCCGTGGCGTGCCGCTGATCAGCGTGCTGTTCATGGCCTCGGTGATGTTCCCGCTCTTCCTTCCCGAAGGCGTGACCATCAACAAGCTGCTGCGCGCGCAGGTCGGCATTATCCTGTTCACCGCCGCCTATCAGGCTGAGACGGTGCGCGGCGGTCTGCAGGCGCTGCCCAAAGGCCAGTACGAGGCCGCCGACGCGCTGGGCCTGTCCTATTGGCAGAAGACGCTGCTGATCGTGCTGCCGCAGTCGCTCAAGCTCGTGATCCCGTCGCTGGTGAACCAGTTCATCTCGACCTTCAAGGATACCAGCCTGGTGCTGATCATCGGCCTCTACGATTTTCTCACCACCTCGCGCACGGCGGTGGCGGATCCGGCCTGGCAGCCTTTCTATGTCGAAGCCTACGCCTTCGCGGCGATCGTCTATTTCGCCTTCTGTTTCTCGATGTCGCGGTACAGCCAGTTCCTTGAGCGCCGTCTCGGCGCGCAAGGGCGGCGCTAATCTCCTGGCAAGGTAATCCACATGACCAACACGGCCGCCGCCGCTCCCGCAACTTCGAACGAGCCGATCATCTCCTTCGAGGAGGTCAACAAGTGGTACGGCCAGTTCCACGCGTTGCGGAACATCAATCTCGCCATCGCCCACGGCGAGAAGGTCGTGCTGCTGGGCCCGTCGGGCTCGGGCAAGTCAACCTTGATCCGTTGCATCAACCGGCTCGAGGAACATCAGGCCGGCCGCATCATCGTCGACGGCACCGAGCTCAAAGGCGACGTCAAGGCGATCGAGCGGATCCGCCGCGACGTCGGCATGGTGTTCCAGAGCTTCAACCTGTTTCCGCATCTGACCATCCTCGACAACCTCACCTTGGCGCCGCGCTGGGTGAAGAAGATGCCGAAGCGCGAGGCTGAAGAGCTCGCCATGATGTATCTCGAGCGCGTGCGCATTCCCGAACAGGCGCTCAAATATCCGGCGCAGCTGTCGGGCGGCCAGCAGCAGCGCGTCGCCATCGCGCGCAGCCTGTGCATGAAGCCCAAGATCATGCTGTTCGACGAGCCGACCTCGGCGCTCGACCCGGAAATGGTCAAGGAAGTGCTCGACGTGATGATCGAGCTCGCCAACGAAGGCATGACCATGATGTGCGTGACGCACGAAATGTCGTTCGCGCGCGCCGTCGCCGACCGCGCCATTTTCATGGCCGAAGGCAGCATCGTCGAAGTCGACACGCCGCACGAACTGTTCTCGAATCCCAAGAACGAACGGACCAAGCAGTTCCTGGGTCAGATCCTGGGTCATTGAGCGCGCCTCGCGCCGCGTCTCAATACAACTCACCTTGTCACCCCGGCTAACCTTGCCACCCCGGCGAAGGCCGGGGCCCACCGGGGTGGCAACACGGAACCGTTCCGCATCTCCACCACCCATGGGCCCCGGCCAGAGTTTATCCTCCGCGAAAGCGGGGGGCCGGGGTGACAAATTTCTGAAAGTGACGCTGGAAAGTGACACGCATGCATCTGGTTCTTGCGGTGGCGTTCGCGTTTGCACTGTCGTCAGTGCTTGCCGCGCAAGCCGCACAAGTCACACCCGAAACCCTGTCGCGCCACGTGAAGGCGCTCGCCTCGGACGAGTTCGAAGGGCGCGCGCCCGGCACGCCGGGTGAAGCGAAAGCGACCGCCTATATCGCCGACCAGATGAAGAAGGCCGGGCTGCAACCCGGCGGCCCGAACGGAAGCTGGTTCCAGGACGTGCCGTTTGTCGAAACCAGGATCGACGGCAGCGCCAGGCTTGAAGTGACGACGACGCGCGACACCGCCTGGTTCGAACCGCGCCGCGACTTCGTGCTGTGGACGATGCGACCGACGCCGCCGTCTTCGGTCGTCGACTCGCCGCTGGTTTTCGTCGGCTACGGCATCACCGCGCCCGAACGCGGCTGGGATGACTTCGCCCGCGTCGACATACGCGGCAAGACCATCGTCATGCTGGTGAACGATCCGGGTTCAGCCGACCCGCGCCTGTTCGACGGCAATGCGATGACCTATTACGGCCGCTGGACCTACAAGTTCGAAGAAGCGGCGCGTCGCGGCGCCGTCGGCGCATTGCTGGTGCATGATACCAAAGCCGCGTCGTACCCGTGGAACGTCGTCGTCACCAGCTGGACCGGACCGCGCCTCGACATCAAGCAGGAGGGCGGTCCCGATGCGCGCCCCGCGGTCGAAGGCTGGATCACCACCGGCATGGCGCAGCAGCTGTTTCGCCTCGCCGGCCAGGATTTCGAGTCCTCGAAAGCGGCGGCGGCGAAGCCGGGCTTCCGCGCCGTCGCGCTCGACGCGCGCGTCAGCATCGATCTCAAGGCCCAGTCGCGCAGCTTCATGTCGAAGAACGTCGTCGGCCTTGTCCGCGGCAGCGAACGCTCGGACGAGACGCTGCTCTATACCGCGCACTGGGATCATTTCGGCAAGGGCAAGGACGGCGAGGTCTATCACGGCGCGCTCGACAACGCGTCGGGCGTCGCCGGTCTGATCGGCCTTGGTGAACGCTTCGCGCACGACAAGACGAAGCCCAAGCGCAACGTGCTGTTTCTCGCCGTCACCGGCGAAGAATACGGCCTGCTCGGCTCGGCCTGGTACGCAGCGCATCCGTTGCATCCGATCGCGACCACCGTCGCCAATCTCAACATGGACGTGCTGGCCTCGATCGGACCGACAAGCGACGTCGTCGTGACGGGCGCGGGCAAAGTGCCCGACCTCGAAACGCTGCTGGCGAAACACGCGGCCAGGCAGGAGCGTCATGTCGATCCCGATGCGCATCCGGAAGCCGGCGGCTTCTTTCGTTCGGACCAGTTCAACCTGGCAAAAGTCGGCGTGCCCGTCCTCGCCGCACGCGGTGGCTACGACAGTCGCGAACATGGACGCGAATGGGGCGAGGCGCAGCGGCTCGATTTTACGATGAACCGCTATCACCGGCCCGCCGACGCCTGGTCCGCCGACATGGATTGGCGCGGCGCGGTGCAGGATCTCGATTTATATTATTCGATCGGACGCGAGTTGGCCGACGGCAAGTCGTGGCCGCAATGGTCAGAGCACGCCGAGTTCGCACGCATACGAACCGAAAGCGACGCCCAGCGTCACTGACCGTTGCGGCAAGCAGGCTGTTGAAAATCCTGCCGCAGCCGCGCCGGCATGGCGTTCATAAGATTTCACCACAGAGGACTCAGAGAACCGCAGAGAACACAGAGGTACCCGTCGTGTGGCGCGATGCGCATCGTCCTCGATTGATTTGGCGCGCTTTGCGCGCGTCAATCAAAACCGAGCCTGGTCGTCGGTCGTCTCAGTCCCTCTGTGTTCTCCGCGTTCTCGGCGTTCTCTGTGATAAAAAGCTTCCTCGCGGTGAATTGCCGTCGAGAGCTATCAAGCGAAGGGCTGCCCGCACGATCCGATTCAATTGGATCGAATCACGCTTCAGGTCAGCGCCGTGGCTCGGGTTCGGGCGGCGGCGGAATGCCGGCTTTGTCTTCGAGTGCGCGAACGCGCAGCTCCAACCGAGTGATCTCGGTGTGCCAACGCATGTTGTACGCCAGGAACGCCCCCGTGAATGCCACCGCCAGAACGAAGGCGATGAAGAGGACGACGACGATCGGTCCGTTGCCGCGCATGCGGCAACGGATACACGATCCAGGGGGCTCGTGTCAGCCCCGGCCAGAAAACCTGCTGAAAGGCCCGGAAATCAGCTCTTCTGATATTCGAACTTGGGCAGATTCTTGAGCGCTTCCTTGGTCGCGCCCGGCAGGATCACCACCTTCTCGCCGTAGCGGAAGAGCTGGTACGGCACCACGACGTTCTTCTCGCCGACGCCAAGAAAGCCGCCGACACCGACCACCGCATACAGAACCTGGTCGTTGCGGCCGACGATCAGATCATCGATCTTGCCGACGGTCTCGTCATGGTCGTTCTTCACCGTCGCACCGACGACTTTCGAGGCCCGCCAGCCTTGCTGCACGTTGGTCGCATCGATCTTCAGCGATGTGATCGTCTGCGGCGTCAGATCGGCGGCGCGTGCAGCGCCGGTCCCCATTGCAAGCGCGATCGCCGCGCCCACCAATAAACTTCGCATTGAGATTTCTCCTTCTGGAGCTTCTCAACACCGAAACTGTAGGTAAGTTCAAAAAGCAGGCGACGACGCTGCTTTAGGCGTGGCCCTCGACCGCCACCGAGAAGCGGTCATGGATCATCCCGATCTCGAGCAGGTCCTTGAGCTGCGTGATCAGCCACGTGGTGATCCTGGTGCCCGCGTCGAGAATCCGCTCCGCCTGCATGCTGTTGACCGCAGCTGCGAGCACATGGCCGGGAACCAGCTCGTAATGCGACAGGAAACGAACCGGGCCCTGGCTGGCCGGCTCGCGTTCGTTGTCGCTGCGCCGACGCTCGCCCAACGCGCCCAGCGCGTCGACCGAGATGACGTTGTATTCCGAAACCGACCGCGGCTTCAGCGGAACGGCCTGCACGCGGCGAAGCCGGTCCTGCAGCATGACCGCGTCGATCGGCTTGCGCAGAAACGCGCTGGCATCGAGCTGCAATGCGACGCCGACCACATCGGCGTCGGAATGTCCGGTCAGCAGCAGAAACGGCACGCGGCGTTCGGCCCAGGTGCGGCCAAGACGGACGTTCTTCAGCACCTGCAGTCCGTTCACGTACGGCATGTCGATATCCGACACGATGAAGCTGGGCCGCATGCGCTCGAGCAGATTGAGCGCGTGCGCACCATCCATGGCGGTGACGATTTTCTCGTAGCCTATGCGGCGCAGATGCGCGACTGCGAGATCCCGCATGATCGGCACGTCATCGATTACCAAAGCCACCATTGCAGACCTCTCAGTCTGTTGGAGGCGATGCGTCGATGCTTGGCACCTAGCCTCACCAACAGTGTGCGCGACGAACAGGACAGTTTTCAAGTGTCAATGCCGAATTGGCGCGACGGCGGAATGCGACACCAGCCTCCCTCACCGGTGCGTGGACGTCGGTGGTCAGCGAACCGGAATGTTGCGCAATTTTAGCGTGCAGGCGCGAAACGAGTTCGCCTCGCTCAACTCACGCTGCGGACGCGCCCGCGTGCGAGATCGAACCACGCACGCTCGGCGCGGCGGACATGCGACGGGGCCAGCTCATAGGCGCCGGCAATGTCGCGCCATGCGCGCGCCGCGTCGGCGGTACGGCCGAGCCGTTCGAGCAGCATGGCCAGTCGCGCCCGCCATTCCTGGCCCGGCGCGACAAGAACCAGCGCTTCGTAGGCGGCGCGCGCTTCGTCGAGACGCCCGCACGCTTCGAGCGCCCGGCTCTCGATCGCGAGAGCTTCGTGGCTGCGCAGGTCAGGATGCGCCGCGCGCAACCGTTCGATGGTCGCCAGCGCCGACGCCGCGTCGTTGTTCGCCGCCTGCAATCGCGCCAGCTGGATCAGCAGCGTCGCGTCGTCCTGATACAGGCCCGTCAGCGACGCTTCGACGATCGCGACCGCCTCCTCCGCGCGCCCGCGACGGGCGAGTTCGTCGGCAAGTCCGCGCCGGTCGTCGATGCTGCCGACCAGTTCGTTGCGCAGAACCAGCTGGCGATAGTCGCGATTGGGATCGACCAGCGCGGTGGCGCGCTTGCGCACCGCGCGTCCCGGCGTGCCGCGAATCCAGCCCGGCACGAGTTCGACCAGCACATAGGCCGCCGCACCCGCCAGCGGCAGGAAGAACAGGATGGCAAACCAGTACCAGGGCCGCCCGGTGCGCGCGACGTGCACCATCAGCGCCACCTGCAGCACCATGATCCCCAGATACAACGGCATGATTTCCCCCGGTCTCAGCTCACTGAGATAAGGCCGGATCGGGCCGGGTGCGAAGCCTCGCGGCGCCACGCCGCAGCCTCGCGCGCGGCACCACGCTAGACCGAAAAGTACTTCGCCTTCGGGTGATGCACGACCAGCGCGCTGGTCGATTGTTCGGGGTGGATCTGGAATTCGTCCGACAGCTCGACGCCGATCCGCTCGGCGCCGAGCAGCTTGAAGATCGGCGCCTGGTCTTCGAGCCGCGGGCACGCGGGGTAGCCGAACGAATAGCGGCCGCCGTGATAGCCCTGCGCCAACATCTTCTCGATCTCGGGCGCGTCCTCGGCGGCGAAGCCGAGATCGTCGCGGATGCGCTTGTGCACATATTCCGCCATGCCCTCGGCCATCTCGACGCCGAGCCCGTGCAGATAGAGATAGTCCTGGTAGCGGTCGGCTTCGAACAGCTCGCGCGTGCGGTCGCTGACCAGGGGCCCCATCGTGACGATCTGGAAACCGACCACGTCGCGCTGGCCGCTATCGACGTCCTGGAAGTAGTCGGCGATGCACTCGCCATCGTCTTTGGGCTGACGCGGCAGCGTGAAGCGCGTGAGTTCGGTTTCGCCGTCCTCGGCGAACACGATCAGGTCGTTGCCCTCGCCCGCCGCCTTCCAATAGCCGTAGAGCGCCTGCGGCTGCAGGATGCGGTCCTGCTCGGCGCTTTCGAGCACGCGGCGGAACACCGGACGCAGCTCCTTGCGCGCCCAGTCGAGGAAATCGTCGAGCGTGCGGCCCTGCTTGCGGAAGCCCCACTGGAATTGGAACAGCGAGCGCTCGTTGATGTAGGGCACCAGCGCGCGCGGCTTGGCTTCGACCAGACGCGCGCCCCAGAAGGGCGGCGTCGGTACCGGCAGGTCGTTGGTCAGGCGCTGGCGGCGCGCCCGCGCCTGTTCCTTGTCGGCCGGGACCAGTGCGGCGGCGGCGGCGTGGCCCAGCCGGCGGCGGTTCTGCGACGGCTTGCCCGCGCGCTTGGCCTGAGTCGCGGCGAGAAAATCGTCGAACGACTTGTCGCGCACCTTGTCCATCAGCATCAGCCCGTCGAACGCGTCGCGCGCATAGGCGACGCGCCCGCCTTCATAGGCGCGCACGCAATCCTCTTCGACATAGTTGCGGGTCAGCGCGGCGCCGCCCAGCAGGACCGGAATGCTGAGCTGGCGGCGCGCCATCTCTTCGAGATTCTCGCGCATCACCACGGTCGATTTGACCAGCAGGCCCGACAGGCCGATCGCGTCGGCTTTCTCGCGCACGGCCGCTTCCAGGATATTCTCGATCGGCTGCTTGATGCCGAGATTGATGACGCGATAGCCGTTGTTGGTCAGGATGATGTCGACGAGATTCTTGCCGATGTCGTGGACGTCGCCCTTCACCGTCGCCAGCACGATCGTGCCTTTGGTCTGGCCCTCGACACGTTCCATCAGCGGCTCGAGATACGCGACCGCCGCTTTCATCGTCTCGGCCGATTGCAGCACGAAAGGCAGCTGCATCTTGCCGGCGCCGAACAGCTCGCCGACCACTTTCATGCCGTCGAGCAGGAAGCGGTTGATGATGTCGAGCGGCGCGTAGGTCCTGAGCGCATCCGCGAGTTCGTCGTCCAGCCCCTTGCGGTCGCCGTCGACGATGCGCTGGGTCAGGCGTTCTTCGACCGTCTCGGCGCGTTTCCTGGCCACGGTATCGACGGCTTTACGGCCCGCGAACAGTTCCAGCAGCTTCTGCAGCGGGTCGTAGCCTTCTTCGCGCCGGTCATAGATCAGGTCTTCGGCGACCTTCACTTCCTCGGGCGAAATCTTGGCCAGCGGCACGATCTTGGACACGTGCACGATGGCGCCGCTCATGCCGGCCTTGACCGCATGGTCGAGAAACACCGAATTCAGCACGTGGCGCGCGGCCGGATTGAGGCCGAACGAGATGTTCGACAGGCCGAGGATGATCTGAACCTCGGGGAACTCCTTGCGGATCGCCGCGATGCCTTCGAGCGTCCATTGGCCGAGCTTGCGATCGTCCTCGTTGCCGGTCGCGATGGTGAAGGTCAGCGGGTCGATCATCAGGTCGGACTGTTTCAGCCCGTGCGATTCCGCGTACCCGATCAGCCGCCGCGCGATGCGCAGCTTGTCCTCGGCGGTCTTGGCCATGCCGACTTCATCGATCGTCAGCGCGATGATTGCGGCGCCGAACTTCTTGGCCAGAAGCAGGCGCTCGTGCGCGTGGTGCTCGCCGTCCTCGAAATTGATCGAGTTGATGATCGCCTTGCCGCCATAGAGCTTCAGCGCCGCTTCGATCACCGGCGTTTCGGTCGAATCGATCACCAGCGGCGAATCAACCGACGCGGTCAGGCGCGTGATGATCTCGCTCATTTCGTACATCTCGTCGCGGCCGACAAAGGCCATGCAGACGTCGAGCGCGTTCGAGCCCTCGCCCACCTGTTCGCGGCCCATCTCGACGCAGCCGTCCCAGTCATGCTGCTCCTGCAATTGGCGCCAGCGCTTCGAACCGTTGGCGTTGCAACGTTCGCCGATCGAGAACAGCGAATTCTCCTGGCGCAGGTCGACGCGGTTGTAGAGCGAGGCCACGCCCGGCACCCAGATCGACTTGCGCTGCACCGGCTCGGGCCGGAGCTTGTTGCCCGCCAGCTTGCGCAGCATCTGGTCGAGCGCCTGGATGTGCGGAATGTCGGTGCCGCAGCAACCGCCGACCAGGTTCAGCCCGTCTTCGAGAATGAAACGTTCGAGCCAGCGCGCCAGCTCGGACGGCGACAGCGGGTAATGCGTCTTGCCGTCGACCAGCTCGGGCAAGCCCGCATTCGGCATGACCGAAAGAAAGCCGGTCCAGTTCTGCGACAGCCATTTGACGTGCGGCGCCATTTCCTGCGGGCCGGTGGCGCAGTTCATCCCCAGCAGCGGCACGTCGAGCGCTTCGATGACGGTCGCGGCGGCGGAGATTTCGGGACCGACCAGCATCGTGCCGGTGGTCTCGACCGTCACCTGCACGAAGATCGGGGTGTCGCTGTTGGCTTCGGCGCGCGCGATCTTGGCGGCGTTGACCGCAGCCTTGATCTGCAGCGGGTCCTGCGCCGTCTCGATCAGGATGGCGTCGACGCCGCCGGCGATCAGGCCGCGCGCCTGGATCGTCAGCGCCGCTTCGAGCGGGTCGTACGCGACATGGCCGAGCGACGGCAGCTTGGTGCCCGGCCCGATCGAGCCGATCACATAGCGTTCACGACCGTCGCTGAATTCCTCGGCGGTCTCGCGCGCCAGTTCGCCGGCACGCTTGTTGATCTCAAACGCCTTGTCGGACAGGCCGTCGAATTCACCCAGCGTGATCGGCTGGGCGCCGAACGTGTTGGTTTCGACGCAGTCGGCGCCGGCCTGGAAATAGCCGCGGTGAATCTCGCGCACGATGTCGGGACGCGACAGGACCAGCACGTCGGTGCAGTTTTCCTGGCCCCAATAATCGCGTTCGACGTCGAGATCCATCTGCTGCACGCGCGCACCGGTGCCGCCGTCGCACAGCAACACGCGTTCGCGCAGCGAATCGAGAATACGGGCCATCTAATTCTACTTTCGTCGTCCCCGCGAAAGCGGGGATCCAGGCGTTGAAACGAGAGCGGTGCATGTGGATGCACCTGGATCCCTGCTTTCGCAGGGATGACGGACCGACTACGCAGCTGCCACTTCGCCCGCAGCCGCCCCGTTCAAAGCGCGCACGCCCAGCATGTGGCAGATGCCGACCACGAGCTCGGCGCGGTTGAGCGAGTAGAAATGAAACTGATCGACGCCTTCGTCGATCAGGCGGTTGCACAGATCGACC
>JAQGIE010000103.1 GCA_028291365.1 Rhodospirillales bacterium
GCTCGCCGCTGGCGACGATGTCGGCCACCGGCATTTCGTCTTCGATCAGCATGCCGAGAATGCGGTCGAGCTGGTCGTAGGGCGGCAGGCTGTCCTGGTCGGTCTGGTCGGGCTTCAGCTCGGCCGACGGCGGACGCACGATGATCGCTTCGGGAATGACGACGCCGTTCGGCCCCAGCGCGCCCGGCGGACGGTGCGCGTTGCGCCACTTGGCGAGGTCGAACACCATCGTCTTGTAGACGTCCTTGAGGACGGAATAGCCGCCGCACATGTCGCCATAGAGCGTGGCATAGCCGACCGACATCTCGGACTTGTTGCCCGTGGTCAGCAGCATCAGGCCGAGCTGGTTCGACATCGCCATCAGCAGCACGCCGCGCGTGCGGCTCTGCAGATTCTGCGCGGTCAGGTCGCCGGGCTCGCCGATCGTGGTGGTGAGCGTGCCTTCGAGCGCTTCGACCGTGTCGATGATCGGTACCGTGTCGAGCTGCACGCCCAGCCGGTCGGCATTCTCCTGCGCGTCGTCCATGCTCTGCTGCGACGTGTATTTCGACGGCAGCCGGACCGCGCGCACATTCTGCGCACCGAGCGCGTCGACCGCGACGGCGAGCGACAGCGCCGAGTCGATGCCGCCCGACAGGCCGAGCACGATGCCGGGAAAGCCCGTCTTGCGCACATAGTCGCGCAGCCCCAGCACCATCGCCTGCCACACGTCGGCGAGATCGTCGCCGTCTTCGCCGACCGCGTCGGTGCCCGGCGACAGGCATTCGATGCCGCCGTCGCTGCGGCGCCATTCGAGCGTCGCGGTCGCTTCGGCAAAGCGCGGCATCGTCGCGACGATGCGGCCGGCGCGGTCGACGACGAAACTGTCACCGTCGAACACCAGCTCGTCCTGGCCGCCGACCTGGTTGAGATAGACCAGCGGCAGGCCGGTCGCGCGCGCGCACCCGGCCGCAAGCTCGTGACGGCGGCGGCGCTTGCCCAGCTCGAACGGCGAGCCGTTGGGCACCAGCAGCAGTTCGGCGCCGTGCGCGGCGAGATGCGCCGCAACGCGCGGAAACCACATGTCCTCGCAGATCAGACAGCCGATGCGCACGCCGCGGAATTCGATCGGCGCCGGCAACGCGCCGGGGCGGAACACGCGCTTCTCGTCGAACACGCCGTAATTGGGCAGCTCGACTTTCGCTTGGCTGGCAACGACCCGCCCCTCGGCGAGAAAGAAGGCGGCGTTCTCGACGCCCGCGCCATCGGCTGACCGGCGCGGCGCCGGCACGAACATGGCGGGACCGCCATCGGCGGTGGCGGCGGCGAGCCTGGCGATCTCGCGCTCGCAGGCGGCGAGTACTGAGCGGCGCAGCACCAGATCTTCGGGCGGGTAGCCGAGCAGAAACAGCTCGGGCAGCATCACCAGGTCGGCGCCGTCCTCGGCCGCGCGGGCGCGCGCCGCGAGCGCCTTCGCCGCGTTGCCGGCAACGTCACCGACGGTCGGATTGAGCTGCGCCAGCGTGATCGAAAGAAGCGGCTCGTTTCCGAAAGCTGCGCTTTCGCTGCTCACTGGCGGCCGTAATCGTCGCTGAGCCGCACGATGTCGTCTTCACCGAGATACGAGCCCGACTGGACCTCGATCAGCTCGAGCGGGGCTTCGCCGGGATTTTCCAGGCGATGCACCGCACCGAGCGGGATGTAGGTCGACATGTTGGCGCGCAGCGTGAGGATGTCCTCGTCGCGCGTGACGCGCGCGGTGCCCGACACCACCACCCAATGCTCGGCGCGATGCGCGTGCTTCTGCAGCGACAGTTTCTGGCCCGGCTTCACCGTGATGCGCTTGACCTGGTAGCCCGGCCCGGCATCGATCGTCTCGTAATTGCCCCAGGGGCGGAACACGACCGGATGCGCTTCCGCTTCCTTGCGGCCGCGCGCCTTGAGTTCGGCCACGATCTTCTTCACGTCCTGCGCGCGATCCTTGGCGGCCGCGAGCACGACGTCCTTGCCGACCACCAGCACCACGCCCTTGAGGCCCACCGTCGCGACCAGATGGCCGTCGCCGCGCACGTAGCAATCCTCGGTGTCGAGCGAGAGCACGTCACCGATCGCGACGTTGCCGTGATTGTCCTTGTCGCCGAGCTCCCACAGCGCCGACCAGCTGCCGACGTCGCTCCAGCCGAGATCGGCCGGCACCACCGCGGCCTTGTCGGTCTTTTCCATCAGCGCGTAATCGATCGACTGCGACGGCGCTTCGGCGAACGCGTCGCGATCGAGACGGGTGAAGACGAGATCGCTCTCGGCCTTCTCGACCGCCTTCAGCGCCGCGTCGACGATGGCAGCGTCGAAACGCGCGAGTTCGGTCAGCAGCAATTTGGCCGGGAACAGGAACATGCCGCTGTTCCAGGTCCAGGTGCCGCTCGCGAGGTACGATTCCGCGGTGGCGCGATCGGGCTTCTCGACGAAACGCTCGACCGCATACGCTCCCAGCACGCCGTCGAGCGGTTCGCCGCGCGCGATGTAGCCGTAGCCGGTTTCGGGTTTGGTCGGCGTGATGCCGAACGTGACGAGCCTGCCGAGCTCGGCCGCCTGCGCCGCCATGCCGGCCGCCTTGGCGAACGAGACTTCGTCCGAGATGACGTGATCGGACGGCAGCACCAGCAGCAGCGCATCGGGATCGTGCGCCAGCGCGATCGCGGCGGCGGCGGCGACCGCGGGCGCGGTGTTGCGCGCGACCGGTTCGAGCACGATCGTGGTCGGCGTGCAGCCGACCGCGCGCAACTGCTCGGCGACGATGAAGCGATGATCCTCGTTGCACACGACCAGCGGTCCGGCAAAGCCGGCGCCGGCGACCCGGCGCGCCGTCTCGGCCAGCAGCGAGTTCGATGCGACGAGCGGGATCAGCTGTTTCGGCAGCAGGTCACGCGACAGCGGCCACAGCCGTGTGCCCGAACCACCCGAAAGGATCACCGGAAAAATCTTGGCCTGCATGGGAGCGATCGGTTTCTCTCTTGCGAGCCGCGCGGCACGGCTCGTTCGTTTTTGTCTGGCGCGTTTCGGCGAGGCGAAAACGCTCCGGGGCGGTCTCTCACAGGCCAGTTTGGCGGACAACCCCCGGCCTTGTGTACCGGGCATGTACAGGAGCCGCCCGGTGAACCAGGCCTCGATGAAGAGGCGACCTTCGTCCCGTGAACGCCGCGGTCAGGCCGACAGTCCCACCTCGTGTCCGAGGCCGCGGAAGCCGGTCGTATCGACCCAGTTCGTGGCGTTGGCCTGGAAGACCAGCGCGCCCTTGGCGCCGGTGACCGACAGCGCCTCGGTCCAGATGCCGGCAATGTCGCGCCGCATCGCGTCGGGCAGCGGCTGCTTGGTGCGCACCACCAGGTCGACCAGCGGCGAGACCGCCGACGGCCGCACCAGCCCGTCGAGCTGGATCGGGCCGAGCGCGCTGGGCGCGATGTCGAGCAGGAAGCGGGTACGCTTGCCTTCGCCGTCGTCGCGCGAACTGGCCTCGCGATCGCCGATGTCGGGCTGGTCGTCGCGGCGCACATGCAGCTGCATCATGGCGATGCGGCCGTCATTCTCCTGCATCGGAATGGGATAGCTGCGCCATTGGGCGCCCTGCAGGTCGGCGGCCCGCCCGGACGCCGCTTCGAAATCCCCGAACAGACGTTCGGTGACGTTGCCCTTGCCGGTGCGCTTCAGCGCGTCGATCGCTGCGGTGCCGAACAGCGCGCGCGGATCGCCCAGCCGCAACGCCGCGGCGACGAACAGCATGGCCGGCGCCAGATTGGTGGTCGGTCCCGGAATCCCGGCGCGCAGCTGCGCCGCCGCCGCGGGATCGGTCAGCGCCAGCGTGCGCAGCGCCTGGGCCAGGGCCGGCCACTCATTGCCCTGGATCGGATCGAGCGGCAGCAGCGGCGCTTCGCCCGCCGCCACGGGCGCCGGCAGACGTTGCAGCACCAGCACTGAGCCGGGGTCGACGCGCGCATTGGTCTGCAACGCGATCGTCTGTCCATCCGGCGTGGTTGCAACCGGAAAGCCCCCGGCCCGCGCCGTGCCGACCGTGGCGGCGAACTGGTCGCCGCCGGCGGGCAGCGCCGGAACCGGGGTGCCCGGCGGCAGGATCTGCACCACGCGGACGCCGAGCGGGGCCGAAGTCTGCGACGGCGTCAGCGTCACCGTGCTCGCGGTCGTTGCGGTCGGGGTCGGCGCCGCTTCGGCGCCCACCGTCTGCGCGAACAGCGCCGCACCCGCGCCGCGCAATGCGACCGGCACAGCCGGGCTGGCCGGAGTCGCCGTTGGGGTCGTCAGGGCGGGGGCGGCGTTGGCCGGCGTCGTCGATGTGGCTGCGCTCGCCGGCGTGGCTGGGGCGGCTGGCGCCGGTGTGCCCGGTGCCGGCAGCGGGTTCGCCGCCGGCTGGGTTGCCGCGGCGGACGCAACTAGGTTCGGCAGTTGCAACACTTCGAGCAGCGCGCCCGGCAACAGCGGCGCGGCCGGCGCACCGATATTCGCGACCACCGCCGGGGTCGCCGCGGCGGCGGGCGGCGGGACGGGTGCGTTGGCCGGACCGGCGCCGCCGGCGGGCAGATCGACCAGCGCGGTCTGGGGCGGGTTGCCGGGCTGGATCTGCAGCGTGAGGGGACGCCCGGTCGGCAGCGGCGTCGTCACCTGCAGCAGCAGGTCGCCGAGCTGCGTCCGGACCGTCGCGAGAATGCCCTGGGCCGAGCTCTGCTGGTCGATCACCGTGCCGCTGAGCAGGATCGCGCGCTCGACCGCGGTCAGCGCCTGCGGCAGTTCCAGCACCACCACGCTTTGCGGTTGCGCCGGCAGATTCACCGGCCCGCGTGTCGCCGGTTGAAGGACGGCGGACGCCTCGACGGGCGGCGGCGGAACCACGAAAGTCATGGCGCCGAGGGTAGCGTGTTTTCCCGCGGGGTGGGTACCTGTTCGCCAACGGCCAGATCACCAGGCCCGGGGGACAGCGCTACCGCTCCGTCGCCCGCGTTGCGCCGACAGGCACGAGTTGGTAGCTCGATACGGATGGCCCTCCATTCGGCACAGCCGCGTGCTTGCTTCATCTGCGGTTCGGCGACCGGAACGGCGCTTCAGCAGCATCTTCTGTCGGTGCTCGGGCTCGGCGACGTGGACTACGCGGTTCGCTGCTGCAGCGGCTGCGGTCTGGTGCTGCAGGATCCGGTCGTCGCCCCGGCGGCGGTCGCGCGCCAGTACGTACTGTTCTCGAACTACCTCGAACAGGGGACCGGCGCGCCGGTTGGCGAGGACGGGCCGGTGTTGAATCAAGCCGCGCTGCGTCTGGTCGGACAGATGGAACGGCTCGGC
>JAQGIE010000117.1 GCA_028291365.1 Rhodospirillales bacterium
GCCGAGCCAGAACTTGGCGGCGAGATCCGCCTGGAAGTACTCGTGTACGTGACCTTCGTGGAAACGACCCGGCACGGTGTTGGGAAATCTGTTCCGGTCACCCGAATACAGGCCCTGCAGACGCACCCAGCTATTCTCGGCGAAATTCCATTCGCCGTAGACGTTGAAGCTGGACGGCGGAATGCGGCGATTGGGTAGCGGCGTGTCGTACTTGCCGTCGCCGTTGCTGTCCGAACTGCCTTCCATGCGCGCATAGGCGACGCCGAACTTCCAATCCGGAATGCCGCTATAGTCCGCTTTGACTTCGACGCCGTAGACGCGATCCGGCGCGACCACCGCGGTCGGTTCTTTCGGGGTGGTGGCGTTGAAGACGTAGCTGACGCCGTTGCTCGACTTGGTGAGGAATCCAGTAACCGACGCCTCGACGTCGTAGCCGTGCCAGCGCACGCCCGCCTCGTAGGAGTCGATGACGTTGGCGGGCGGCTGGGTCGAGACCAGATTGATGTCGACCGGCCAGGCGCGGAAATTCTGGCTTGTCTGCTGAATGTCGAAGCCTTGGCTGAAGCCGGCGAAGACGTCGATATTCTTGGTCACGGTGAACACCGCGCCGGCATTGACCGGCGTGGTCGAGTAGCTCAGCTCACCGCCGGTGATGCGCGCCAGCGTGAACAGCGAGAAGAAGTTGCTGACGTTGATCGTGTCTTCTTCGTGCCGCACGCCAACCGTCAGCGCCAGGCGCTCGATCGGCTTGACCTGCAATTCGACGAAGCCGGCGTAGGATTTCAGCGTCTGCGGGATACCAAAGGCACGGCCGTCGACGGTCGGAATGGTGGTGTTGTCACGCAGATAGTCGACGCCCCACAGCAACGTGCCTTCGAACGGCAGGAACGAACGCAGCGGCGTATTGATGTCGACGCGCGCGCCGTTCTTGTGCGTGTCGTTGGCCGATTGCGCGTTCGGGCTCTGCCCCAGCCGCACGACCAGCGGGAACCGGTTCGTGACATATTGAAAAATGCTGTAATTCTCTTCGTAGAACGCCTGGGCGCGGAACGAGCTGCCGCTATTGAAGATGTTCGAGTTCGCGTAGACGAGATTCGCGGTCAGGCTTTTGTTGTACTGCGGCACTTCACCCGGCTGCGGATTGGCGCGAATGGCCGACGCCGGAATACCGCGCGAGATGTCGCCGTTCACGATGCCGTATTTGAACGTGCTCTGCTGCTTGTAATAGTTGGCCGACGCTTCGATGCGCTGATTGTCGCCGATATTGTACCCGAACTTGCCGTAGCCGCTTTCGATCGTCGAGTCGTTGATCGCCGAACCGTTGGTCGGCGGCATGCGCTTGCCGTTGGCGTCGAACAGCGAATTGACCTCTTCGTAATAGCCGCCGACGCGGTAGTCGAAATTGCCCGACGTGCCGGTGAAGAGCTGGCGCACCGACGGACGCTCCGAGTCCTCGAAATGTTCGGTCGAGAAGCTCGACCCGATTTCCGTGCGCCCGTTGAACACGCCCGGGTCGCCCGCCTTGGTGATGTAGTTGATGAAACCGGCGCCCGCGCTCTGCCCATACAGGGCCGATGAACCGCGCACGACCTCGATGCGCTGGATCGCGCTGGGATCGATCAGTCGCACTTCACGGCCGACATCGTTCAGCGTGGAGGTAACCGGAATGCCGTCGACGAGAATGACCGGCTTTCGGCCGCGCAGCGACATGTAGGTGCTGATCGTCGAGTTCGAGCTGCGCGAAAGACCCGGCACCAGATTGGCGAGCAGACGCTCGATGTCGCTGGTGACCGCGATCTGCTTCTCGATGTCTTTCGCCTGAATGATGTCGACCGATTGCGGCATCGTCTGCAGCGAAACCGGCAGGCGCGAGCCCTGCACGATGATTTCGTTTTCCGCGTCAGCGGCAAACGCGGCCGGCGCGCCCTGCAGCGCAAGAAGCCCGATCACCCACGTTGCGACACCCCGACCTGAACCCCGCCCCTGACGCGCCATTATGGCCTCCCTGCTCTTGTTGGCGCCAAAGAAGTAGCCAATCCTACAAAGACGGTCAAAGACTTTTTGATTTTTGTTACCTCATTCGCCGTAGCTTCTTTGCACCTCTTCCGCTGTTTTGAAGGGAAGTCGCGCCCATACGGCGATTTCCAGTTGCAATAGTGGGCTGAATTCGCCATAGAGATTGGCGCCAATTCGAGGAGTAAAGATGAGCCTGGGCAGCCGGGCGGCCGATGCCGCCCTCATTACGACGCACGCGAAAAGCGGGTTTTCCTATTGCCTGCATCGCCCCGCGCCACGGCGCGGTGCCGCGCCGCGCCTGCTCGTCGTCCTCCACGGCAGCGACTACCGCCATGAAGCGATGTGCCGGTTTTTTGCCGGCCTCGCCGACGAGACCAACGCCGTAATTCTGGCCCCGCTGTTCCGGCACGAAGACGGGCTGGAAGATCTCGACGGATTCAAATTCCTGCGTTCGGCGCACGGCGAATATGACCGGTTGCTGCTCGACATGGTCGAAGAGGTCGCCGGCGAACTCGGCATCACCGAATCGCGCTTTCTGATGTTCGGCTTTTCCGGCGGCGCGCAGTTCGCACATCGATTCTTTTATGCGCATCCGGAACGGCTGCACGCGTTGAGCATCGCCGCCCCCGGCATGGTGACGCTGATCGACGAGACGCAGGATTGCTGGATCGGCACGCGTGATCTCGAGGCACAGGTCGGACGCAAACTCGCTGCCGCCAAGCTGCGCAACGTGCCGGTGCAGATGGTGGTCGGCGCCGATGATTCGGTGCCGCATGTCGGCGACGCCGGCAACGAGGCGTACAACCATGCCGGCGCGCATCGCGTCGCGCGGCTGCGCTCCCTGGCGGACAATTTCCGCAAGCACGGCATCGACACCAGCTACGAAGAAGTCGCCGGCGTCGGACACGACTTCCAGCGCCTGGCGGCCGCCTCCCTGCCCTTCTTCCACGCCCAGATGCAGCGGCTCGCGCGTACCGCGCCGGCAGGAGGCGCATGACCACGCCGCTCGAACCGATCCGCAACGAAGACGATGTGCGCCGGCTGCTGGCCGAACGGAATCCGCATCACGTCAAAGTCGGCGTCGTCGATATCGACGGCATCCTGCGCGGAAAATACATGGCGCGCGACAAGTTCGCCTCGTCGCTCGACGGTGGGTTCGGCTTTTGCGACGTGGTGCTCGGGTGGGATTCGAACGACCAGCTCTATGACGGCGTGCAGTTGACGGGATGGCATACCGGCTATCCCGACGCCTCGGCGCGAATCGTACCCGAAACCGCGCGCGAGCTGCCGTTCGAAGACGGCGTGCTGTTCTTTCTTGCCGAATTCACCGGCGCTGCCGCAGCGATCTGCCCGCGCAACGTGCTTCGCCGTATCCTGGTCCGCGCCGAGGCCGCCGGTTATCGCGCCAAGGTCGGCTCCGAATTTGAGTTCTTCGTCTTCGACGAGACGCCGCAGAGCGTGCGCGACAAAGGCTTTCGCGGGCTCCGGCCGTTCACGCCGGGCAATTTCGGCTATTCGACCTTGCGCAGCTCGGTCCATGCATCGCTCTACAGGACGCTGCTCGATTCGTTCGAAGCGATGAACGTGCCGATCGAAGCGCTGCACACCGAAACCGGTCCGGGCGTGCTCGAAGCCGCGCTGCGCGTCGACGACGCGCTGGAGGCTGCCGACAAGGCGGTCCTGTTCAAGACCTTCACCAAGGTCCTGGCCCAGCGTGCCGGGCTGATGGCGACCTTCATGGCGAAATGGTCGCCCGACGTGCCGGGCCAGAGCGGCCATCTGCATGTCTCGCTGACCGACCGGGACGGCACCCCGCTCTTCCACGATCCGTCGGCGCCGCATGCGATGAGCGAGACGATGCGCTGGTTCGTCGGCGGGCAGCAGCGATTGATGCCCGAACTCCTTTCGATGGTCGCGGGTACGGTCAACAGCTACACGCGGCTGATCCCCGGCTATTGGGCGCCGACCAGCGCGAGCTGGGGTGTCGACAACCGCACCTGCGCGTTGCGCGTCATTCCCGGTTCGGCCAAGTCGCAGCGCGTCGAGTACCGGGTCGCCGCCGCCGACATCAATCCATATCTCGCCATCGCGGTCGCGATCGCGTCGGGCCTGTGGGGCATCGAGAATCGCATCGAGCCGACGGCGCCCGTGACCGGCAGCGCCTATCACCAGCCGGCCGATGCCGCGCTGGATCTGCCGCGCACCTTGACCGACGCGGCCGAACGGCTTGCCGAATCCGCGGCCGCCCGCGACCTGTTCGGCGCCGAGTTCGTGACCCATTACGCCGAGACGCGCCGCTGGGAAGAACGCGCCCATCGCCGCGCCATCACCGATTGGCAGCTCGCTCGCTATTTCGAGATCATCTGATGCTGAAAACGGTAAGCCCGATCGACGGGCGCATCGTCGTCGAGCGGCCGCTCGCGGGCGCCGCCGAAATCGAAGGCGCCCTGGCGCGCGCCAGAGCGGCTTTTCCCGGTTGGCGCGCGACTCCGATCGCCGAGCGGCAGGCAATCGTAATGCGCGCGATCGATCATCTGGTGGCGCAAGGCGACGCGATCGCGGCGGAGATCACGGCGCAGATGGGCCGCCCGCTTCGCTACACGCCGGGTGAGGTGCGCGGCCTCGCCGAACGGGCGCGCCACATGATCGAGATCGCGCCGGCATCGCTGGCGACGATCGAGCCGCCGCGCAGCAGCGGCATCAAGCGGTGGATTCGCCGCGAGCCGTTGGGGCTCGTCACGGTGGTGGCGCCGTGGAACTACCCGTTCCTGACCTCGGTCAACGCGATCATACCGGCGCTGCTCGCGGGCAACGTCGTGCTGCTGAAGCCGTCGCACCAGACGCCGCTCACCGCCGAGCGCTACGACGAAGCGTTCCGGGCCGCCGGCCTCCCCGACTTCGTCTTCCAGCATCTCTTCCTGTCGCACGACGACACGCTGCGCCTGGTTGCCGATGCGCGGGTGGATTTCGTCTGCTTCACCGGGTCGGTCGAAGGCGGTCATGCGGTGCGCCAGGCGCTGGCCGGCCGCTTCACCGGCGCGGGACTCGAACTCGGCGGCAAGGATCCTGCCTATGTCCGCGCCGATGCGGCGCTCGATCACGCGGTCGAGCAACTCGTCGACGGTGCCTTCTTCAACTCGGGCCAATCCTGCTGCGGCATCGAACGGATCTACGTCCACGGCGACGTCTATGACGAGTTCGTCGAACGCTTCGTTGCGCTGACCGAACAATATGTCCTGGGCGATCCGCGTCACGCCGACACGACGCTCGGTCCGATGGTGCGCGCCAGCGCTGCCAATTTCGTGCGTAGCCAGATCGACGACGCGGTGCGCGCCGGCGCACGCGCGCTGATCGACGCCGCCCGCTTTCCGGCCGACCGCGCCGGTACGGCCTACCTGGCGCCCCAAGTGCTCGTCGACGTCGACCATTCGATGTCGGTGATGCGCGACGAGAGTTTCGGGCCCGTCGTCGGCATCCAGCGCGTCGCCGACGACGACGCGGCGGTGAGGATGATGAATGACAGCCGCTTCGGCCTGACCGCGTCGCTTTGGACCGGCGACGCCGCGCGCGCCGAGCAGCTCGCCGAACGTATCGAGACCGGCACGGTCTTCCTCAATCGCTGCGACTATCTGGACCCGTCGCTGGCCTGGACCGGCGTCAAGGAGTCGGGCGTCGGCTGCACGCTCTCGGCGCTCGGCTTCGAGCCGTTGACGCGGCCAAAAAGTTTCCACTTCCGGCACCAGGTGGCCTGACGATGTTCGAAGCACGTTGGAATTATCCGACGACCGTGTGGACGGGCGCCGGACGCGCGCGCGACCTCGCCAAAGCGTGCGACAGCGCCGGCATTCGACGACCGTTGCTGGTGACCGACGCGGGACTCGCGAAGAGCGTTCTGATTGCGCAGCTTCGCACGCATCTGGCCGGCCTGCCGCTCGCTTTCTATGGCGAGGTGCGTGGCAATCCGAGCGGCAGTGACGTCGAGGCCGGCCTCGCCGCCTATCGCGCGCACAAGGCCGACGGCGTCGTCGCGATCGGCGGCGGCAGCGCGCTCGACGCGGGCAAGGCGATCGCTTTCATGGCCGGTCAGACGCGGCCGTTGTGGGACTTTGAAGATGTCGGCGACAATTACCTGCGGGCCGACATTTCCGGCATCGCACCGACCGTCGCCGTGCCGACCACCGCCGGCACCGGCTCCGAAGTCGGCCGCGCGTCGGTGCTGGTCGACGAGCGTACACACGAGAAGAAAATCATCTTTCATCCGCGCATGCTGCCGGTCCTGGTGGTCGCCGACCCGCTGCTGACGGTCGGCCTGCCGCCCAGCGTCACCGCCGCCACCGGCATCGACGCGTTCGTCCATTGTTTTGAAGCCTATTGCGCACCGGGCTTTCATCCGATGGCAGACGGAATCGCGCTCGAAGGCATGCGGCTGGTGGCGGAATATCTCGTACGCGCCTATCGCGACGGCGGCGACGTCGAAGCGCGCGCCAACATGCTGGCCGCCGCAAGCATGGGCGCGGTTGCGTTCCAGAAGGGTCTTGGCGCCGTGCATGCGCTGGCGCATCCGATCGGCGCGCTCTACGACACGCATCACGGGCTGACCAACGCCGTGCTGCTGCCCTACGTCATGCGCTTCAATCGCGACGCGATCGCGCCGCGTATGGTCCTCGTCGGCCGGCTGCTTGGCCTCGACCGTCCCGATTTTGACGGCGTCCTGGATTGGGTGCTGCGCCTTCGCCTCGTGCTCGGCATTCCGGCCACCTTGCGTGAGATCGGCGTCGACGAGGCACGGGCCGAGGAAATCGGCGAAATGGCGGCGCGCGATCCGTCCGCGTCGGGCAATCCGGTTGCCGTCGATGCGACATCGCTGACCACGATCTTCCGCAAAGCGGTCGATGGCGATCTTGGCTGACGCCTTACTCGGGCGAGGGCTTCGAGAATTCCCGCCACCGGTTCAGGTGGCGATAGATCACATGCGCCAGCCCTTCGGCGTCGCGACGCTTCAGCGAGTCGACCATTTCGAGATGGTCGGCGTTGCTGGCCGCAAGGCCGCCCGGCGCTTCCCAGGCGCTGGAGCGGCCCGGCAGCCCACGTTCGCGCAGCTCCTTGATCTGCGTCACCAGCAGCGAGTTGCCGCACATGCGGTAGAACTGGTCATGAAGCTGGCCGTTGAGCTGCGCCAGGCCGGCCAGATGGCCGGTCTTCACCGCCCGGTCGAATTCGTCCACGACCTGTTCGAACGCTTCGATATCCTCGGCGGTCGCGCGCACCGCGACCAGACGCGCGGCCGCGATCTCGGTCAGCGTGCGCATCTCGTACAGTTCTTCACGCTGGCGGCCGGTTGGATTGGCGACGCGATATCCGCGATTGGGCGAATGATCCAGCAGGTGCCGTGCCGCCAGTTCGGACAGCGCGATGCGAACCTCGAAGCGATTGACCCCGTAGTCGTTCTCGATGTCGATCTGCTTCAGCCATTCGCCGGGGCGGAATTTCCCCGACAGAAGATCTTCGTGCAGTCGCTGCGCCAGGCTGCGGGATTCGTCCGCGTCTTCTTCGATCGTCGCCATGGCGAGATAGTAGCCAATTCGATTCCCGATGCACAGTTTTTTGGCGGCGGTGCGCATGACGCCTGAACGAGGATTGTTCGCACGCATCCGTGCTGCGAGCCCGCTCCGACATGGAGACGCGGCATGAGCCGCCATCCAGTCTTCGACACGAGGCCGCCCGACGCCGTCGCCGAGGTGACGCTGCGCGACGGGCACAAGATCGCGACCTATCGCTTCGGCCCCGCGCCGCTTGCCGATCGTCCGGTGCTTCTGCTGCTGAATGGCGGCCCCGGCCTGCCGTGCGATTATCTGCGCGACAGTCACGCGCATCTGGCCTCGGACGGGCTGACCGTCATCGCCTACGACCAGCTCGGCTGCGGCGCGTCGAGCCGGCCGGTCAACGCGTCGCTGTGGACGCTCGATCGCTATGTCGACGAGCTGGATCAGATCGTCGCCGCCTTGGGACTCGGCCGCATGCATCTGCTGGGACATTCCTGGGGTACGTGGCTCGGCACCGAATATTGCCTGACCTATCCGCACCGGATCCGCAGCTATGTCTGCACCGACGGCGCCTGCGACATCCCGCATCTGGTGAGCGAGCTGAACCGGCTGCGCAACGCGTTGGGCAGCGAGACGGTCGCGATGATGCTGCGCTTCGAAGCCGAGAACCGGCTGGAGCATCCCGCCTACAAGGCCGCGGTCACGCTGCTCAATTATCGCCATGTCTGCCGGCTCGACACCTGGCCCGATGCGCTCAACCGCTCGATCGGCGATTGGAACATGGGTCCGTACGTAACCATGCAGGGCCCGAACGAATTCACCTACACCGGGAATATGAAAGACTGGAACCGCATCGACGCGATGCGCGCCATCACCGCGCCGTCGCTGGTGCTGGTGGGCCAGCATGACGAGCTGACGCCGGCCTGTTCGATGAAGATCCATCACGCGCTGCCCAATTCGCGCATCAAGGTCTTTCCCAACAGCTCGCACATGCCGTTCTTCGAAGAGCCCGACTCCTATTTCGAAACGCTGTGCGGATTTCTGGCGGCGCACTGAACATGTTCGACATCCGCCCCATGCCGTTGCAGATCGCCGACCCGCTGCGTGACCGCTTGCTGCGGGTAGAAACCGCGACGCTCGGACATATTCTGCACACCGGCTTTGTCGACTCCGCCATCCGCGCAGTGCTGCCGGACAACCGCATCGCCGGCACCGCCGTCACGGTGCAGATTCCGGGCATGGATTCGACCTTGCTGCATCACGCGCTGGGGCTGACGCGGCCCGGCGACGTTCTGGTGATCGATCGTTGCGGGGACACGCGACATGCCTGCTGGGGCGGCGTCGTCACGCAGGTGGCAAAAGCAGCCGGCGTCGCCGCCGCGGTCATCGACGGCCCGGCGACCGACTTCAGCGAAATTCGCCAGCACGCCATGCCGGTCTGGTGTCGCGGCCCGTCTTCGCTGACGACCAAGCTGCTCGGCTTGCCAAGCGCGTTGAACGTGCCCGTCACGATCGGCGGCCAGACCGTGTGTCCTGGCGACGCTGTCCTGGCGGATGAAAGCGGTGTGGTGATTTTGGCCGCCGCATCGGCGGAAGAGATTTGCGGCCAGGCGCTTGCCATGCAGGCGCGCGAGTTCTTGACCTTGGCGCGCCTGCGCGCGGGCGACTTGCTCGGCGACATTTCGGGCGCCAACGAACTGATACGAGGCCGGTCATGCTGATCCTCCACACGCCCGACTCGCTGCTGCACGATCCCGAGAAATACGTGCGGCGCGGCGAGACCGTGCCGCATCCCGAACAGGCCAGGCGCTATCACGTGCTGCTGGGTGCAGCGCGCGACGCGGGCCACGTACCGGAGCTGGCGGGCGATCACGGGCTCGATCCGATTCTCGCAGTCCACACACCGGGTCATGTCGAATTCTTTCGCACCGCCTGGTCGCGGCGCGACGAATGGCCGACCAGGAGCGATGAGATTTTCACCGGCCATTTCGCGCGACCGCACATGCATCGGCGCCCGGAAGGATTTCTCGGCCTGGTCGGTTATCACACCGCCGACACCTCGACGCCGATCCGCGCCGGCACGTGGCAGGCGATCTACGGATCGGCGCAGGTCGCGATCAGCGGCGCCGACGCGGCGCTACGCGACCGGCGCGCTTATGCGCTGTGCCGCCCGCCCGGCCATCATGCCTACGCCGACAGTGCCGGCGGATTCTGCTTCTTCAACAACGCGGCCATCGCGGCGCGCCGGCTGCAGGCGAAGACAGGTGGCAAAGTCGCGATCCTCGATATCGACGTGCATCACGGCAATGGCACGCAGGGGATCTTCTACCAAGACCCCGACGTGCTGACCGTGTCGATCCACGGCGATCCCACCAACTACTTCCCCTACTACACCGGCTATGCCGACGAGACCGGCGAAGGCGCGGGCGCGGGCTTCAACCTGAACCTGCCGTTGCAGCACGGGCTGGGCGACGGCACGTTCGTCGCCACGGTCAAGCACGCCGTCGAACGTATTCGCGACCACCGGCCCGCCGCGCTGGTCGTCGCGCTCGGCCTCGACGCGTCCGAGCACGATCCGATCGGTGCGCTGCGCGTCACCACCGCCGGGTTCGTCGCCACCGCACGCGCCATCGCGAAGGCCGGGCTGCCGACCGTGCTGGTGCAGGAAGGCGGATATCTCTCCGAGGTGCTGCCGGCGAACCTGGCCGGCTTTCTCGACGCGTTCGACGCGGTCGCATGATCCGCAGCTTTTCCCTTTTTTGTCACCCCGGACAGAAATGAAATCTGCATTCGCATTCCAAGAAGCGACGGCGAACGCGGTCGCGTTGCATTTCGTTGCGGCGGACGCGTTCGACGCGGCGCGCAAATCGGCGTTGTGGACTGGACCCGACCTGCTGTTTCGGCAGCCCAATGAATGCTGGATCCGCGGCGTGCCGACCCGCGTTCAGGTCGCCTCGATCGCGGCCGCGCTGCCCGCGTGCAGCTACAGCCTCGCCGACACGCTCGACGGCGCGCAGGCGACCGCCTTCGCGCTCGGCTGGGCGCTCGGCACCTATCGCTTCGACCGGTTCCGTTCGATGCCGCCCCCGGCGCGCCTGTGCTGGCCCGCCAACGCGGACCGGCGTGACGTGCAGCTTCGCGCCGACGCGATCGGCCTGGTGCGCGAGCTCGTCAATCTGCCGGCCAATCATTTCGGGCCCGCCGCACTCGAGTGCGTCGCGCGCGAGCGTGCGGCGCGTTGGAAGGCAACCGTTCGCAGCACCACCGGCGACGCGCTGCTCGAAGCTGGTTTCGCCGCAATCCATGCGGTCGGCCGTGCCGGCAGCGAAGCGCCGCGCCTGCTCGATCTGCGCTGGGGACGCGACGGCGCACGCAAGCTGACCTTGCTCGGCAAGGGTGTTTGTTTCGACACCGGCGGACTGCAGATCAAATCGACCGCCGCGATGCAGACGATGAAAAACGACATGGGCGGGGCGGCGCAGGTTCTGGCGCTTGGCGACCTGCTCGTCGCCGACGCGCTCGACATCGATCTGCGGATCCTGATTCCCGTCGTCGAGAACGGCGTCGCCGGCAATGCGCTCCGGCCGCTCGACGTGCTGCAGATCGGCCAGCACAGCGTCGAAGTGACCTTCACCGACGCAGAAGGCAGGCTGATTCTCGCCGACGCGCTGGTCGAAGCGGGCCGCGACGCGCCCGCGATGATCGTTGATTTCGCCACCTTGACCGAAGCGGCCTATCAGGCGCTCGGCACCGAACTTCCCGCCATCTTTGCCAATGACGA
The DNA here is from genome assembly GCA_028291365.1 of Rhodospirillales bacterium. Classification (GTDB taxonomy): domain Bacteria; phylum Pseudomonadota; class Alphaproteobacteria; order BOG-932; family Roseiterribacteraceae; genus Roseiterribacter. The sequence goes on from JAQGIE010000117.1 coordinate 11,341, forward strand.
TGCGCTGCTGCCCGAGTTGCAGCAGGCGGCGCGCGCGACCGGCGATCCGTTGTGGCCGATGCCGCTCTTCGCGCCGTATCAGCGGCATCTCGAATCGCCGATCGCCGATCTGGTGAACTTTCCCAAGCGCGGCTACGCCGACGCGATCTGCGCGGCCTTGTTCCTGCAACGCTTCGTGCCCGACGGCATCCAGTGGGTGCATGTCGATTTCAGCGCCTGGGACGAGGACACAGGCTTCGGCGAAGCCCGTGCGCTGCTTGCGCTGCACCGGTTCCTACAGACCCATTTCAGCTGAGGACGCATGACGAACAGTCTCGAAACGATCGATCGCGCCACCATCCTGCACGCCTCGACGCCGCTCAAACATCACCGCGACGGCACACTGGGCAGTCCGCGCATCATCGCCTCGGGCCAGGGCATCCGCATTCGCGACACGAACGGACGCGAGTCGATCGACGCCTTTGCCGGACTTTATTGCGTCAATGTCGGCTATGGCCGCACCGAGATCGCCGACGCGATCCATGAGCAGGCGAAGAAGATTGCCTACTATCACACCTATGTCGGTCATTCGAACGAACCGCTGATCGAGCTGTCGCAACGCGTGCTGCAGCTGGCGCCGGCCGGCATGAGCAAGATCTATTACGGCATGTCGGGCTCGGACGCGAACGAGACCAACGTCAAGCTGGTCTGGCACTACTGGGCCGTGCGGGGAGAGCCGCAACGGCGGAAGATCCTGTCGCGCCTGCGCGGCTATCACGGATCCGGCGTCGTCACCGGATCGATGACGGGCCTGCCGCTGTTTCATCGCAGCTTCGGCCTGCCGCTCGACTTCGTGAAACATACGGTGGCGCCACATTTCTACTGGAACGCGCAACCAGGCATGAGCGAAACCGACTTCGCGGCCTATTGCGCCCACCTTCTCGAGCGGAAGATTCTCGAAGAAGGGCCCGACACGATCGCGGCTTTCATCGCCGAACCCGTGCTCGGCACCGGCGGCATCGTTCCGCCACCGGCCGGCTATTGGCGCGCCATCCAGGAGGTGCTGCGCAAATATGAAATCCTGCTGATCGACGACGAAGTGATCTGCGCCTTCGGCCGGCTCGGCACCAAATTCGGCGCGGATCTCTACGGCATCGAACCCGACCTGATCACGATCGCCAAAGGCCTCACCTCGGCCTATCTGCCGCTGTCGGGATCGATCGTCGGGGAACGGATGTGGCGCGTGCTCGAAGACGGCACCGATCTGTACGGCGCGCTTGGTCACGGCTGGACCTACTCGGGTCACGCGCTGGCGGCAGCGGCCGGGCTTGCCAATCTCGACATTATCGAGCGTGAGCGGCTGGTCGAGAAAGCGGCCACGGTCGGCGCGCATCTACAGGCGAAGCTGCACGCCGCGTTCGACGACCACCCGCTGGTCGGCGAAGTGCGTGGCGTCGGCATGATGGGCGCGATCGAGTTCGTGGCCGATCGCGTGAAGAAGCAGCGTTTTGATCCGGCACTGAAAGTCGGACCGCGCATCGCGGCGCAGTGCCTGCAGAACGGCATGATCGCGCGCGCCATGCCGCATCAGGATACGCTCGGGCTGGCACCGCCGCTGGTGACGACGACGGACGAGATCGACGAAATCGTCGCGATCGCCGCGCGCTCGGTGCAGGAGGTCGCCGACCAGCTCAAACGGGCGTAATTCGCGCGCGCTCCGGCCTTCTTTGCTTGAGGTCGGGCAGCTCGCACATGGCGGTGCCAGCTGCCTCGTGGCCGTGCGGCCGCCCGTCCGGGGCCGCGGCCGGCCGATTGCCGCGACAGGCGCCCTTCCCGGGTGATTGTCGGGACGGGCACGAGATAATATAACGCGTCCGTGACTCGCCGATTTTCGCCAACGCTGCCTTGGTTGCGCCAGCAAGTGCGCCCGTTGCTGCTCCTGCTGCTGCTGGCGCAGGCGGCGATGGTCGCGCATCGCATCGAGCATTTTGTGGCGCCGGACCGGGTCGAGAGAATCGCGGTCTGCGATGCCTTCGCCCCCACGCCCGATGCGACCTGCGACGCGCCAGCGATCGTCCGTGTCCCGGTCACCTTCACCACCATCGCTGCCTGGTCCCCGGCGCAAACGATCCGCGCCGGCGAGATCGACCAGCACGCCTATCGGTCGCAAGCGCCGCCCGTCTGACCCGGGTCCGCTTCGCACATTTGTCTGCGTCCTCATCCGGGCCGAGCGCCGCT
>JAQGIE010000118.1 GCA_028291365.1 Rhodospirillales bacterium
GTTCCGAACCAAAGGGCACGTTCCCACGTGTTACTCACCCGTCCGCCACTAATCCCGAAGGATCCGTTCGACTTGCATGTGTTAGGCCTGCCGCCAGCGTTCGCTCTGAGCCAGGATCAAACTCTCAAGTTGATCTTCGCTCTGGCCGACCCGTTTCTTTCGAACCGTTCGGCCAAAACTCGTCTTAAATAGGGCCTCGCATGTACATAAACATACCGAGCGGTTCTTTCGAACCACTCGAATACAAGGACGCACAGTACGAGGCTTTAAGGCCGCCAAACACGTGATGGCCAAACCGCCGCCTGCGCATCCCTTCTCATGAAACAACGATGTTCAAAAACCGCGGTCCGAAGACCGCCCGACTCTAGGAGCCGGCGAAACCGATCCCCGCCGCCGCATCCCTTTGGGATACAGCCTGCAGAAACCAGGCTTCAAAAACTGTCGCCCAACGCGAATGACTTCGGCGACTTCTGCCGTGCATCGCACCCTGGGCTTCTGGGAACCGCCCGCGGTCAGTGACCGCCGCCGGAGGCCCAGAACTTAGTCAGGTCGGTTCCCGCTGTCTACCCCTTTTTTGAACTTTTTTCGAAGCTCAGCGAAGGGATCGGGGCCGACCTGAAAGGCCGTCGCCAGCGACCGGGGTCGTCGGCGAGCGGCGGGTTATGATCGCCTCGACCTGACGGGTCAAGCCCCCTTCTTGGCCGCTGTTCCCATATGGGGCGGCCGGAAAATTTCCCGCCCCCTGAATAGTGTGCAATGAACAAAGGCATGTGAAAAACGCAGTCGAAGGTTGACGCTTATGCACAGCCTGTTTCATGTTCGCCCGCGTCGCGCGTCGAGGAAACAAGCTGTTAATCAGCAATCCTCAATAAGAAGCGCGCGATGAGGACTTACGTACTGGATGGGGGACGCGTGCAGGCACGCTCGGCACAAGCACGCTCGGCAAGAGCGCAGCTTTTCGCACCGACGACGATCGTCGCGACCCTTCTGACCTTCGCGCACCTGTTTCCGGGTCAGCTCGAGGGCGCCGTCACCCGAGTCGCCGGCCTGTTTGCCGGCAAACCCAAGACCCAGATCGCCCAGGCTCATCCGGCCGCCAGCGCCACCACGCTTGAACTGGGCGATTTTGAAGCCCGCTTTCAGCCGGCGCAGTTCCAGTTCGACCCTTTCGCCGCCCGCGCCGAGTCGAATCGGCTGAGCCGGGTCACCGTCGAGCTCGACGACGGCGATACGCTGACCAGCCTTCTGGTGCGCAACGACGTTTCCGCCGACGAAGCGCGCGCCTCGATCGAGGCGATGAAGCCGGCCTATGACGTGCGCAAGGCGCGCGCGGGCCAGTCCTTCACGCTGCTGTTCGATCGCAGTCAGCCGCAGAGCTTCCGCGGTTTCGAATTCGATCCCGATGCCGAGCGCACGGTTTCGGTCGCGCGCAATGGCGGCGTGCAGTTCGCCGCCGCTACTGCCAAGCGTGCCTTGACGTCGCGCACCGTCGCGGCGCGCGGCACGATCCGCTCGAGCCTGTTCGAAGCCGCCGCCAACGCCGCGGTGCCGCAGCCGGTGCTGGCGTCGATGATCAAAGCCTTTTCGTACGACGTCGACTTCCAGCGCGACCTGCAGCCGGGCGACAAGTTCGAAATCATGTACGACATGCAGATGACCGACGCGGGCGAGCCGGTGCGCAGCGGCGAGCTGCTCTACGCCCAGCTGACGCTGTCGGGAAAGACGAAGCAGGTCTACGCCTTCAAGCATGAAGACGGTTCGGTCGATTACTACGACCGCACCGGCAAGAGCGTGCGCAAGGCGCTGCTCCGCACCCCGGTCGACGGGGCCAAGCTGACCTCGGCCTTCGGCATGCGTCGCCATCCGCTGCTGGGCTATACCCGCATGCACAAGGGCGTGGATTTCGGTGTGCCGCAGGGCACGCCCGTCTACGCCGCCGGCGACGGCACGATCGAGAATGCCAACTGGGCCGGCGGCTACGGCCGCCTGATCAAGGTCAAGCACAACGCCCAGATGTCGACCGCCTATGCGCATCTCTCGCGCTTCGCCGCCAACATCCAGACCGGCGCGCATGTCCGACAGGGCCAGGTGATCGGCTATGTCGGAACCACGGGCAACTCGACCGGCCCGCACCTCCATTACGAGGTGATCAAGAACGGCGAGCAGGTGAATCCCAACAACACGATGCTGCCCGCCGGCACCAATCTCGACGGCCGCGAGCTCGTCGCCTTCGGCAAGGTGATCGGCGATCGCGAAGTGCAGGTCGCCGCGCTCGGCACCGGCGTGATGCTGGCCAGCGCACGCGGCGCGACGGTCATTCCCGTCGCCTGCCGCGCTGACGCTCCCTGTTGAATAGCGGCGAACCCGCCGAATCTCTCACGCAAGCGCAACGGTGGCGGGAAACCGCCGGCGACGCCTGGGCCCGCTTTCACGTCGAAATCGACGCCACCTTCGCCCCGTTCAATGACGCGCTGATCGACGCCGCCACGCCAAAGACGAACGAGCGCGTGCTGGATGTCGGCTGCGGCTGCGGCGGAACTTCGCTCGCGCTTGCCGCACGCGTCGCGCCGCACGGCAGCGTCATCGGACTCGATCTGTCGCCGGCCCAGCTCGCGGTGGCACGCGAGCGCGCCGCTGCAAGCAAACTCGCCATCGAGTTCCGCCAGGACGACGCTGCGACGTGGCGCGCCGACGCGCCGTTCGATCTCATCGCCTCGCGCCTCGGCTTCATGTTCTTCGCCGATCCGGTTGCCGCCTTCGTGCATCTGCGCGGCCAGGCGCCGGGTGGACGCGCCGCGCTGTTGTGCTGGGCCGAAGCGGAAGCCAATCCCTGGATGCGTCTGGGCCGCGAATCGGCCCAAGGCCTGCTCGACCTGCCCGCCGAGCCGCCGGCGGGCTCGCCCGGCCCGTTCGGGTTCGACGATCGCGACCGGCTGTTTCGGGTGCTGACCGAATCGGGCTGGCGCAGCGTCGAGATCGCGCGCTTCGACACCACCATCGCGCCGGCCGGCGGTGCGCCCGCCGACGTGCTGCGCCTGTCGATGAAGCTCGGCCCAAGCGCGCCGGCGATTGCCGCGGCCGATGAACCGACTCGGGCTGGTGTCCGCGAGGCGATGGCGGCGCGCATCGCTGCCTGGACGAGCGGCGGCCGCGTCACCGCGCCGGCCAGCGCCTGGATCGCGACGGCGCGGTCGTAAGGCGCGGATCCTCCCACGCCCGCGCGGCGTTGGGCTGACGACATGAAGCCGTTCCGTCTGTTCCTCGACCTTGATGGCGTGCTGGCCGATTTCGATGCCGGAGTCGAACAACTGACCGGCAAGCGTCCCGACCAGCTCTCGACTCGGGCGATGTGGCGCGCGCTCTCTCAGGCGCCCGACTTTTTCGGCACGCTGGCGATGATGCAGGACGCGCATCTTCTCTGGGCCTGGTGCAAGCCGTTCCGTCCGACGATTCTGACCGGCCTTCCCCATGGCGACTGGGCGCCGGGGCAGAAGCAGCGCTGGGTCGCAAACATGCTGGGCGCTGACGTCGAGCTGATCACCTGCATGACGCGCGACAAGCATCGCTGGTCGGGACCCGAGCATGTGCTGGTCGACGACCGCGAACGGACGCGCGAATCGTGGGAAGCCGCCGGCGGCACATTCGTCCTGCATCGCAACGCCGCCGAGTCGATGGTCGCGCTGCGACGACTGGGACTCGAGGCCGCCGCTTGACACAGGCGGCGCGTCGGCCGACGCGGAACAACATGCAGATCGTCAAATCCTTCCGCGCGGCCCGCCTGGACGGTGCCGCCGCGCCCGAGTTGCTGGCGCCGGCACGACTGCACGATCTGTTCACCGCGACGGTCGCGGCGCACGGCGATCGTCTCGCCGTCGAATCCGACACCGAACGCTGGACCTACGCCGAACTGGCCACGCAGGCGGGCCGTCTCGCGCGCCATCTGCGCGCGCAGGGACTCGGTCGTGGTGATGCGGTGGCGCTGCTGCTCGATCGCACGCCGCTCGCCTATGTCGCCATTCTCGGCGTGTTGCAGGCCGGCGCGGCCTATGTGCCGCTCGATCCCGGCTTTCCGCGCGCACGTATCGCCGCGATCCTGGAAGACTCCGGCGCCAAGCTGCTGCTCGCCAAGTCCGATCTCGATCTCGGCGCGCCGTTTCCGGTGCCGACGATCGACCTCGACAAGATCACCCACATGCTGGACGTGCTCGACGCCGGCCCGCTGCCGCCCGATCCAGCGCTCGATGCCGGTCCGCGCGATCTCGCCTACATCATCTTCACCTCGGGATCGACCGGGCGGCCGAAAGGCGTTGCGATCGAGCATATGTCGGCGGTGCACTATGTCCGCGCCGCCTCCCGCCTCTACGCGATGCAGCCCCAGGATCGCGTCTATCAGGGCTTCACGCTCGCCTTCGACGCCGCGGTCGAAGAAGTCTGGTGCGCCTTGGCCAACGGCGCAGCGCTGCTGCAGGCGCCGGCGGTGGTGGCGCGATCGGGACCGGATCTCGGACCGTGGCTGGCCGAGCGTCGTGCCACCGTCCTGTCGACCGTACCGACGCTCGCGGCCCTGCTCGATCCCGACCTGCCGTCGCTGCGCCTTCTCATTCTCGGCGGCGAGGCCTGCCCGCCCGACGTGGCGCGTCGCTGGTTGGGCATGAAAGGGGGGCTGACGCCGCGCCGCCGCGTGCTCAACACCTACGGCCCGACCGAAGCGACGGTGATCGTCACGGCGCAGGAAGTGGCGCTCGACCGCAAGCTCACCATCGGCACGCCGCTGCCCAACCACAGCGCCTATGTGCTCGACGACGCGGCCCGGCCGCTGCCGCGCGGCGCCGAGGGCGAGCTTTGGGTCGGCGGTCCGCAACTCGCGCGCGGCTATCTCGGCATCGGCGCCGACCAAAGCCGCTTCATCACCAATCCCGACCCCGACAGCCAGGCGCCGCCGCGTCTCTATCGCACCGGCGACCGGGTGCGCGTCGAAGGCGGCGAAATCCTGTTCCTCGGCCGCGTCGACGATCAGGTCAAAGTTCGCGGCTACCGGGTCGAGCTCGGCGAAGTCGAAAATGCGCTTGCCGACGTGGAAGGCGTGCGCGCCATCGCCGTGTCGTCGCAGGTGCAGGCGGATGGTTCGATCGAACTCGTCGCGCATGTCGTTCCGGCCGCAGGTTTCGAGACCACGATGGGTCAGGATCTCGTCGCCTGGGCGCGCGGCAAGCTGCCCGCTTACATGGTGCCGGCTTTCGTCGAAACCGTCAGCGACCTGCCGCGCCTGCCGTCAGGCAAAATCGATCGCAAGCGCCTGCCCGCGCCGACCTCGCCGCGCGTCAGCAGCGCGCGTCCGTTCGCGGCCCCCGTCAATGATCGCGAACGCATCATCGCCGCCGCTTTCGCCAAGCGTTTCGGTCGCGACACCGTGTCGGTCGATGACGACTTCTTCCAGGATCTCGGCGGCCATTCGCTGCTTGCCGCGGGCGTCGTGTCGGATCTGCGCAGCACGGCGGACTTCGCCCATCTCGGCGTCGCCGACCTCTATACCTATCCGACGGTGCGCGCGCTGTCTGCCGCGATCGCGGCGCCGCCGGTCGAGGAACCGCATGCCGCGCCGGCGCCCGCTTCGCGCATCGCGCTGCTGCGCTGGACCCTGTTCTCGGCCGGACAGATGATCGGGGTCTACGCGCTCTACCTGCTGGTCGCGGCGCAATACATCCTGCCGGTCGCGACGATCACCTACGATCCGGATTCGACGTTCGGCGAACTGCAATTCATCGTCGGCCTGACCTTGCTGTCGATGTCGGTCTACTACCCTGGGCTGATCGCGGCGTCGGTGCCGCTCAAATGGCTGATCATCGGCCGCATCAAACCGGGCGACTACGACGCCTACGGACTCTACGCCTTCCGCTTCTGGCTGGTGCGCCGGCTGCTCAACATGGCACCGGTTCGGTTCCTGGTGCACAGCCCGCTGCTGAACACCTATTACCGTCTGCTCGGCGCCAAAATCGGCGCCGGCGTCGTGCTCGGCACCGATGCCATCATGGCGCCCGACCTGCTGACCATCGAAGCAGGCACCACGATCGGCAAGGACGCGCAGATGCTCGGCTACGAGATCGTGCGCGGCCGGCTGCGCATCGGCCCGATCCGTGTCGGCGCCCGGTCGTATGTCGGCACCAATTCGGTGCTCGCCCTTGATACGGTGCTCGGCGAAGACGTGTTGATCGCCGATCAGTCGCTGGTGCCGCGCGGCTCGCGCCTGCAGACCAGCAGCGTGTGGGCGGGATCGCCGGTGCAACCCGCATCGATGGTCGATCCGCTGCTCGCGGCGGTGCGCGAGCGTGCGCTGGCGGACGGCGAGCAACCGCGGAACGGCGCCTATCTGCGCGTCTTCCAGGCAATGTGGGCGTTCGCGATCGTGCTGGTGCCGCTGGCCGCCGCGATTCCCGGCTTCACCCTGTTTCTGCAAGCGTGGAACGAAAGTCTGCTTCTGTCGCTGATCGTGGCGCCGCTTGCGGCGGCAGTGTTTCTTGGCCTGCTGCTGGCTTTGGTCACCGCGATCAAACGATTGCTGCTGCCGCGGCTGGTCCCCGGTCTCTATCGCCGCACCAGCAGCACCTATGTCCGGCATTGGGCGGCACAGCGCCTCATCGATCTCGCGATGGAGTTTCTGCGGCCGTTCACCGGCACGCTGTATTTCCCGTGGGTGCTGCGTCTGTTCGGCGCCAAGATCGGACGCGGCGCCGAGTGCTCGTCCGACGCGCCGCTGTCGATCGACCTGCTGACGGTCGGCCCCGACGCCTTCATCGCCGACGCGGCGACGGTGGGCGCACCGAAACGGTTTGGCGACTGGGTCGGCTTCGCCGCGACCAGCATCGGCGCGCGCGCCTTCATCGGCAATTCGGCGCTGGTGCGCGCAGGCACCGAAGTCGGCGACGACGCGCTGCTCGCGGTGATGTCGGCGCCGCCGCCCGGCGTGACCAGGCTCGAACCCGGCTCGGCGTGGCTGGGCTGTCCGGCGCTGCGGCTGCCGGGGCGCGAAATCCTGCAGGGCATCGACGCCACGCGCACCTATCACCCGCCGCGGAAATTGGTGCTGGCGCGCTACGCGATCGAGTTCTTCCGCGCCACGCTGCCGTTCGGCCTGCAGATCGTCACCTTGTTCGCAATCATCGCGGCGTTGAACGACCTCTATGAAGAGAACGATCTCTGGCAGCTGATCCTGCTGGCGCCGTTCGCGGTCGCCGGCTACGCGCTGGTCGCCACCGCGTTCGTCGTGGCAGTGAAATGGATCGTCGTCGGCGCCTACAAGCCGAAAACCGTTCCATTGTGGAGCGCCTGGGTCTGGACCAGCGAACTCGTGACCGGACTGTACGAGACGATCGTCGTGCCGCTGCTGCTCGACATCGTGCTCGGAACGCCCATCGCGCCGCTGGTCCTGCGCGCGTTCGGCACCAAGATCGGCCGCCGCGTCTGGCTCGAAACCAGCTTCATCACCGAATTCGATCTGGTCGAGATCGGCGACGAGGCCGAGATCGGGCAGGATACCGACCTGCAGACGCATCTGTTCGAAGATCGCGTGATGAAGATGGGAGTCGTGAAGATCGGACCCGGCTGCTCGGTCGGGCGTTCGGCGACGGTCCTGTACGACACCGAGATGGAAGCGGGTTCGCGGCTGGGCGACCTGTCGCTGCTGATGAAAGGCGAACGGCTCGCCGCCGGCACGAGTTGGGTCGGCGCGCCGGCGCGACGATCGGCAACGTGAACCTGGCCATGGTGAGCTTGGGCAAATGAAATTTCCCAGCGCCGACGAAGCCGAACGTTGGATCGACGAACGCGAGCGCAAGCTGCCGCCCCGTGCGCGCCGCATCCTCGAATGGCTGCGATCGCCGCCGCGCTGGTGGCTGCGCATTCCGGTCGCGCTGCTGCTGATGGTGGGCGGCGTGCTGTCATTCCTGCCGATCCTCGGCATCTGGATGCTGCCGCTCGGCGCGCTGCTTTTGAGTCAGGACATACCGTGGCTCAAACGCGCGACGGTGGCGCTGATGATGCCGATCGAAGCGGCGTGGAACCGGTGGCGTCAGCGGCGAGTTCGAAAACCATGAGCCGCAGCGATCCGCCCAAGACCAAACCTGCCGACAATCCAGGCAAGCTGCCGCAGGACGGAACCAGCAAAGGCGCGACGCCGGCCGGCCTCAGCGCCAAAGAACTGCGCCGGCGCGCTGCCAAGCCGGGCCCGAAGGATGACGGCGGCACGGGCTGAACGCGAATGCGCGCGTTCACGGTACCTTGAAGACAAGAAATCCGTAAAAAGCTCGTAATTCTCGACCCGGGCGCAAGACTTGCCGCACCGCAACTGAACCTTGGAAGAAGGGCGGCTCGACCGGCGCATCGCCCTCTGGCAGCGACAGCTGAGTTAGCTGGCGATTTTGCCCTTCATACGTTCGGTTACGCCGCAACGGCGTGCGGCAACAGGTCAGCCAGGCTGCGCGCGGCGTTGCGCACGCCGATCGTGCTCACCCCCGCATAACCGAGCACCAGTCCCGACACCGGACGCGCCAGACCGTGGCTCGATAACGGCAGCACGCCCAGGCCACGACGGTTCGCATGCGCGGCGAGCGCGACGTCGTCGACCGGATGGCGCGCGAACAGCGTCACGTGCAGCCCGGCCTGGGACGGACCGATCTCGAACGCGTGTTCGACGTGGCGCAGTCCCTCCAGCAGCGCCTCGCGGCGTTCGCGATAGAGCGGCGTCAGGCGGAGCAGATGGGCGGTCGCATGGCCGCGATCGATGAAGCTGGCCAAGGCCGCCTGCAGCAACGAGGGCGGTTGGAGTCCGGCCGCTTCGGCCGCAGCAGCAAATCCCTGCGCCAGCGACAACGGCACGATCGCGTAGGCAAGACCGATGGCGCTGAAGAAGGTGTGATCGAAACTGCCGAGCTGGATCACGCGCGCATTCTGATCGAGCGCCTGCAAACTGGCGAGCGCACGGCCTTCGTGGCGCAGCTCGCTGCCGCGATCGAGTTCGACCACCCAGGCGCCCGTGGCCGCCGCCCAGTTCAGCAACGCAGTGCGGTTCCGCAGATCGGCGCTGAAGCCGGTCGGGACCTGATGGGTCGGTTCGACGACGACAAGATTCGCGCCGGTGGTGCGGGTCGGGTCGATGCCGTTGCGATCGAGCGTGATGCTCTGCACGCGCGCACCCGCGGCACGCAGCGGCGGCAGCAACGCGGGATCGCAGGGATCTTCGACCAGCGCGACCTCGCCCGGGCTCAGCAACAGACGCGTGGTCAGGTCGAATCCCGCACGCAGGGACGACAGAACAATGACCTGCTCGGGTGCACAGCGCGCGCCGCGAGTCTGCGACACATAGGCAGCGATCGCCGCGCGCGTCGCGTCGAGACCGCCGGCGGGCGGCGCAACGAGCCCGTGCGGACCGCTGGCGGCCTGTGCCAGCAACCGGGCCCAGCGCGGACGCGGAAAGGATTCGGTGCTGGCCACCCACGGCGACAGCACGCGCACCGTCGCGATGGCGGCGGCGTTGACGGCGCGCTGTTGCGGCGGCGCAAGCGCGACGGGCAATTCGGCCGGCAGCAGATGCACCGGGATCGGATCGGCGACATAGGTGCCCGAACTCGCCCGACGCTGCAGCAGGCCTTCTTGCACCAGCAGCCCGATCGCAGCCGCCACCGTGTTGCGCGACACGGTGAATTCGCGGGCCAGTTCGCGCTCGGACGGAATCTGGCGCGCCGGTCCGATGCTGCCGCACAGGATCAGGCGCCGGATTTCGTCGGCCAATCGCTCATAGCGCGGCGGTCCGTCTTCGGCGGGGTCGGTGAGCTGCCGCAGCGGCAGGCTGATTCTGCGGCGGGCCATCAGCGCACCGCCTCGGCCTTGCGCAGCTGCGGGTCGATGCTGAAAGGCCGTGACATGCTCGATCTCTCGGATTCGGGCGCCAGAACGCAGTCGCAGCATGAACGGGTGCGTGGTATCCAAAGAGAGCCAAGAACGAGCAATCTTATGGATCCAATTTTCGAGCTCGCCATCACCCTGCCCCCGCCCGGCTCGCGCGACCGGCTGCGGGCGCTGCATGGGCAACTGCGCGCGGCGATTCTCGACGGGCGTCTGAAGCCGGATCTGCGCTTGCCGGCGACACGCGCGCTGGCCGACGCGCTTGGCGTGTCGCGCAATACGGTGGTGGCGGCCTACGACCTGCTGCTGAGCGAGGGATATCTCGTGGCCCGCCCGGGCTCGGGCACCTATGTCGCCGACGTGCTGCCGCAGGCGCCGCCGCCCAAAGAAGCGCGCAGCGACGCCGAGCCGGATGGGCGTCTCAACCAGATGGCGCGCGCATCGCGTTCACCGTTTCGATTCACGCCGCCCGAAGAGGGCGGCTTCGATTTCCGCACCGGCTATCCCGACGCGGCGCTGATTCCGTTCGCCATCTGGATGCGCCTTTCGGCGCGCGCGCTGCGCGCCTCGTCGAAGCGCGCCGCCGTCTATGCGCCGCCCGAAGGCCAGCCGGAACTGCGCGACGCGATCGCCAAGCATGTCTCGTTCACGCGCGCCGTCGCATGCGGCGCCGACGACGTCGTCGTCACGGCGGGCGCGCAGCAGGCGTTTGGATTGCTGGCACGCATCCTGGTCACGCCCGGCCGCACCGTCGTCGCGATGGAAGAGCCCAACTACGTGCCGATGCGCCTCTCGTTCGAGGCGTCAGGCGCCATCATCCGCACCGTGCCGGTGGATGAAGAAGGCATGATCGTCGAACAGCTGCCGGGCGATGCGCGCATCATCTGCGTCACGCCTTCGCATCAATATCCGCTGGGCGTGGTGATGTCGCCGCGCCGGCGCGCCGCGCTGCTCGATTTCGCGCAAGCCAACAACGCCGTCATCGTCGAGGACGATTATGACGGCGAGTTCCGTTTCGGCGGCCGGCCGCATGCAGCGTTGCAGACGCTCGATCGCGCCGAGTCGGTCTTCTATGTCGGCACCTTCTCGAAGAGCCTGTTTCCGTCGCTGCGTCTCGGCTTCGTGGTGACGCCGCCCTGGGCGAAGCGCGCGCTGGTGCGCGCCAAGCAGACCAAGGACTGGTGCGCGCCGACCATGACCCAGGACACGCTGGCCGCGTTCATCGCCGAAGGGCATCTCGCACGCCACATGCGCAAGATGCGCAAAGTCTATGGCGAGCGACGCGCCGCGTTGCTGCATGCGATCGCGCAGCATGCGGGGGATCTGCTGCAGCCGATCGAGGGCGACAGCGGGCTGCATCTGTCGGCGCATCTGGTGCCGTCGATCGACGCGCTGCTGGTGTCGCGCCAGGCCGACGAGCGCGGCCACCGCATTCAGGCGCTCAATCGTCTCGGCACCACGACGAGCGAGCTCAACGGATTCCTGTTCGGCTTCGGCCTGATGGATGTGCGCGGCATCGAGCGCGGAGTCGAAACGCTGACCCAGCTGCTGCGCGCGGCGGCGCCGGCCAAGCAGGCGGCGTCAAGGTGATGCCGCGCTAGGTGCCGGCGTAGCTTGGGACTGTGCTTCTGAATCGCTTTCAACAGCGCACGCGCATTACCGCCGCTTCGTCGTCGCCTGCGCCCTCTTTCGCGCTCCGCGAACCGGCCCGTTTTCTCCGCCGACCTCGCCGACAATCCGTCGGACGGCCCTCAGGATCTCATTCGATAGCGTTGGGTCCGTCTTGGCGACCGCGCGCGACGCGGCGACGCCGCCGATCATCGCGGCCGTCATCGCCAGGGCGCGCTGACGATTCTCGGCTTTGACCGGAGAGGCGCCGAGCTCGCTTTCCAGGACCGCGACCAGTCGCCCAAACGCCTCGGTGAAGCAGGCGCGGATGACTTTATCCTGTCGTGCGATTTCACTGGCGGAGGCCGAGATCGGGCAGCTCTTCGCCAGGTTGTCGCGCTGGTCGGACGACAAATAGAAGTCGAGATAATCACTCAGCGCGGGGGGACGGCCATCCCGGCCTGCCGTCATCCGCTCCAACCCGCGCTCGAAGGCGCATGCGAAAGCTTCGGCTGCCAGCGCCTCCTTGGACGGAAACTGGGCGTAGAGCGCCCCATGGGTCAGCCCGGCCTTCTTGCTGATCTCCGCGACGCCGACACCGTCGATGCCGCGCTCCCGGAACAGGCGTCCGGCGGCTTGCACAAGCGCCGAGCGGTTCTTGGCGGCCTTTTCCTTTGTGACTTTCAAGGGGTTCTCTCGCTCAAAAACGGATCGATTTGACTCAAAAATTGCGATCGCCATTATAGCGCGATCCAATAATTGTGACCGCAATGTTTACGGGCCTCGGCCGGAAAGCGCGCTGCGCCGAGCAGGTTCCACCACCAAGACGATCACTGGAGGAGAGGATCATGGGTAAGTTGCAGGGCAAGGTGGCCGTCATCACCGGTGGCACGTCGGGGATCGGCCTGGCCACTGCGAAGCTCTTCGTCAAGGAAGGCGCCTACGTCTTCA
>JAQGIE010000135.1 GCA_028291365.1 Rhodospirillales bacterium
CGATCGCCCCCTCCCCAAACCGGCACGCAAGTGCGTGCGCAGTAAGCGTGGTCGCATCTTCGAGCCGTGATGCATCGCGGCTTTCGATTTCGCTCCTGAGCGGCGTGCCCTGGCAGTACGCGATCGCCGCATCCGCCGGCGACGCGGTTCTGCTCCAGTGCTCGACGGTCTCGACCGAAACATCCGCAAAACCTGCTTCGGTCAGCTCCTGACGAATGCGCTCGAGGTTGCAATAGCCATGCGGCGTGCGGACCATGAACAGAGGCGGGTCCTGGGGAAAGACCGCAGCCAGCGCGTTGGTGACGACATCGGCGAATTCGTTGGCGGAGATCCGGTCCCACACGCTGAAGAAGAATCGACCGCCCGGCTTCAGAACGCGGCGCGCCTCGCGGTAGGCTTTGACCTTGTCGGGAAAAAACATGACGCCGAATTGGCACGCGACCGCGTCGAACGCCTGGTCCGCAAACGGCAGCGCCAGCGCGTCGGCCTGCTGCCACGTGACCCGATCGCAAAGCGACTGTTGCTTCGCGGCTTGATCGAGCATCGGCTGGTTGAGATCGGTCGCCACGATCCGTGCGTGCGCGGGAAGGCGCGCTGCGAGTTCTCGCGTGAGGACGCCGGTTCCGGCCGCGGTCTCCAGCACGTCCTGCGGCGCGGCGGCGGCGATCCGATCGGCCAGCTCCCGCGCATAGGGTTCGAAGAGCATGGGAACCAGGTAGCGGTCGTAAAGGTCGGGGATCGATCCCGCGAACTGCCTGTCCGTCACCACCATGTCGCCCTCCTCCGCTGCGGGGTGAACGTTCAGTCCCCGGGCAGCGCACGCCTGTTCGATCGCGCGATCTTACCGATCGAACGATCCGCCGCCGATGATGAAATCATTCGGCGCGGTCAGCACGCATCGTGCAGTCGTGAAGTTGTGGCGCCGCGACGTCCCGCCCCGAGCACGCCGCCCCCCTGCGCGGCGCCAAGCTCAGCGCACCTGCGGCAACCGCTCGAACTGGTGGAACGGCGGCGGGGACGACAAGGTCCATTCCAGCGTCGTCGCGCCCGGGCCCCAGTAATTCGCGCCGACCCTGCGTCCCGCGAACACGGTCCACAAGGCGACGCCGACAAAGAACAACGTCGACGCGCCCGCGATGAAGGCGCCGATCGAGGAGACGTGGTTCCAGCCCGCGAACGCGTCGGGATAGTCGACATAGCGGCGCGGCATGCCCGCAATGCCGAGAAAGTGCTGCGGGAAGAACGCCAGGTTGACGCCGATGAAGCTGGTCCAGAAATGCAGCTGGCCGGCCCATTCCGGATATTGCCGGCCGCTGATCTTGCCGATCCAGTAATAGAAGCCGGCAAAGATCGTGAACACCGCACCCAGCGACAGCACGTAATGGAAATGCGCGATCACGTAGTAGGTGTTGTGAAACACCGTATCGACCGACGCGTTCGACAGGACGATTCCGGTCAGGCCGCCGATCGTGAACAGGAAGATGAAGCCGATCGCCCACAGCATCGGCGTCTTGAACTCGATCGAGCCGCCATACATCGTCGCGATCCAGGAGAAGATTTTGACGCCGGTCGGCACCGCGATGATCATCGTCGCCGCCGAGAAATAGGCGCGCGTGTCGACGCCGATCCCGGCGACGAACATGTGGTGCGCCCAGACGATGAACCCGATCACGCCGATCGCGACCATCGCATAGGCCATGCCGAGATAGCCGAACACGGGCTTGTGCGAGAAGGTCGCGATGACCTGGCTGACGATGCCGAAGCCCGGCAGGATCAGCACATAGACTTCGGGATGGCCGAAGAACCAGAACAGATGCTGGAACAGGACCGGGTCGCCGCCGCCCTCGGGAATGAAGAATGAGGTGCCGAAATTGCGGTCGGTGAGCAGCATGGTGATGGCGCCCGCCAGCACCGGCAGCGCCACCAGCAGCAGGAACGCGGTCACCAGCATCGACCACACGAACAGCGGCATCCTGTGCAGGGTCATGCCCGGCGCGCGCATGTTGAAGATGGTGGTGATGAAGTTGATCGCGCCCAGGATCGACGACGCGCCGGCCAGGTGCAGCCCCAGCAGCATCGAATCGATCGCGGCGCCGGGATGGCTGGTCGAATGCGACAGCGGCGGATAGAAATTCCAGCCTGCACCCGCCCCTTCGCCGATGAAGCCGCTGGCCATCACCAGCACGAACGCCGGCAGCAGCAGCCAGAACGAGATGTTGTTGAGCCGCGGAAACGCCATGTCGGGGGCGCCGATCATGATCGGCACGAACCAGTTGCCGAAGCCGCCGATCAAAGCGGGCATCACGGTGAAAAAGATCATGATCAGCCCGTGCAGCGTCACCGCGACGCCCCATTGCTGGTTGTCGTGGAACAGCTGCAGGCCCGGCTGCGCCAGCTCGTAGCGCATCACCATCGAGATCGCCCCGCCGACCAGGCCCGACATGATCGCGAACATCAGGTAGAGCGAGCCGATGTCCTTGTGGTTGGTCGCGAACAGCCAGCGTTGCACAAAGCTGGGATGGTGCGGGTGCTGCTCCGCGCCGTCGGTCGCGTAGGCTGCATGCGTGGTTGTCACTTCGATCGTCACTCAGTTGCCGAGGGCGTCAGCGCCGGTTCGGACGCGCAAAAAGCGATTTCGTCTGTACCTCGCGCGCAGGCCCGCCTCGCCCGGTGCATGCGCCGCGAGAGCCGGCCTACCCTAGCGTTCTGCGGTCCTGCCCGCGTTGACGTCCGTCAAGCCTGGGCCGGCATCGGCAAGGATGGTTGCACCGCTTGCCTCTCGCGTCGGCCGTGATACCAACCTGGCCCATGAGCGAAACCGGAACCAACATCACCGGCGGCTGTCTTTGCGGCGCGATCCGCTACGAAGCGAGCGGCGAGCCGAGCTATGCCGGCTATTGCTACTGCGCCGATTGCCGGAAAGCGTCCGGGTCGGGGTTCGCGCCGTTCATGGGGTTTGCCAGCAGCGCCGTGCGCTTCAGCGGCGAAACGCGGCTCTTCCGCTCGCCGTCGATCCGCGGCACCGACGCGGTGCGCAATTTCTGTCCCGCCTGCGGCAGCCTGGTGTTTGGCGGCATCGTCGGCGAAGACACCTCGCACACGATCTATGCCGGCTCGCTCGACGATCCGTCGCGGTTCCTGCCGACCAAGGCCATCTTCGCGCGCGACCGTCCCGACTGGGTCGTGATGCCGGCCGGCCTGCAGGTTTTCGACACCATGCCGGGGTGACCTGGTCTTGGCCCACGGCCTGGGCGGCGGGCATGACGGAAGAAATCACACTGCCGGATCGACCTCGATCCGCGGCGTCGGCATCGGTGCGGCGCCGATGCGTTTGGTGAGCACTTTGCGCGTCCACGAGCGGCCGGGCTTTTCGACCAGATAGAACAGCGCCACCGACGCGATCAGCGTCGCGGCCAGGAACACCACCAGCGGCAAGATCTCGCCGTACCGGTCCATCACCAGGAACTTGGTCCAGTCGCGCACGAACCAATGCGCGAGATAGGTCGAGTAGCTGATCTCGCCGAGGAACAGGATCGGTGCCCAGGCGAGCACGCGCGCCGGCCCGCGCGGACTCGCGAGCGTGACGATCAACGCCGCGAACCCGGTCGGCAGCAACGCCCAGTCGGGCCCGGCCCCCAGCGCGTAGGCGGTGATGCACGCGATCGCCACCGCGACGAACAGGAAATGCGCTGCGGCCGAAACGCTGCCCAGGCGCCAGGCGCGGTAGAGGAACAGGCCGGTGGTGAATTCGAGCAGGCAGCGCGGCAGGCCGTGATGCGGAATGTCGGTGTCGAGCGAGGGCACGCCGAGGGCGGCGAAGAAACCGGCGATCGCCGCCAGCATCACCGCCAGGCAAACCAGGGCCGCGAGCCGCGTCCGCGCGATGCGCCACGCGACTGCGACCAGCAACGGGAACAGCAGATACGCCGCCCACTCGGTCGAGATCGACCAGGCCGGCACGTTCCAGTCCAACTTGTTGGTGAAGCCCCAATTCTGGATCAGCACGAGGCTCATCAGCCAATGCTCGATCGGATAGCGGCCGGCGAGTTCCTTCTGCGTCGAGAAGAACAGGATCGCGAGCGGGTTGATCAGGAACAGCAGGCTCATCACCGCATGGAGCGGCCAGATGCGCGCGACGCGCGCGATCAGAAAGGCGCGCACCGAACCGCTGTCGCGCGTGCCGACCCGCTCGGCGTAGTTCAGCGCCAGAATGAAACCCGACAGGATGAAGAACAGGTCGACCGCGAGATAACCGTGCCCCGCCAGCGGCAAGGCCCAGTCCGGCATGCCGACGGGAAACTCGAAGCGGAAATGGTAGAACGCGACCCACCATGCGGCGAGGCCGCGCAGGCCGGTCAGGGCGTGGAGATGATCGCCGTTTCGGGTGTTCAGATGCGCGCTTGCTTTCATCGAGCCTCGGAACGTTTTTTTGGCGAACTAGGTTCGCGCACCAGCTCCAATGTGCCCTGCCGCGACGGACGGTCCCAGCGATAACGCCAGATCGCGCGGTCGGGAAAGAGCTCGGCCAGGCGCTGCTCCGTGCCGGCCTCGGTATCCACGTAGTCGGCCGCGAACAGCACCGAATTGGACATGTCCGGGTCGTTGCGCGCCAGATCCCACCATTCCATCGGCCGCACCGTGCCGATCGAGCCCGGCACGATCACCACGACATTGGCGAGCCGCGCCTCGTCGATCGCGATCTCCATCGCACGGCGCTCGTGGACCATGCGCTGCGTGAAGATCGCCCAGCCGATGCCCAGCGCCAGCGCAACGGGCAGGCATGTGGCCAGCCCGGCGCGCAGCCAGCGTCCCAGTCGCGGCGCAACGCCGATCGCGGTCGCGATGGTGAGCACCATGAACGGATAAGCCGGCAGGTAATAGCGCGGCCCATAGCGCTCGCCGCCCTGCACCGGCGACAACGCATACCAGCCGAGGAAGCTCGGATAGATCCAGTCGAGCCAGGTCGCGCGCCGCGTCACCACGCGCACCACGAACGCGACGCCCCACAGCAGCAACAGCGCCGGCGCCGTCCATTCCATCAGCTCGGCCTGGCGCCGCAGCAGCCGCACCAGCGCTTCGGGCGGCGTGTTCTTGGCATTGAATCCGAGCCGGTAGACCGGGTCGTCAGGATAGCCCCAGCGCGAGACCGCGCGCAGCGCGTCGCCGGTCACCGCCTTGTCATAGGCGAGCAGCAGCACCAGGAAGGGCAGCGCGCCCAGCGCGAACCCCAGCGCCGGCAGCAGCATCTTCGGCTGGCGCCGCGCCTTCCACAGCAGCAGCACGCCGAATGGCGTCGCCAGTGCGAGCACGTCCATATAGCGCGTGATGCCGATCAGCCCGAGACAGACACCACCCGCCAGCGCGGCAGGCCAGGACGGTGCGCGCAGGAAGTTGAGCGACACGAGCGCGAACAGCACGCCCAGCAGCGCCGGCATCTGGTGCGAATAGAACGAGCCGTTGTTGAAGACGATGAAGGGCGTCAGAGCGACCGCGCACGTCGCCAGCGCCGCCTCGGTCGGCGGCAGCAGGCGCAGCGCCATCCGCGCCGTCGCTGCCAGCAATGCGGTGCCCATCATCACGTTGGCGAGCCAGGCCGGAATATGGAGCATGCGGAACGGCACCAGCACGGCCGGCCAGCCCGGCGGATATTGGCCGATCCACTTCCCGTCGCGCATGAAGATGTGGATCAGATAAAACAGCCCGGTGTCGGGCTCGGGCGGCAGCGGATTGTAGAGCCGCCCGCGCGCATAGGTGTCGGCCTGGAACACAAAAATCCATTCGTCGGCCGAATTGGGAAAGCCCTGCAGAATTGCAGCCCCGACCAGCACCGACAGCGCGGTGTAGAGCGCGAGGCAGATCCACGCCGTCCGCCCCACCGGCAGCGCGGCCTCGATGCGCGAGCGCACCAGCCAGGCGGTGCCCGCGAGCTGCACGAGAAACAACAGCGCCAGCACCGCCACGCGCACGCGCTCATCCTGGTCGTGATAGCGCAACGCGCCGGCCCAGCCCGCGAAATACGGCACCGTGATGCAGGCGCTGACCGCGAACAGCGCAGCGAGCTTGAGCGGCCAGGCGCGCAGCCCGGCGCCGCTCGCGTCGAGCGCCGAGGTCATGCGCCGAGCCCGACCGCGGCGGGCCGCGCGCGCCGCGCCATCATTCTTTCGCGGTCCGCTTGTCGATCATGTCGGCGAGCAGCGCGAACGACGCCATGTTGAACAGGAAGAAAAACACGATCAGCGTCTTCTCGGTCAGGTCCTGCAGCACCACGGCGTCGTGCAGCAGGCAGCCGACGAACACGACGAACAACGCCGCGATCAGCGGCGCGAAAAAGCGGATGGGCGCAAAATAGACGCCGGTGCGCGCGATCAGCGACAGGAACAGGAACGTGTCGCGGATCGGACGGATCTTGGATCTGCCGATGCGTGGCCGGTAGGAGATGGGGACGAAGGCGACGGCGTGAAAGTTGGTCAGCATCGCCAGCGTGATGGTCAGCGTGAAGCTGAAGGCGTTGGGCAGGATGCCGAAATATTTCATCGCCACGTCGCGCCGGAACACGCGCAGGCCGGAATTGATGTCGGGGATGTGCTGGCGCGCGATCCACGACGCCCAGATGCGCAGAAAGATTTTCGGGAAGGCGCGCAGCCGGGAATGGCGGGCGTCGGGCGCGGTGCGCGCGCCGACCACCATGTCGAACTCGGCGCAGGCATCGACCAGCGAAGGGATGATTTCGATCGGGTACGACCCGTCGGCGTCGATGATGACGATGAGCTCGCCGCTCGCCTGCCGTATGCCGGTCTTGAGCGCGGCGCCGTAGCCGCGATTGCTGCCATGGGCGTAGACGCGCACGTCGCTGCGTTGGGCCGCGATGCGGGCCAGGATCGCGGCGGTGCCGTCGACCGAGCCGTCATTGACCAGGATGATTTCGCAGGCCCGGCCGCGGACCGCGCGGGTCAACTGCTCAAGCGTGCGTTCGACCGCACCTTGTTCGTTGTAGCAGGGCACGATGATCGAGAATTGAGGGTCTGGCATGGGGCTGATGGGGATGTGCGGACCCCAGAACGCAGCCGTCACGCATTTGTCACCGGCGCCTCACCCGATCCGGGCCACCGCCGCCCGAAACAGCTCGAGCTGGCCTTCGGTGGTCGGCTCCCAGTCGAACCCTTCGGCATAGCGCCGCGTCGCCGCCCGGTCGGGCAGCTGCGCCAGCAGCCGCGACACGGTTTCGGCGATCGACGCTGCACTGCGGTCGAGCGTCAGCAGGCCGGCGGCCGGCCGCGCCACCACTTCGGGATTGCCCCAGATCGGCGTCGCCACCACCGGCGTGCCGCACGCCATCGCTTCGAGCAGCACGTTGGCCCAGCCCTCGCGGCTCGACGCCAGCACCAGCGCGTCGGCGGCGGCGTAGAGACGTTTCAGCTCGTCATGCGGCTGCGCGCCGAGCAGCCGCACGCGCGCCTCGACGCCGCGCTCGCGCGCCAGTCTTTCCAGCGCCGCGCGCTCGGGCCCCTCGCCCGCGATCCAGAGATGCATGTCGGGCAGCTGGGCCAGCGCGTCGATGATCAGATGATGGCCCTTGCGCTCGATCAGGTGACCGACCGAGAGCAGCAGCCTGTCCGGCGCGCCGAGTTCGCGCCGCAGCGCGTCGCGGTCCTGCGGCGGGGTGAAGCGCTGCAGATCGACGCCGTTGCGCAGCACGCGGATCTTTTCGGCCGCGCCGCCCAGCGCCACCAGCTCGTCGCGCAACGCGGCCGACACGGCGATCACGCCGGCGGCCTGGTTGCAGGCGTCGAGAATGGCGCGGCGCGGACCGTCCCAGCGCGGGATCAGATTCACGTCGGTGCCGCGCGCGGTCATCACGAACGGCACGCCGAGCCAGCGCGCCAGCTTCGCCGCCGCGACGCCGTCGGGATAGAGATAATGCGCGTCGATCAGGTCGATGCCGCCGAGATCGCGCTGGGCCCGCAGCAAAGCGCCGTGCGCTGCGCGCGCCAGCGTGGTCGGCGTCACGCGCATGCCGATCTTGGGCAGCACCAGGTAGCGCGGATGCTCGACCGCGATGCCGCGCACGGTCGAGATCGACGGCACGCGCGCATGGCGCGCCCAGTCGCCGAACATCGGATGCGATGACGGAAACCACGGCACCGGCGCGATCACGCGCGCCTGCACCTGGCCCGTCGCCACCAGCTTCTCGAGCCGGTTGGCGACGAACACGCCGTGCTGCGGCCGTGCCGGGTTGGGAAACAAGGTCGTGAACACCGCGACGCGCAGCGGGCGCGTGGTCACGTCACGCGAACGGATCACCGCCGGGCCGGCGACGAAATCGCGCTGCGGTGGCGCTGGCTCGTGCGTCACGTAGGCTTCTGCCACGGTCATTCCGGGTCCTTTGAATTTACCCCAGAGAACGCAAAGTCATGCGACGCGCGAAGCTCATGCTGCACCTCTGCAACCTCTGTGGTGAAAACGCTGCAGATCACGCCGCCTGCTGCGTCAGGTCGTTGCGCAGCGCGCCGATCGCCATGCTGGCGAAACGGCGATAGGTGCCGTTGCTGAAGCGCGACGGGCCGATGAAGTGCAGGAACGACGTCACCGGCGGAACCGCGCCGCCGGGATAATTCAGATAGCGCGGCGCCGACAGCACGATCGATGACGGCGCGTTGGCGATGAGGAAGTTCGAGCCGACCTGCTCGGAACCCCACTCGGTCCATTTGCTGCCCAGCGCGCGTTCCATGCGGGCCGAGAAGTCGCGGATGCGCGGACCGACGTCGCTGCCGCGCGCGAAGCCCGCGAAACCGGAACAGCCGCGCACATAACGCGCATTTTCGTCGAGCCCGATGCTGGTCAGCGCGCGCTCGGCCATGTTCTGCACGTGCGGATGCTCGTCCATGCGCGCCGCCGCCGCGGCCAGGGATTCGATGGCGCTGTCGGGATCGCCGTTGATGGTGAAGGACGCATTCCTGCCGATCTGGCGCGCCACTTCGGGAAGGCCGCGCAACGCCAGCGTGTCGGCATCCATCTGCACGACATAGGCGCGCTCGGCGAGTTCGGCGATCAGCGCCAGCCGCTCCCACGTACCGCCTTTGGGCAGGCCGCGGCGATCGATCGAGGCGATCGGCACGAACTCGACCAGCGGCAGATGGTGACGGATGCGCGCGCGGTGCGCCTCCGTCAGCGTGCCGTCGTCGACCACCAGAAACCGGCCGCGCCCGAGCTGACGATGCAGCGTCTTGGCTGCGACCAGATACATGGTCACGTGGTTGGCATTGAGCATCGACAGCACGACGACGTCGGAGTCGTCGGCTGAAACCGGTGCCGTTTCATCGATCGCGCGGCAGCCCCGGTCGTACCACCAATACTGCAGCGCTTTGCGGAGACGCGTCTTCACGGCGCCTGTAACGCCAGAGAACGAGTTTTGTTCCACAGTAGAAAACTGCAAAAACTACAATGACAACACGGGAAAATTGGCGGGCGCCGTTCACCCACTCTTAAGTGGAGAACCCTCAGCTTCCGCGCAACACGACGGGCGCCGCTCTCCAGCAGGTGCCCGCATCAGGAACCTGCAGAACGCGAGGGTATCTATGGCGGCGACAAGCGAACCGAGCTTCGGCTCGGAGTGGGCGCTCGGAACGGGCGTCTGGTCGATGAACGTGCAGCCGGTCTGGAATCACGGCGTCACGGGCAAAGGTGTCCGTGTCGCCGTGATCGACAACGGCGTACAGTACACACATCCCGACCTGGCCCCGAACTATAATGCATCGTTAAGCTACGACTATCGCGACAACGTCGCGGATGCCGGGCCGAAGAGTTCTTCGGACAGTCACGGCACGCTGGTCGCGGGCACCATCGCTGCAGCGGCAAACGGCATCGGCACGGTCGGCGTCGCCTATGACGCGACCTTGATCTCGTACCAGATCGGATATGGCAGCGCCGGCTCGCCGACGCAGTATGCCAACGCGATCAAGGCGGCGGCGGCGAACGCCGACATCGCCAACAATTCCTGGAGCTACTCGACACCGTTCCAGGACAATTTCTTCAGCTTCAGCTTCGCCAGTTCGAAGACGGCGATCGACACCGCCGCGTCGCAAGGCCGCGGCGGGCTCGGCACCATCATCGTCTTCTCGGCCGGCAACAATGCCGGCGCCGGCGACGACACCAACTATCACTCGTTCCAGAACGCACCCTCGATCATCTCGGTCGCGGCGACGGATTCGTCGGGCAATTTGTGGAACGGCTCGACCCGCGGCGAATCGATCCTGATTTCCGCGCCCGGCAGCAACATCACCACCACCGACCTGATGGGCACGCAGGGCTATGGCAGCGGCGATCTGGCGACGGTCAGCGGCACTTCGCTGTCGGCGCCCGAGCTGACCGGCGTGGTCGCGCTGATGCTCGACGCCAACCCGGCGCTCGGCTGGCGCGACGTGCAGGACATTCTGGCGATCACCGCGCGGCAGAACAGCGCGACGAGCAGCACCTGGCGCTGGAACGGCGCCAGCGACTGGAACGGCGGCGCGCGTCACTTCAGCCCCAGTTTCGGCTTCGGCCTCGTCGATGCGGCGGCGGCAGTACGGCTGGCCGAAAGCTGGACGCTGCAGCAGACCTCGGCGAACCAGGCGCATTCGACGATCAACATCAACGCGCCGATCGCCATTCCCGATCTCGGCACGGTCAAGAGCACGGTCACCAACAGCAGCCACATCACCGTCGAGAAGGCGGTGGTCGATCTGAACATCACCGATCCGATGGTCGGCGATCTGGTCATCACGCTGACCTCGCCCAAAGGCACGGTCGCGACTCTGTTCAACCGGCCCGGCGTGACGTCGTCGAATCCAAACGGCGTCACCTCGCCGCCGACCTTGAGCTTCGAGACCTCGGCCAACACCTTCATGGGCGAAAGCGCCGACGGGAACTGGACGCTCACCGTCACCGACGCGCACGGCAACAATATCGTCGGCACGCTGAATTCGTGGTCGCTGCGCCTCGACGGCGACGCCGCCACACCGGCCAGGACCGTCTACTACACCGACGAATACGGCACGCTGGGTTCGCAGGCGGCGCGCAACGTGCTGAGCAGCACGTCGCCGGTGGCGCTGAATGCGGCCGCGCTGTCGGGCGCGGCGACCATCGACCTCGCGCACGGCAGCGCCGTGATCGCGGGCAAGCCGCTGACCATCGCCTCGGGCACGTCGGTGACCAACCTGTTCACGGGTGACGGCAACGACACGATCCTGGCCGGCAACAACGGCGTCTGGATCGATGCCGGCCGCGGCACCAACGTCGTCACCGGCGGCAGCGGCAACGACACGATCACGGTGCGCGGCATCTCCGACGTGATCGACGGCGGCGCCGGCAGCGACACCGCCCTGTTCGCGGGCAAGTTCGCCGACTATACGATCGCCGGCGCGGGCGGCACCGCAGTCACCATCGCGGGGAACGGCGTCAGCGCCATCATCCAGCATGTCGAGCAGCTGAAATTCAGCGACACGACCTACAACGTGCCGCAGCCGCCGGCGACACCGGTCGCCATCGCCGACACGGTCACCACCGTGCAGCAGGCGCCGGTGACGTTCGCACCGCTGGCCAACGACACGCCGACGCCGGGCGGCACGATGCATGTCGGGAGCACCGGTGCGGCCGCGCACGGCACCGTCGTCGTGAACGCCGACGATACGCTGACCTATCGTCCCGGCGACGGCTATGTCGGCAGCGACGGCTTCACCTACACGGTCGTCGACGGGCTGGGCGGCAGCTCGACCGCGACGGTGAGCGTCACGGTCGGCGCGGTGATGCCGGTCGCCAACGCCGACACGGTTTCGACCAAGGCGGCGACGCCGGTGACCTTCGCACCGCTGGCCAATGACAGCGATCCGGCCGGCAACACGCTGACGGTCAAGAGCGTCGCCACCGGCCCGTCGCACGGCGACGTGGTGATCAACCAGGACCAGAGCGTCACCTACACGCCGGTCGCCGGCTGGTCGGGCGCCGACAGCTTCACCTATGTCGTCGATAACGGGCATGGCGGCACCGCCAGCGCCACCGCCACGGTCAACGTCGCTGCACCGGTGGTGACCCCTCCGGGCGGCGGCGGCACGCCGACCCTGACGCTGGCGCCGGACGCGGTGTGGGTGATCAAGGACGCGGCGTTGCCGATCCTGCCGCTCGCCAATGACGGCGGCACCGGCCTCGTCCTGTCGGGCATCGCCACCGGTCCGGCGCACGGCCAGCTCGTGCTCGGCCCGAACAATGCGGTCGTCTATCTCGCCGACGCGGGCTATGTCGGCGCCGACAGCTTCACCTATCAGGCCAAGGATGCGAGCGGCGCCATCGGCACCGCGACCGTGTCGATCGACGTGCGCAGCGCGCTGCCGTCGACGCCCTACAAGGGCAATGGCAGCGGCATGACCGTCACCGGCGGTGCCGGCGACGATCTGCTGACCGGATCCGGCACCGACACGCTGCAAGGCGGCACCGGCAATGACGCATATTACGTCAGCACCTCGCGCACCACGGTTGGCGAAGCCGCCGATT
Organism: Rhodospirillales bacterium; assembly: GCA_028291365.1. Taxonomy (GTDB): domain Bacteria; phylum Pseudomonadota; class Alphaproteobacteria; order BOG-932; family Roseiterribacteraceae; genus Roseiterribacter. Next base: position 12,526 of record JAQGIE010000135.1, read on the forward strand.
CCGGCGTCGACACGATCTGGAGCACGGTCAGCTACGTGGCGCCGACCAATGTCGAGAACGTGATCACCTACTACGGGGGCTATGTCGTCGCGACCGGCAACGACCAGGACAACATCCTGGCGCTGCGCGGCACCGGCATGATTTCGGGCGGTGCCGGCAACGATCTGCTGATCGCGGGCGTCGGTGTGGCGCAGCTGACCGGCGGGGCCGGCGCCGACCGCTTCGTGCTGCGTGCGAGCTCGGCCGGTTCGAAAATCACCGACTTCACCGCGGGGGTCGATTCACTCGACCTGCACATGCTGGCGCTCGGCAACGATCCGATCGGCAGCGGGGTGCTCAAGGCGCTCGCCAACGGCACCACGACCGACATCTGGTACGACGCCGACGGCAGCGCCGGCGCCGGTGTCGCGATCAAGCTGGTTTCGTTGTCGAGCTTCGCGCCTGCGGGGCTGACCGGAACCTGGTGGAACTGATCGTTTCGACGTGACTTCG
>JAQGIE010000137.1 GCA_028291365.1 Rhodospirillales bacterium
ATCCGCGGCTGCATTCCGTCGAAGGCGATCATCCACGCCGCCAGCCAGTTCGAGACGATGGCGCGCGCGGTCGGCAAAGGACGGCACGGCATTTCGCTCGGCGCCGCACCCAAGCTCGATTTTGCGCAGACGGTCGGCTGGAAGGAAGAGATCGTCGGCAAGCTGAACAGCGGCGTCACCGCGCTGCTGAAGCGCGCCAAGGTGCGCGTCGTCGATGGCTGGGCCGAATTCAGCGACAGCAAGACCTGCACCGTCGCCACCAAGGACGGGCCGGTGACGATCACCGCGCAGCACGTCATTCTCGCCAACGGTTCGCTGCCGGTCGAACTCAAGCCGCTGCCGTTCGGCGGCAACGTGATTTCGTCGACCGAGGCGCTCTCGCTCGAGACGCTGCCCAAGCGTCTGGCCGTGGTCGGCGGCGGCTATATCGGTCTCGAACTCGGCATCGCCTTCCGCAAGCTCGGCTCGGAGGTCACCATCGTCGAAGCGCAGGATCGCATCCTGCCGATCTACGACGCGCCGCTGGTCGAGCCGGTCAAAAAATGGCTCGAGCGCAACGGCGTGAAGCTGCATCTCGGTGCCAAAGCCAGCGGGGTCGACGGCGGTTCATTGATCATCGAGACCCAGGACGGCAAAAAGGAAAAGCTGCCGGCCGACAAGATCCTGGTCACGATCGGGCGCAAGCCGCGCACCGAAGGCTGGGGTCTCGAACAGATGGCGGTCGATCGCGACGGTGCCTTCGTCAAAGTCGACAGCGAATGCCGAACCTCGATGAAGAATGTCTACGCGATCGGCGATCTCGTCGGCGAACCGATGCTGGCGCACAAAGCGTCGGCGCAGGGCGAGATGGTGGCCGAGATCATCGCCGGCAAGCGTCGCAAGTTCGAGCCGGCTTCAATCCCCGCCATCTGCTTCACCGAACCGGAAGTGGTGAGTGTCGGCCTGCTGCCGACTGACAAGGGCGCGGAAGGCGCGATGACCGCCAACTTCCCGTTCCAGGCCAATGGCCGCGCGCTGACCATGGATGCGGGCGACGAAGGCGGCTTCGTGCGCGTCGTGGCGCGCAAGGACGACCACCGCATTCTCGGCATCCAGGCCGTGGGGCTGCACGTCTCGGAACTGGCCGGCGAATTCGCCCACGCGCTCGAAATGGGCGCGGTGCTGGAGGACGTGGCCGGCACCATCCACGCGCATCCGACGCTGGGCGAAGCCTTTCACGAAGCCACGTTGCGGGTGCTGGGCCACGCGATTCACGTGTAGCGCCGGGCCGCCTTGCCAGAACGCTGGCACTCAACGACGAATGCACATTCGCGTGGATGCCCGGGACGAGCCCGGGCATGACGACGAAGAGTGTGTTGCACATGACAACCCGCATCGCCCCGGCACCGTCCCTGCCCGCCGGAATCCGCTCGCGCTTCGTCGACAATGGCAACGGCCTGTCGATGCACCTGCTCGAAGCGGGCGAGCCCGGGCGCCCGCTCGTGTTGCTGCTGCACGGCTTTCCCGAGCTGAGCTTCAGCTGGCGCAAGATCATGCTGCCGCTCGCCGAGGCCGGTTATTACGTCGTCGCACCCGACCAGCGCGGCTATGGCCGCACCACCGGTTGGGATGGCGACTATGACGGCGACGTGGCGTCGTTTCGCCTGCTCAACCTGGTGCGCGACACGATCGGGCTCGTCGCCGCGATCGGCGAAAAACAAGTCGCCTGCATCGTCGGCCATGATTTCGGCGCGTCGGTCGCGGGTTTCTGCGCGCTGATCCGGCCCGACATTTTTCGCGCCCTGGCGTTGATGACGCCGTTCGCCGGCGCGCCGCCGCTGCAGAAGCCCGTGCCCAAAAGCGACATCCATCAGGATCTCGCCGCGCTGCCGCGGCCGCGCAAACATTATCACTGGTACTATTCGACGCGCGAAGCCAACCCGGACATGTGGCACGCGCCGCAAGGCATGCACGATTTCCTGCGCGCCTATTTCCACGCCAAGAGCGCCGACTGGCCGCACAACCATCCGCACAAACTTGCAGCCTGGTCGGCGACCGAACTGGCCAGGATGCCGACCTATTACATCATGGATCTTGGCCTCGGCATGGCCGCGACCGTCGCCCACGAGATGCCGACGCGGGCCGAGATCGCCGCCTGCACGTGGCTTCCCGAGGACGAGCTTGCCTTTTACGCCGCGACCTATGCGGCGACGGGCTTTCAGGGCGGGCTGCAGTGGTATCGCTGCCGCACCGGCCCGTGGAACGCCGATCTCGAAGTGTTCGCCGGGCGCACCGTCGACGTGCCGAGCTGCTTCATCGGCGGCGCTAGCGATTGGGGCGTGTACCAGACGCCCGGCGCGTTCGAGAAGATGCAGACCAGCGTCTGCACCGACATGCGCTTGGTCGAACTGCTCGACGGCGCCGGCCATTGGGTGCAGCAGGAACGGCCCGAAGCGGTGACGCGCCTGCTGATGCGCTTCCTCTCGTCGCGCTAATCCAGACAGTCGAGCAGCGGACCGAGCTGCGTCACGCGGCGCTGCAGCAGCCGCGCGCGTTCGCGCACATAGGGGCCGGGATGATCGGCCGACCAGCTGCGCGGGGCGGGCAGGATCGAGGCCAGACGTGCCGCCTCGTCGTCGGTAAGGTGCGCCGCGCTTTTGTGGAAGTAGGCGCGTGAAGCGGCTTCGGCGCCGTACAGGCCGGGACCGAACTCGACCACGTTGAGATAAACCTCGATGACGCGTCGCTTGGGCCAAAGCAACGCCACTTGCGGCGTCAGCCACAGCTCGGCCGCCTTGCGCAGCATCGTGCGCGACGGCGGCAGGAACAGGTTCCGCGCCAGCTGCATCGTGATCGTGCTGGCGCCGCGCCCCTCTTCGCCTTCGAGCCGTGCATCCACCTGCGCCTGCAGCGCCGTGGTGTCGATGCCGAAACGCTGGATGCAGAAGCCGTTATCCTCCCCCGCCACGACCAGGCGCGGCAGCGACGGCGCGATGCCATGGAGCGGGGTCCATTGGCGCACGGGGCGATCGCCTTCGATCCAGCGCGCCAGCATCAGCGGCGTCATCGGCGGCGGCACGAAGCGCAGCACCAGGATCGCCAATGGCGGTGCGAGCAACAGAACCAGCGCGACGCGAATGGAAAATCGAACGAGTCCGGACCTTCGCATCCGCTGCCAGTCGCATGCTCGCGGCGATGCGGCAAGAGGGACGGCCGGCAGGCGGCACGCGTGCCATCGCTTTTTCGCGAAAAGCCAGACTCGCTCGACAAGTCAGCAGTCGGAAGACAATGATGACGCAATGACGTTGCGTCGGCGCCTCCTCGCTCTGGTCATCGCGGCGACACTGCCCGCAGCTTGCGTCATCGCATGGCGCGGCTGGACCGACACGGTGGACCGCGCTGCAGACATCCAGCAGACCGCGCTGGTGCAAAGCCAGCTGCTCGCGTCGGAGCTGACGCAGATCATCGACGGCAAGCGGCAATTACTGCTGAGCCTGAGCAAGATCCGTTCGGTCCGGGAGAACGAGAATCCGCGCTGCAGCACGCTGCTCCGCGAGATCCATGAAGCCGTCGAGGGCAATGCGTTCCTCGCCGTGCTCGACGCCCGGGGCATGGTCGTGTGCGGATCGCTGGTAAGCCGCGAGAACAGTGCCGACCGGCCCTTCTTCCTGCGCGCGCTCGACACCGGCGGCTTCACGGTCGGTGACTACGAGATCGGGCGTCATACCGCAAATCCGTCCCTGAACTTTTCCCTCGCGATGCAGAGTGCGGCCGGACGAACGCAGGTGCTGACCACCGCGATGAATCTGGGCTGGCTCGACCAGCGCCTCGCCGAACGTGCGCTGCCCCGCGGTGTGCAGGTCGTTGTCACCGACCGGAACGGTGTCGTGCTTGCGCGTACGCCGGGCGCGCCCGATGGCGGCGGCCAGCAGGTCGCGACCAGCCGACTGGGTGACGTCGCGCAGCCGGCGGCGGGAGGGCTCGAGCGGACGGATGCCGATCACGAGACATGGGCGGTTGGATTTGCGCCGGTTCTGATCGGCGGCGAAAAAGTGCTGCATGTCGAGGTCAGCAGTCCGATCGGGCCTGCCATGGCCGAGATACGGCACGCAGTGTTGCGCCAACAGGGGATGTACGGCGCCGCCATGCTGCTCGCGCTGCTGCTGGTCTGGTGGTGGGCCGAGCGACGCGTCCGCCATCCGATGGCGCAGCTTCTGAGTACCGTGCGCGCCTGGGGTGATGGCAATCTCGCCGCGCGAACCGGGCTTCCCTATTCCCGCAACGAGTTCGGCCGGCTCGCCGCGACCTTCGACACAATCGGCGCCGACCTCGAAACGCGAACGAAACAACTGGCGATCGCGAAAGAGCGGGCCGAGATCATCGCCGAGCGCCTGCGCATCGTCGATCGTGCCGTGCAGGCCAGCTCGTCCCCGATCATCCTGGTCGACGCGCGCGGCGACGACCAGCCGATCGTGTTCGTGAATCCCGCCTTCGAACGCGCGACGCAGTACAGCGCTGACGAGGCGATCGGGCGGAATTGCCGTTTCCTGCGCCACGATTCGAGTGACGAAGGCGAACGCGATAAACTGCGCGCCGCGCTGCGCGCGGACGCCAGGATAACAGTGCAATTGCACAATCGGCGCAAGGACGGCTCCTCGTTCCAATGCGAGCTGCATGTGGCGCCGGTCTACAACCAGATCGGCGCGGTGACGCATTTCGTCGGCTGGCTGCTCGATCTGAGCGAGCGTGATGCGGCGCAGCGCCGGGAGCACGAAGCGAATGCCCTGCTGATGCAGGTGATGGAAGCGACCACCGACGCAGTGGTCGCGGTCGGTCCCGACCGCCGCATCACCTACCTGAACGACAATGCCCGCCTGCGTCTTGCGCCGGACAAGGCCATGATCGGCGAAGATCTGTGGGCGCTGTTCGTGGACACCGACAGATCGATGTTTCGCGATGCCTATGAGCGGGTGAGGACCGAGCGCGTTCCGGTCTCGTTCGAGACTTTCTATCCGCCGCGCCGCAGCTGGTTCCACGTGCATGCGCATCCGACGCATGGCGGGATGACGATCTTCTTTCGCGACATCGGTCCGCGCAAACAGGCGGAAGCGGCGCTGGTCGCAGCCAAGAAGCAAGCCGAAGCGGCAAGCCAGGCCAAGAGCAATTTCCTCGCCACGATGAGCCACGAGCTGCGCACGCCGTTGAACGCGGTTATCGGCTTCGCCGAAATCATCGCCGCGGGCATGAGGGGGCCGATCAGTCCCCTCTATGCCGAGTACGGCCAGGACATCGGACATTCGGCACGGCACCTGCTGCAGGTCATCAACGACGTGCTCGATATTTCCAAGATCGAGGCCGGCCGGCTCGAGCTGGACGAAACCCATGTCAGCCTCGACGACGTCGTGCTCGGCTGCGCCCAGCTTATCCGGGGCAACGCCGCCGAGCGCGAGATGCGCGTGGCGTGCGAATTGTCCGGAGGCCTCATGGTGCGCGCGGATCCGCTGCGGCTGCGGCAGGCGCTGCTCAACCTGCTGTCGAACGCGATCAAGTTCGGCCACGCCGGCGGCGTCGTCACGGTCGCGGTGTCGCGCAACGACGATGGAGACGCCTGCATCACGGTCAGCGACCGCGGGATCGGCATGTCGGCCGAACAGATTCCGGTGGCGCTGCAGGCCTTTGGACAGATCCAGAGCGCCTTTTCGCGCACCTATGAAGGCACCGGGCTGGGCCTGCCGATCGCCAAGCAGCTCGTCGAACTGCATGACGGTGCGCTGCTGATCGACTCCGAACCCGGCGAAGGCACGCGCGTCACGATCTGCCTGCCGGCGGCGCGCATCGTGACGTCGCCGAGCCGGGCCTGACCGGCAACGCGTTTGCCCGCCACGGGCGCCAGGAAGCGCCGCGGCCCGGGACAGGCCGGCGATGGGCGGAACCCGGGGACGCAAGCGGCGGTTTCCGTCGAACTGCTTCATCTTTCCGACGAGCCGCCGCATGCAGGACGTCCCCACATACCGGCCCGGCGTGGCGGCCAAACGCGACCTGAGCGGCTTCGTGCGCGTGCGCGGCGCGCGCGAGCACAATCTCAAGAATGTCGATCTCGAACTGCCGCGCGACGCGCTGGTCGTGTTCACCGGCGTGTCGGGATCGGGCAAGTCGTCGCTCGCTTTCGGC
>JAQGIE010000144.1 GCA_028291365.1 Rhodospirillales bacterium
AGATCGGACCGGTGGCGCCCCAGACGAGAACGATGAGCACCGCAAGCAGGAAGGCGCGTGGCTTGCCGGCCTCGCGGGCAGTCCAGGCCGCGAACCGGTGGAACCCCTGTTTCATGGCATAGGAAACAACAGATCCGGCTCTAGGTTTCTTGCCGAGCCGCCAAAGTACTGGCTACGGACCGGGGTCCAGGAGGTCGTCATGCGTCATTTTGCTGTGTTGGGCCTGCTCGCGCTGGCCGCGCCGCCATGCTTCGCCGAGGGCATGGTGTGCCTGCAGCTGTCCTCGATCGATCACACCCAGGTGGTCGATGACCGCACCATCCTGTTTCACATGCGCGACCGGACAACCTATCGCAACGTGCTGCCCGCCACCTGCGCGGGCCTGAAATTCGAGGACGGGTTCAGTTACGCGACCTCGATCAACCAGCTTTGTTCGAACGTCGAAATCATCCGTGTGCTGCGGCGGGGTACGACGTGTGGGCTCGGCGCCTTCGAGAAGCTGGATGCCAAGCCGAACGGCTGAGCGCCCGGCGCCCGAACTGGAACCGGGCCGCGTTCTTCTGTAGGGCTGGGCCGGACGTACCAGCGGAGACGTGGCAATGCGGAAATTCGCTCTGGTCGGCGCGGCGATGGCCCTTTCGTTATCCGGGCCCGCGCAGGCTGCCTCGCAATCGGGGCTCGACCTGGACGGGATGGATCGCAACGTCCGCGCCTGCGACGACTTCTATCGTTTCTCCTGCGGCGGCTGGCTCAAGGCCAATCCGGTGCCGGCCGACCAGGCCACGTGGGGCGTCGACACCGCGATGGCCGAACGGATCCGCGCCAGGCTGCGCGAGATTCTCGATCGCGCCGCGTCGCAGCCGACGCCGGACACGAAGAAGATCGGCGATTTCTGGTCCGCCTGCATGGACGAGCAGGCGGTCGAGAGCAAAGGCGTCGCCGCGATTCAACCGGTGCTCGATGTCGTTGCCTCGCTCAACAAGCCCGAAGATGCGCCCGACGTCGTGGCAAAGCTGCACCGGCTTGGCGTCAGTGCGCTGTTCGGGTTCGGCTCGCAGCAGGATTTCGCCGACGCGACGCAGCAGATCGCGGCGCTCGACCAGGGCGGGCTGGGACTCCCCGAACGCGACTATTACCTGAAGCCCGATCGCGCCGATCTGCGTCGCGACTACGAGGCGCATGTCGCGCGAATGTTCGAACTTGCCGGCGCCAGCCCCGCCGACGCCAGGCGCGACGCCGCGACGGTGCTCGGCGTTGAAACGCAGCTCGCCAAGGCCTCCATGGGCGTCGTCGAACGCCGCGATCCGCGCAAGCTCTATCACAAGCAGAACGTCGCAGCGCTCCAATCCAAGGCGCCGAAATTCGGCTGGCTTCGCTATTCGCGTGCGATCGGCGCGCCCGAAATCGAGCAGCTCAACGTGGTCAACGCCACCTATCCGCGTGCGGTCGACGCGCTGCTGACCGACAAGGACCTGGCCCGACTGCGCACCTATCTGCGCTGGCAGGTGCTGCATCAATCGGCCGACGGCCTGCCGCAGCGTTTCGTACAGGAAACGTTCGACTTCTTCGGCAAGCGTCTCAACGGCGCCAAAGAGCTGAAGCCGCGCTGGAAGCGCTGCGTCATCGCCACCGACGCGGTGCTGGGCGAAGATCTCGGCCGCGCTTTCGTCGCCGACGCGTTCCCGCCCGCCGCCAAGGCGAAGATGCAGGAGCTGGTGAAGGCGCTGGATGCCGTCTTTGCCGAAGACATCGAGCAGGTCGACTGGATGGCCCCCGCCACCAAGGCCAAGGCGCGCGAGAAGCTCGGCACGATCGCCAACAAGCTCGGCTATCCCGACAAGTGGCGCGACTACAGCAAGCTCGAGATCCGTCGCGACGATTGGATGGGCGATCTGCAGCGCGGCTCCGCGTTCGAGCTGCAGCGGCAGCTGAACCGCATCGGCCAGCTGGTCGATCGCGGCGAGTGGGACATGACGCCGCCGACCGTCAACGCCTATTACGATCCGCAGAAAAACGACATCAACTTCCCCGCCGGCATTCTGCAACCGCCCTATTTCGACGTCGGCTTCGACGACTCGGTGAATTACGGCGCCACCGCCGCCACGGTGGGGCACGAGATGACGCACGGTTTCGACGATGAAGGCCGCCGCTTCGACGCCAAGGGAAACCTGCAGGACTGGTGGACGAAGCAAGACGGCAAACGCTTCGATGCCAAAGCCGAATGCGTGGCCAAACAATTTGACGGATACGACGCGGTGCCGGGGACCAAGCTCAACGGTCACCTGAGCTTGGGCGAGAACGTTGCCGATCTCGGCGGCACGCGGCTGGCGCTGCTCGCGTACCTGAAACGCGCCGCGGCAAACAAGGCGGCCGACATGGACGGCTTCACGCCGACGCAGCGTTTCTTCGTCGCCTATGCGCAAAGCTGGTGCACCAACCAGACGCCGGAATCGGCCAAGCGGCAGGCGCTGACCAACCCGCATGCGACGGCGGAGTGGCGCGTCAACGGCGTCGTGTCGAACCTCGGCGAATTCGCGCAGGCGTTTCAGTGCAAGCCGAAAGACAAGATGGTGCGGCAGACTCAATGCCGGGTGTGGTGACGCGCATGCATTGGCGCAACTGGATCTTTCTCGGCCTCGCCGCGACCATCGCGGTGCTCACGATCGAGAGCGCGCGTCATCGCGCCGACACGGCGCAGCCTTATCTGCGCCGCTCGCTCGATCCCGACGACCGCAAGCCGGCCTGGTACGAGCCCAAGGACACAAAGCCGCTTGAGAAGAAGCCGAGCGAGCCGATCGGGCCGGGCTGACTATCTGCGGCCGTAGCGTTGGACGCAGGCCAACTGCCCGTCGAGATTCGCGATATCGTCGTTGCAGTCGCGCGCGTCGATGCGGCTGACGCGCCAATTGCCGTCCTGGTCCTGGCAACGGGCCCGGATCATCGGCCCATCCTGGCGCACGTCGCGGCACGATCCGAGATAGGAGCCGGTGACTTGGCCAGCGCCCCGGCCGCCGCCGCGCGAGCACTGGAGCCGGCCATCGTCATTCTCGATGCCGCGGCGGCATTCGCCGGCATCGACGCGGCTCTCCCGCCACTGTCCATCGCGGTCCATGCAGATCGCGCCCAGCATGTCGCCGCGCATATAGGGATCGCGGCAGGTCTCGCGCCACGTGCCGCCGGGCAGCGCCTGGGCCGAAGCCGAACCGGCGAAAGAGAGCAGGGCGAGGGCGAAAAGCAGGGCGACGCGGCGCATGGGGGTTCTCCGTCTTCGTCATGGAAAACACCGAAGCGGTGCTGATGCTCCACCGCGCCGAGGATTTTTTCGCAACCTGGCCCTCGCATGCCCGGTCAGGCCGCGACCCTGCCGGGCGTCACGCCGGCGGGGCGTGCGAGATGAATTTGGTGACGAGATAGGGCAGCAGCGCTTCGGCGCCGCCCTCGCGGCCATACCCGCTTTCCTTGACGCCGCCGAACGGCGTTTCGGGCAGCGCCAGCGGTCCCTGGTTGATCGACACCATGCCGACTTCAAGCGAAGCGGCGACGCGATCGGCGCGATGCGCGTCGCGGTCGAACATGTAGGCGGCGAGCCCGAACGGCAGCGAGTTGGCGCGCGCGACGGCGTCCGCTTCATCGTCGAACGGCAGAACGGCGACGATTGGACCGAACGGCTCTTCGGTCAGAAGCCGGGCGCCTTCCGGCACGTCGCACACGACGGTCGGGGACCAGAAATTCCCTTCATTGCCGTGGCGCGCGCCACCGGCGGCGATGCGCGCGCCGACCTTGCGCGCGTCCTCGGTGAAACCCTCGATCGAGCCGAGACGGCGCGCGTTGGCGAGCGGGCCCATCTCGCTCTTGTCGTCGCTGCCGGGGCCGAGACGCAGCGACGAGGCACGCGCGCTGAACGCGTCGACGAATTCCTTGTAGCGCGGCCGCTGCACGAAAAGGCGCGTCGGCGAAACGCAGACCTGGCCGGCATTGCGGAACTTGCCTGCCGCGATCGCCTTGGCGGTTGCCTCGACGTCGACATTGTCGAACACCAGCACCGGCGCGTGGCCGCCCAGCTCCATCGTGCACGGCTTCATATACTGCCCCGCCAGCGCGGCGAGCTGCTTGCCGACCGGGATCGATCCAGTGAAGGACACTTTGCGGATGCGCGGGTCGGGAATGAGCGTGGACGAAACAAAGGCGGGCTCGCCGAACACGAGGTTCAGCACGCCCGGCGGCAGGCCGGCATCGTGGAACGCTTCGATGATGGCGATGGCGGCGGACGGCGTTTCTTCCGACGGTTTCAGCACCATCGAACAACCGGCGGCAAGCGCGGCCGCGACTTTGCGGATCGGCTGCGAGACCGGGAAGTTCCACGGCGTGAAGGCGGCGACCGGGCCGACCGGTTCGGGCTGCGCCACCTGGCGCACGTCGCTGCGGCGGGCGGGAATGCCGCGCGCATAGACGCGGCGGGCTTCTTCGGCGCACCAGTCGACAATGTCGGCCGAGGCCAGCGTTTCCATTTTGGCTTCGCGCAGCGGCTTGCCCTGTTCGCGCGTCATCGACGCGGCGATCGCATCGGCGCGCTGGCGCAGCTTCTCCGCCGCGACGCGCAGGATGCGCGAACGGTCATAGGCCGACGTTCTGGACCAGACCTGAAAGCCGCGCGCGGCGGCGGCGGCGGCGTCGTCCAGATCGCGCGCATCGGCATGGCCGAGCTGGCCCAGCGTGGCGCCGGTGGCAGGATCGATGATCGCCGTGCGCGTGGTCGCGGCGCCGCGACGCCAGGCGCCGTCGATATAAAGCGGGTCTTCGCGAAGCATATTCGTCCGTCCGCACTGTGTTTGGGCGATTGAATTCGATCCAATCTCGTTCCCGTCTAAGACACCAATGCGCGTTCGCGTGCAACGGTCAGCGTGTCATCGAGCGCGCGGCCGAACAGGTCGGCGATCTGGGTCAGTTCGTCCTCGGTCGAGATCAGCGGCGGGGCGAAGGCGACCGCGTCGTTCTGCAGCACGCGCAGGATGACGCCGTGCTCGTGGCCGCGCGCCACCAGATGCTTGGCCAGGCCCGCGGTCGTGTCGAAGAATTTTTTGGGTCCTTTCGACTGCACCAGCTGCACCGCCGCGAGCAGCCCGTCGCCGCGCACTTCGCCCACCAGCGGATGATTGAGATAGGCCCGCAGCATCGACAGGAAGGTCGGCGCGGTGCGGTTCACGTGGCCCAGTATGTCGCGCTCTTCATAGATGCGCAGCGTCTCGAGAGCGACCGAGGCCGACACGGGATGACCGGAATAGGTGTAGCCGTGGCCGAACGTGCCGCGCTTGCCGGCTTCGGCCGCGATGGATTCGAACACCGACTCGCGCATCAGAATCGCCGACATCGGCGCATAGGCGCTCGTCATCTGTTTGCCCAGCGTCATGATGTCGGGCTCGATGCCGTATTTCTCGGCGCCGAACATGGTGCCGAGGCGGCCGAAACCGGTGATGACTTCGTCGCAAATGAGCAGCACGTCATGCTGTTTCAGCACGCGCTGGATTTTTTCGAAGTAGGTGGCGGGCGGAACGATGACGCCGCCGGCACCCATGATCGGCTCCGCGATGAACGCGGCGACCGTGTCGGGACCTTCCGTCTGGATGGTCGCTTCGAGCTCGTCGGCGAGGCGTGTCGCGAACTGCTCTTCGCTCTCGCCTTCCTGGGCCAGCCGGTAATGGTGCGGGCAGCCGACGTGGCGGATGCGGTCGATCGGCAGGTCGAACCCGTCATTGATCGCTTTGAGGCGCGTCAGGCTGCCGCTCGCGATGGTGACGCCGTGATAAGCCTGCTCGCGCGAGATGATCTTCTTCTTCTGCGGCTTGCCGCGCGCATTGTTGTAGTACCAGGCGAGCTTGATCGCGGTGTCGTTGGCTTCCGAACCCGAGCTTGCGAACATGATCTTCGACAGCGGCTTCGGCGCGATCGCGACCAGACGTTCGGCGAGTTCGATCGTGACGTCGGCCGTCTTGCCCTGGAAGTTGTGATAGTAGGGCAGAGTCGTCATCTGCTTGTACGCGGCGTCGGCCAGCCGCGTTTCGCTGAAGCCCAGCCCGGCGCACCACAGACCCGACATCGCTTCGATATAGGCTTTGCCGTCGGCATCGAAGACACGCACGCCTTCGCCGCGCGTCAGGACCATCGGTCCGTCGATCAGGTGCTGCTGCAGGTTCGTGCTCGAATGCACGTACACGGCGCGATCGATCGCGCGCAGGTCCTTGGCCGGCTCGGTCACGGCTCCCTCCCAATCGCTTATTGAACTTTATAGTCGCAAAATACAAACCTGGACGCAAGGGCGTCGAATCCGGGCCAGCCAGCAGGCCGGCTTGGACCGGCTATTCAGGGCCATTGAATCGAGGTTTGAGCCCAGCCGCCTTTTCCAGGTGGCGTCGCATCAGATGGGCTGCCCATTCGCGGTCATCGTCGGCCAGCTTCTCGAGAATCTCGAGATGCTCCTGGACCGAACCGACCACGCGTTCCTTGCCGTAGGTCCAGTTGTAATTGTGGAAGCGGCGCAGCTTGTTCTGTTGCTGCACCGCGAGCAGAAAGAACCGGTTGCCCGACGCGGCGACGATGCGTTCGTGGAACTCGGCGTTCATTTCGAAGAATTCGATGGCCGAACGGGCGAGCCAGGGCCGGTCGAGCACCTGCTGATGCCGTTCGCGCATCCGTTTGATCCAGCCGGGATCGAGGTGGAATTTCGGTTCGAGGATCGCCGCCGGCTCGAGCACCATGCGCAGGCGATAGCTTTCCTCGTGTGCTTCGGGCGAATCGATCGACGGCAGAAAAGTCCAGCCGTGACCGGGATTTCGCTCGACCACGCCGAGCTGCGCCATCTGGCTCAGCACATGCACCAGCGCCGGACGGCCGACGCCGTAGCGGCGCAGCAGGTCGGCTTCCGAAACATAGTCCGGCAGTTCACCGGCGATGCGGTCGCGCGCGATGTGCAGATACAACTCGTCAGCCTGCTGGTCGCGCGCCGCTGCTGAGTCGTCGGTTTCGGATTCTTCGACCGGATGGCGCAGGAAATAGCCGCGATTGGGACGCGCTTCGACGATGCCGCGCTCGGCCAGAAGCTTGAGCGCCGCACGCACCGGCGTGCGCGACACTTTGAAGTCGGCGGCAAGTTCGAGCTCGGTCAGATGCGCGCCCGCGGGCATGGCCCGTTCCTTGGCCAGGCGAAGGATACGGCCGGCGAGTTCGGCTTGAAGCTTGGTAGGCTCGGGATCGCGAGGCATCGGTACTTTCTAGCACCAAAATTCAATTTGCTTGACGATGCATTTTGCGCACGTAAAGTACAGAACCGCCTCGAACCTCGCCCGGAATGGTCTCTCTCGATGAATCAGCGTCTCCCGAGCCCCTCGCAGTTTTTCCCGGGAACATGTTCGTGAGCGCGGCGCCGCGCTACGGCGAGGTGAAGACGCCGGCTTTTCCCTTGATCGAGATGTCGGGCGGGCCCGAAGAGCGCGGACGCCAATATGGCCGCGCCGCCGGGGACCGGATCCGGCGCTGCGCCGAGATCTATCTCGCGGCTTTCGCGGGGCAGGGTGTCAGCTGGGATCGCGCCCGTGAACTGGCGCGCGGCTTCGCGCAACGGATCGAAGCCTACGATCCGCAGGCCATCGCCGAGATCCGCGGCATCGCCGCCGGTGCCGAGATGCCGTTCGAAGACATCGTCGCGCTCAACGCGCGCACCGAACTTCTCTACGGCGCCAGCAAAGGTCCGCCGAAGAACAAAAAGCCCGACCAGGAACCGGATGGCTGCACCGGCGCCATCGTGCGCGCCGACAAGACCGCCAACGGCCATACGCTGCACGGGCAGAACTGGGACTGGCGCGACGAATGCGCCGATGTCGGCGTCGTGCTGCGCATCGCGCCCGAGAACGGTCCGCGCATCCTCTGTTTCGTCGAAGCGGGCATGCTCGCGCGCGCCGGCGTCAACGAGCATGGCGTTTCGATCACCGGAAATTTTCTCGCCTGCGAACAGGACGGCACGCGCGAAGGCGTGCCGATTCCGCTGATCCGTCGCCAGGTGCTGATGAGCGACGGCCTGGCGATGGGAATTCAGGCGGTGACGCGCGCGCCGCGCGCTTTCTCCAACAATCTGATGATCGCGCATGACGGCGGCGAGGCGGTCGATCTCGAAGGCACGCCGGAAGAGTGCTTCTGGATCATGATGGGCGAGGATGGGCTGCTGGTGCATGCCAATCACTTCGTCAGCGAAGCGGCGCGCGCCAAGGTCACCGACCAGCATCTGCCGCTGGCGCCCGACACGATCTATCGCGATATCCGCGTTCGCCGTCACCTCGCGAAGCACGCGGGCAAGATCACCAAAGACGTGATGATCGAAGCGTTCCAGGACCGCTATGGCTGGCCGCGCTCGGTGCTGCGCTTTCCGACGCAGGGCATGGGTGGACGCATTTCCTCGAGCGTCGCCACCATCATCATGGACACGACCGACAAGCGCATGTGGATCGCGCCGCGCCCATACGGCGTGCATGAATTCACTGAATACAGGCTGGACTAACCGGCTCGAACGAACAGGGACAGGGCAATGAAAAACACGTTCGTGATTGCGGCGGCCGCTGCCGCATCCTTCGTCGCCGGCGCTGCGAGCGCGGCCGACACGCAAGCAACGCCGGTTCGTGGCGGTGACCTCAAGATCGCGATGGCCGAAGCGCTGGAAGGCACGCGTCCGGGAATCGACGGCGGCCCGTGGCACATCATTCAGCATCACGTCGCCGAGGGGCTGGTCGGGTTCCGCGACGATCTTTCCATCGGCCCGGCCGCGGCGAAGTCCTTCACCTGGTCGCCCGACGGCAAGCGCTACACGTTCGTGCTGCGCGACGGGCTCAAATTCCATGACGGCAAGCCGGTCACGGCCGATGACGTCAAATGGGCCTGGGACAATATCTATCTGAGCGACAAGAGCGGCTATGGCTGCAAGTCGCGCTTCGACGGCAGCGGCAACCGCGCCGAGCGCACGATCGGCGTCAAGGTCGTGAAGGTCGAGGTCAAGGATCCCAGGACGGTCGAATTCACGCTCGACAAGTCGAGCGGCACGTTCCTGCAATTGATGTCCGAGCCGGATTGCCTGCCCGCCATCATCAGCAAGGCGTCGTTCAAGCCGGACGGAAGCTGGGACAAGCCGATCGCCACCGGCCCCTATGCGCTGGAGTCCGCCGCGCATGGTCAGCCGGTGGTGCTGAAGCGTTTCGACGGGTACGTCCCGCCGACGGAAAAGGGCAGCGGCTTCGCCGGTGCGCGCACCGCCTATCTCGACACGCTGCAATTCATCCAGATGAAGCCGGACCTGGTGCCGGAGGCGCTCACCAAGGGCGAGATCGATTTCGCGCCGCGCGTGACCGAGGAGAAATATAACGGCCTGTCCGACGTCGCCGGCATCACGGTCAGCAACGGTCCCAGCGGCACCGCCTATGCGATCCTGATGCAGAACACGGATCCGCTGTTCAAGAACAAGAAAATCCGTCTCGCCGTCGCGCACGCGATCAACGTCAAGGAACTCGCCGACGCGACGACGCAGGGCCGGGTCAAGCCGAACCCGTCGGCGCTGCCGCTCCAGTCGGTCTTCCACACCAAGGCGCATGACGAGGGCTACAAGTTCGACCCGGCGCTGTCGAAGAAGCTGATGGCCGAGGCCAAGTATGACGGCTCGCCGATCAAGCTCGAAGCCAATCGCGATCGCTATCCGCTGATGTATCCCAACGCGCTGCTGGTCAAGCGCATGTTGGAAGCGGTCGGATTCAAGGTCGATCTGGTCGAACGCCAGTGGGACGAGCAGCTCGCCAATTACAATGCGGGCAACTTCCAGATGCAGTCCTTCGCCTATAGCGGACGGCGCTATCCGGAAGCGAATTACGACCATTTCGCCGGCATCAAGGGCCTGCGCAAATCGGTGCAGTGGGAGAGCGACAAGGGCATGGCGCTGGTCGACCAGGCGCGCGCCGAACCGGATCCGGCCAAGCGTTCGAAGCTGTACGAGCAGGTGCACAAGTTGATGATCGATGACGTGCCGCTGGTGTGGCTGAATCAGTGGGAGCTGTACGACGTCTTCCGCAGCAACGTGCATGGCTACGTGCCGTGGGTGCTGCACGAAGCCCGCTTCTGGGGCGTGTGGAAGGACAAGACCTGATGCGTTCGCGTCATTCCCCGCGAAGCTTGTCCCGGCCCCCGAGCCGGGGGCGGGGATCCAGATGGTCCCGTCTGCTCGGCGCAGGGATTGCCTGCGCGCTGACCTGGATCCCCGCTTTCGCGGGGAGTTCGGAGATCGTGGTGCAGATCAGGTCGGACATCCGTTCGACCGAGCCCGGCGTCAATCGCGACGCCGAGACCGACACGGTGATGCACCATGTGGTGGAATCGCTAGTCGCGTTTCAGGAAGATCTCGACGTCGCGCCGGTGCTCGCCGAGAAGGTCGACGTCTCGCCCGACCAGCGCGTCTATACCTTTACGCTGCGTCCCGGCCTGGTCTTCCATAACGGCCAGAACGTCACCTCGGCTGACGTGAAATGGAGTTGGGATCGGTGGCTCGATCCCAAGACCAACTGGATCTGCCGCGGCTCCTTCACCGGTGGGAGCACCGACGAAGAGCGTGGCGTCAAGCTCGCCTCGATCGCGACGCCCGACGACAAGACCATCGTGTTCACGCTGGAAAGACCCAGCGCGATCTTTTTGACCTTGATGGCGAGCGTGCAGTGCCCGACCGCGATCGTGCACAAGGATTCGGTCGGTCCGGACGGCACGTGGAAGACGCCGATCGGCACCGGCCCGTACAAGCTCGCCGACTGGAAGCGCGGCGAGTACGTGCTGCTCGAGAAGTTCGACAAATACGCCGCGCGCACCGACCCGCAGGACGGCTATGCGGGCAAGCGCGAAGCCAAGGTCGACCGGATCAAGTTCCTGGTCATCGCCGACCCGAATGCGGCGCGCAATGCGCTGGTGGCGGGCGACATCGACATTCTGCCGACCGTGCCGCCGGCTTCGATCGAAGGTCTGCGCCTGCGCGGCAATCTGCAACTGCCCGAGCACGAGCTGGTGGGCTGGACTGCGCTGCTGATCCAGGCCAACGATCCGTTGCTGAAAGACGTGCGCATGCGCCGCGCCATCGCGCATGCGATCGACCGCACGCAGATCGCCGCGACCGCGACGCACGGACGGTCGAAGCCGAACGGCTCGGCGGTGCCCGCGCACACCAGGTACCACACCCCGTTGCACGATGGCTGGCTGGACTACGATCCCGCCAAGACCAAGGCGCTGCTGGCCGAGATCGGCTACAAGGGCGAGCTGATCAAGATCCAGACCAACCGCCGCTATGCCAACATGTTCGACAATGCGGTGGTGATCCAGTCGATGCTGCATGCGGCCGGGATCAACGCGCAGCTGCAGGTGCTCGACTGGGCGACGCAGCTTTCGAACTACCAGAACGGCAAGTTCCAGCTGTCCGCCTTCGCCTACTCGGCGCGTCCCGATCCGTATCTCACCTATGACGGCATCATCGGCAAGAAAGCGGCGCGCAAGACGGTGCAGTGGGAGAATGACGAGGCCGAAAAGCTGACCCAGCAGGCCGGCCTGACCACCGATCCGAAAGAGCGGCAGCGCCTGTTCGACGAGCTGCACAAATTGATGATGAACGATGTGCCGATCATCGGGCTGTATAACGGCAACACGGTCACCGGCCTGGCGCCCAACATCAAAGGCTACCGGCCCTGGGGCATGAACATGCCGATCCTCTGGGGCGTGACGAAGGAATGATTGAGTTGCCCGCGCAAGCGGGGATCCAAAACAGGGAGCGGGCAATGACGATCTGGGTCCATTTGGATCCCCGCTTTCGCGGGGATGAACGCTGATGCTTCGGTACGCTTCGTTGCGGCTGCTGGCGACGATCCCGACTTTGTTTCTCGTGGCGCTGATCGTGTTCAGCCTGATCCGTCTGGTTCCGGGCGATCCGGCGTCGATCATGATCGGCGACTCCGCCGATCCCGACATGATCGAGCAGGTGCGCCACAGCCTCGGCCTCGACAAGCCGTTGCCGGTGCAGTTCTTCGTCTGGCTCGGCAATCTTCTGCAGGGCGATTTCGGTCATTCGATTTCAACCGGCGAAGACATCCTGCCGGCGATGCTGACGCGGCTTCGCGTCACGGCGGGCGTGGTGCTCGCCTCGATCGTGGTGGCGCTGCTCTTCGCGCTGCCGGCCGGCATCTACGCCGCCTGGCGCCAGAACAGCCGCGTCGACTTCGCCATCGTCACCGGCGTCATCGTCTGCCTTTCGGTGCCGAGCTTCTGGGTCGGCATTCTGCTCATGCTGGTGTTCGGCGTGAATCTCCATTGGCTGCCGGTGGTCGGGTACGTCTCGATCGGCGACGATTTCATCAACGGCGTGCGCTATCTGATCCTGCCCGTCGCGGCGCTGGTGCTGGTCGAAATGGGCACGGTCGCCCGCATGACGCGGTCGAGCACGATCGAAGTGCTGCGGCTCGACTACATCACCCACGCGCGCGCCAAGGGTGCCCCTGAAAGCCGCGTGTTGTGGAAGCACGCCTTTCCCAACGCCTTCGCGCCGACCCTGACCGTGATCGGGCTGCTGCTCGGTCACATGCTGGGCGGCGTCGCCGTCATCGAAACCGTCTTCACCTTGCCCGGCCTCGGTCGCTTCCTCGTCGATGCGATCTCGTCGCGCGATTATCCGGTGATCCAAGGATGCTTGCTGCTCGTCGCCTTGATCCGCGTGCTGGTGAATCTGCTGGTGGATCTGCTCTACCCGCTGTTCGATCCCCGAGTCCGGCTATGAGGCGTGCGCCGATGAGCAAGCTCGGGCGCATCCTTCGCCGCCCCAACGCGCTGGTCGGGATCATTCTGATCCTGATCGTGCTGGTGGCGGCGGCGGTGGGGCAGATCTGGACGCCGCACGATCCGGTGATCGCTTCCATGTCGGAACGGCTGAAAGCGCCGCAGCTGCGCTATCTGCTCGGCACCGACGAGTTCGGGCGCGACGTGTTCTCGCGCATGCTGGTCGCCGCCGGCGTTTCGGTGATGGTCAGTTTCGGCACCGTGCTGATGGCGGTGTCGATCGGCACCATGCTGGGCGCGCTGGCGGGGTTCGTCGGCGGCTGGTTCGATCATCTGACGATGCTGGTGACCGACGCGCTGATGGCCTTCCCGGGCATCCTGCTCGCGCTCGGCATCATGGCGATCCTCGAGCCGGATCCGTCGGGCGTCATCCTCGCACTCGGTCTCGCCTATATTCCGAACGTGGTTCGCGTCGTGCGCGGGCAAGTCCTGTCGATCCGCGAACGCGAATATGTCGAAGCGTCGAAAGTGATTGGCAACGGCCCGCTCTACACCGTGCTGGTGCATGTCATCCCGAACTGCATTTCGCCGCTGACGGTGCTGGCGACCTCGATGTTCGGCAGCGCCATTCTGGCCGAAAGCGCTTTGTCCTTTCTCGGCGCCGGCGTCGCGCCGCCGACCCCGACCTGGGGCGGCATGCTCGCCGAAGGCCGCTCGCATATGGAAGCGGCGCCGTGGCTTTGCATCTTTCCCGGCCTTGCCATCACCACGATCCTGCTCGGCATCAACCTGTTCGGCGACGCGCTGCGCGACTGGTTCGATCCGCGAATGAACCAGCTATGAGCAAACTCCTCACCATTGACGGGCTGACCGTCTCGTTCCCGGCGCCCGACGGCGGCCGCAACGAAGTGGTCAAGCAAGCCAGTCTCTCGATTGCGCCGGGCGAAGTGCACGGGCTGGTCGGCGAGTCCGGTTCGGGCAAGACGATGATCGCGCGCGCCATCCTCGGCCTGTTGCCGCCGGGCGGCCGCATCGACGCCGGCTCGATCAAGTTTGACGGGCAGGAGCTGCTCGGCCTCGACAACGAGAAACTGCGCCGATTGCGCGGCGCCCGCATCGGCATGGTGTTCCAGGAGCCGCTGACTTCGCTCAACCCGGCCCTGCCGATCGGCAAGCAGCTGGCGGAATCGCTGGCGCTGCACAGCGATCTCAGCGAGGCGGAGATCCGCAAACGCTCGATCGAGATGCTGGCCGCGTTCCGCATGCCCGATCCGGAAGGCTGCCTGTCGCGCTACCCGCACGAATTCTCCGGCGGCATGCGACAGCGCATCATGCTGGCCTCGGTGCTGCTGCCGCGCCCGGCGCTGCTGCTCGCCGACGAGCCGACCACCGCGCTCGACGTGCTGGTGCAGAAGCAGGTGCTCGACCTCGCTTCATCGGTATGCCGCAATCTCGGCACCGCGATCCTGCTGATCACCCACGATCTCGGCGTCGTCGCCAGCTATTGCGACGAAGTCACCGTGATGCGCTACGGCGAAGTGCTGAATGACGGGTCGGTCGAGCAGATTCTGCTCAACCCGTCCGATCCCTACACGCGCAATCTGCTCGACTCGCTGCCCAAGCGCGGCGAGGGCGGGCCGCGCACGACCGCGATCGGCGACGAGCTGCTGCGCGTCGAAAATCTCGAAGTCCATTTCGCCAAGCGCCGCTTCTTCTGGCAGGCGCCGATCGTCAAGCGCGCGCTCGCGGGCGTCGACCTCTCGATCGCCAAAGGCGAGACGGTCGCGGTGGTCGGTGAATCCGGTTCGGGCAAGACCACGCTCGGCCGCACCATCGCCGGCCTCACCAAGGCGGCTGCGGGCCGCGTGCTGTTTGACGGCGTGCCGGTCGAGCAGGGCGGACGCGCACTGCGGTCACGCGTGCAGATGGTGTTCCAGGATCCGTTCTCGTCGCTCGATCCGCGCTGGCGCATCGGGCGTATCGTCGGCGAAGGTCTTCGCCACACCGACGTCCCTGCGAGCCGCCGCGCCGCGCTGGTGCGCCAGACCTTGGTCGATGTCGGCCTGACCGAAGCCCATTACGACCGCTTCCCGCACGAGCTGTCGGGCGGCCAGCGGCAGCGCGTCGCCATCGCGCGCGCGGTGGTGATGCGGCCCGAGCTGGTGATCGCCGACGAGCCCGTGTCGGCGCTCGACGTGACGGTGCAGGCGCAGATCCTGGCGCTGTTCCGCGACCTGCAGGTCAAACACGGCTTTTCCTATCTGTTCATCTCGCACCATCTCGGCGTGGTCGAGCAGGTCAGCGACCGCGTCGTCGTGCTCTATCAGGGACGCGTCGTCGAAGAAGGCACGCGCGACCAGATCTTCGACGATCCGCGCCATCCCTACACGCGCGCGCTGCTGTCGGCGGTGCCCGACATTCGTCCGGCCCCGGGCGGCGGCTGGCATGTCGAGGCGCGCGACCTCGAACGGGTGGCGGCGCCCTGCGGACGCAGCTTCATCGAAGACGGGCTGGCGCCGGTCGATTTGATCGAGATCGCGCCCGGCCATCGCATCGCGGTGGCGGCATAATTCCCCGCGAAAGCGGAGATCCATTGGAGAGACGCCATACCGACAAACATTGAAGCTCCGGCCCGATGGATCCCCGCTTTCGCGGGGAATAGGTGATGCGCAAGTTCGGCCGCTACGAGCTCAAGAACACCGCGATCGCCGCGCTGCAAGCCGATCCGCGCGTCAGCTACGCCGCCTATATTCCGACCCGCT
>JAQGIE010000153.1 GCA_028291365.1 Rhodospirillales bacterium
AGATCGCTTTCATGCAGGTCGCCGACGGCAGCCGGACCTTGGGTCGGCGGGTTGCTGCTCGCGGTGTGTGGGGTGATGATCATGGCTCGTCCTCCTACGACACCGCCGGCCCGTCGGTCGGCTCGACATTGACGAGGAACGCCTTGAACTCCGGCGTGTCGCTATTGGCGTCGCCGACGAACGGCGTCAGCGAGTTCGGACCGAAGCCCTTTCTCGCTGCACCCGTGAAGCCCCAATGCAACGGTATGCCGACGACGTGCACTGTCTTGCCGTCGCACACCATCGGCCGGATGCGCTTGGTCACCAGCGCGCGCGCTTTGACCGAACCGCGTTTCGACCACACCCGGACCCAGCCGCCGCCTTTGATGCCCTTCTCCGCCGCGAGCTCTTCCGAGATCTCGACGAAGAATTCCGGCTGCAGCGCCGCGTTCACGCGGTTGTGCTTGGTCCAGTAATGGAAATGCTCGGTCAGGCGGTACGAGGTCGCGGCGTACGGGAACTCGGCCGAGGTGCCGAACTGCTCGGCGTCGTCCTTGAACACGCGTGCGACCGGATTGCCCCGTATCTTCGGTGCGATGACGTTGTCGATCGGCGCTTCGAACGGTTCGTAGTGAACCGGGAACGGGCCTTCGCGCAACATGCCGCGCGCGAAGATGCGTGCGGTTCCTTCCGCGTTCATGATGAACGGACCGACCGTGCCCGGCGCTGCGTTCGGAGCGATGTCGGGCACGTCGTAGCCGGCCCATTTGGTGCCGTCCCATTCGATCAGCTTGCGCGACGGATCCCATGCCTTGCCCTGCATGTCGGCAGAGGCACGGTTGTACAGAATCCGCCGGTTGGCCGGCCATGCCCACGTCCAGTTGAGATAGAGACCGGCATCGTCGGGATCCCGGTTGTCGCGCCGGGCCATGTTGTTGCCCGCCTCGGTGAAGCAGCCGGAATAGACCCAGCAGCCGCACGCGGTCGAACCGTCATCCGCCAATTGTCCGAAGCCCGCGAGCTGCTTGCCCGCTTCGACCAGCGTCTTGGTCGGATCGGCCGGGTCCTTCACCGGCGTGATGGCGTAGCCGCTGATCTCCTTGGCGATCTCTTCCGCAGTCGGCTCGTTCTTGTCCTTGTAGTTCCAGACCAGGTTGACGATCGGGTCGGGGAAGGCGCCGCCTTCGGTCTCGTACAGTTTGCGCAGACGCAGATGGATCTGGGCCATGATCCAGTTGTCGTGCTGGGCTTCGCCCGGCGGCGAACCGCCCGGCCAATGCCATTGCAGCCAACGACCCGAATTGGTCAGCGAACCCTCTTCCTCGGCAAAGCACGTGGTCGGCAACTGGATGACCTCGGTCTGGATCGAGGCCGTGTTGACGTCGTTGTACTCGCCGTGATTTTCCCAGAAGCGCGACGTCTCGGTGTCGAGCGGGTCCATCGTCACCAGCCATTTCAGCTTGGACAGTGACTCGGTGATCTTCGTGCGGTTGGGCGCTGCCAGCAGCGGATTGAAGCCCTGGCAGAAATAACCGTTCATCTTGCCGTCATGCATCAGCTCGAATGCGCGCAGCATGTCGTACGCGGGCACGTCGAGTTTGGGCAGGAAGTGATAGGCGAAGTCGTTCTCGGCCGTCGCGGCCGGTCCCCACATCGACTTCTGGAAGCTGACGAAGAACTTCTTGTAGTTCTGCCAGTAGCTCGTCTGCGACGGCCGCAACGGCTTGAAGCCGCGCGTCGACATGTAGGTCGCGAGATCCTTCTCGCGTTCGACCGGCATGTTCAGATAGCCGGGCAGCAGATGCGACATCAGCCCGACATCGGTCAGCCCCTGGATGTTGGAGTGACCGCGCAACGCGTTCATGCCGCCGCCGCGCACGCCGATATTGCCCAGCAGCAGCTGGAGCATCGCCATCGCACGGATGTTCTGCGAGCCCTTGGAATGCTGCGTCCAGCCGAGCGCGTACATCGAGGTCATCGTCTTGGTCTTCGACGAACACTCGGCGATCCATTGCGCGATCTTGAGGAACTTGTCCTTGGGCGTGCCGCAGATCCGCTCGACCAGCTCGGGCGTGTACTGCGCGACGTGCTCTTTCAGCAGGTTCCAGACGCAGCGCGGATGCTGCAGCGTCTCGTCCGCGACGACGAACCCGTCAGGCCCGATCTGGTAGTCCCAGGTCGAGCGGTCGTAGTCGCGCTTGATCTCGTCGTAGCCGGTGAACAGCCCGTCTTTATAGGCGAAGCCGTCTTTGACCAGGTACGAGACGTTGGTGAACGCCTTGACGTAGTCCCACTGAATCTTGTCGTTCTTGATGCAGTAATTGATCAGCGCGTTGAGGAACGCGATGTCGGTTCCCTGCCGGATCGGCGCATAGAGATCCGACACCGAAGCCGTCCGCGTATAGCGCGGATCGATGACGATCAGCTTCGCGCCGCGATTCGCCTTCGCTTCGGTAACCCACTTGAATCCGCACGGATGCGCCTCGGCGGCATTGCCGCCCATGACGACGACAAGATCCGTGTTCTTAATGTCCGTCCAAGCATTCGTCATCGCACCACGGCCAAACGTCGGGCCCAAACTGGACACCGTCGGGCCGTGTCAAACTCTCGCTTGATTATCGAAGGCGAGAATTCCAGCGCTACGAACGACCTTGTAGGTCAAGAAGGCGGTTTCGTTGGTGGTTGCCGACGCGGCCAGGAAGCCGACGCTGGTCCACCGATTGACCGGCACACCGTCTTTGTTGGTGGTGACGAAGTTCCGGTCGCGATCGTCCTTCAGCAGCCGCGCGATCCGGTCGAGCGCGGTATCCCAGGAGATGCGCTCGAACTTGTCGGAACCCGGCTTGCGCAGCATCGGGTATTTCAGCCGCGTTTCCGCCAGCACGAAATCCTTCAGCGCCGCGCCCTTCGGGCAGAGCGTGCCGCGGTTGGTCGGATGATCGGCATCACCTTCGATGTGGGTGATGGTCGCCTGCTCGCCCTTCTTGAGGTCGCCCTTGGCGTACATGATGACGCCGCAGGCTACCGAGCAGTAGGGACAGGTGTTTCGTGTCTCCATCGTGTTGGCGAGCTTGAACGGGCGCACATGTGCGACGACCGCAGCTTCCGCCTCGCCGAAGCCGAAGGCTCCGACTGTCGTGGTGACCGCAACACCCACGCTGGCGGCTTTCAGAAAGCCGCGCCGTGAGATCTGCATATTCACGCGACCCCCTTTGGTCCAACGCCGGGACCGAAAAAATGTATCGAGACTTGCAACGCTAAGGTTGCATGGAACCGCTGTAAACAACCAACCGCGCGTGCAGTGCACAATGAAAGTTCGGCATGTCGCAATGAACGCGGTGCATGGCCAACACAGCACAAAATACGCTCGCGCCGCTTGACCTTTCGCTGCGCCGCGATGGACAGTCCTGTTCGTGGCGACACTGATCGCTCCCGCGTGTCGGGGCGCATCCATCGATCGAGCGAACGACAGGTTCGCGCTGAAGTCGTGCGCCGCGCATTTGCACATCGTTACCGGGGAAAACCCATGATTTGTCGTCGTGACCTGCTCGCGGCGGGCGCCGCCTTTGCCGCATCCTCGTTGGTCGTTGCGCCGCGAGCGCTTGCCGCGGTCCGCTTCGAACCGCGGCCGGACGCGTGGCGCAGCTTCGCCGTCACGACGGCGATCGAGATCCGCAATCCCGGCACGGGGCCGTGTCAGGCCTGGATCCCCTTGCCGCAGCAGGCCGGCTTTGCCTGGCAGCGCTTTGAGCGCAACGAGTGGGACGGCAATGCCACGCTGGTCGAGCCGGTGCGCGATCCGCACTACGGCGCCGATTTTTTGCACGTGACCTGGGCCGAGAATGTTGCGGCGCCGAGCTTCAGCGTCACCAGCAGCTTTGCGGCGCGCGATCGCTTCGTCGATCTGACCCAACCGCCCAGCGGCGTGAGGCTGCCCGACGCCGAACGCGCGCGCTATCTCGCGGCGACCAGGCTGCTGCCGACCGACGGCGTGGTGCGGGCGGTGTCTCACAACATCATCAACGGAGCGCGCAGCGACCTGGCCAAGGTTCGCGCCGTCTATGACTGGGTGGTCGAGAACGCGTATCGCGACGGCAATGTCCGCGGCTGTGGCAGCGGCGACATCATGGAAATGCTGCGGAGCGACAATTTCGGCGGCAAATGCGCCGATCTGAACGGGCTGTTCGTGGCCCTGGTGCGCGCCGCCGGGGTACCGGCGCGCGACGTCTACGGCATCCGCGTCGCACCGTCGCGCTTCGGCTATAAAAGCCTCGGCACCAGCAGCGCCAGCGTCACCAAGGCGCAGCATTGCCGCGCCGAAATCTGGCTCGACGGCTTCGGCTGGGTGGCGATGGATCCGGCCGACGTGCGCAAGGTGATGCTCGAGGAGCAGCCGGGCGGCCTGCCCGCAGGCGACGAGAAAGTCGTCGCCGCGCGCAAGACCCTGTTCGGTGCCTGGGAAGGCAACTGGCTCGCCTACAACACCGCGCACGACGTCCGGTTGCCGGGGTCAAAGGCCGAGCCGAACGGATTCCTGATGTATCCCGAGGTCGAAATCGGCGGCGAACGGCGCGATTGCCTGCTGCCCGACACGGTCGCCTACACCATCACCTCGGCCGAACGCAGCGCCTAGCCTGGACCCCACCCCACCGTTATCTTCGAGTGTAGATAACGGTGGGGTGGCCGTGCGGCTCCTAGCGCTCCTTCTTCTCTTCCTGGCCTTTTCCGGGGCGGCATCTGCACAGCAGACCGTGTTCGGCGCCGCCAGCCTGACCGACGCGCTGCGCGTGCTGAACCAGGCATGGACCGCGCGCGGCGAGCAGCCGATCAAACTGTCCTTTGCCGCCTCGTCGGCGCTGGCGCGCCAGATCGAGCAAGGCGCGCCGGCCGACATCTTCGCCTCGGCCGACGAGCCCTGGATGGACTATCTGCAGCAGCGCGGCCTGATCGTGGATTCGACGCGCGTTTCGGCGCTGGGCAATCAATTGGTGCTGATCGCGCCCGCCAATTCGAAGCTGGGTCCGGTGACGCTCGCCAAGGGCACCGACATCGCCAAGCTGCTGGGCCCCGACGGCCGCATCGCGATCGCCGATCCGGCCAGCGTGCCGGTGGGCAAATATGCGCGCGACGCGCTCGGCTGGATGCAGGCCTGGGACGCAGTGTCGTCGCGCATTGCCATCGGGGCGAATGTGCGCGCCGCGCTGTTGCTGGTCGAACGCGGCGAGGCGCCGCTCGGCATCGTCTATGCCACCGATGCCGCCGCGTCGAAGCAGGTCAAGCTCGTCGCCACCTTTCCCGCCGAGAGCCACGCGCCGATCACCTACCCGTTCGCGCTGCTCAAGCGCGCCGAGAACGACGCCAAAGCGAAAGCCCTGCTCGCCTTCCTCACCGGTGACGAGGCGAAGGCGGTGTATCAAAGCTTCGGATTCGCGACGCGCTGAATGGACAGTTCTTCCTGGCTCACCCTGACGCCGCAGGAATGGCAGGCGGTACGTCTGAGCTTCGTCGTCGCGACGCGCAGCCTGCTGTTCTCGCTGCCGCTCGCGGTGCTGCTCGCCTGGCTGCTGGCGCGCGGCCGTTTCCTCGGACGCAGCTGGCTCGACGCCTTCGTGCATCTGCCGATGGTCCTGCCGCCGGTGGTGATCGGCTGGCTGCTGCTGCTGCTGTTCGGTGTGCGCGGCCCGCTTGGTTCGTTGTTGCAGGATTGGTTCGGCGTCCGCCTGGTCTTCACCACCAACGCCGTCGTGCTGGCGACGGTGGTGATGTCCTTGCCGCTGCTCGTGCGTGCGGTCCGCCTGTCGCTGGAGAATGTCGATACCGGCCTGGAAGCCGCCGCACGCACCTTGGGCGCGCGGCCGCTCGACCGCTTCTTCACCATCACCTTGCCGTTGATGACGCCGGGCATTCTCGCCGGCGCCGTCACCGCCTTTGCCGCCGGCCTCGGCGAGTTCGGCGCGGTGATCACCTTCGCGTCGAACGTCGAAGGCGAAACCCAGACCTTGCCGCTCGCGATCTACAGCGCGACGCAGACGCCGGGCGCCGAAGCAACCGCCGCCAAGCTGTCGCTGATCTCCTTCGTGCTGGCGATCACCGCGCTGCTGCTCGCCGATCGCCTGTCGCGGCGCGTGCAGCGCTGGATCGGAAGAACTGCGTGAGTTTCTCGGTTTCGCTGCAGCATCGTTTCGCCGACTTCGAACTCGACGCGTCGTTCGAGGCGCCGACGCCAGGCGTCACCGTGCTGTTCGGTCCGTCGGGATCGGGCAAGAGCACCATCCTCGCCTGCATCGCCGGCCTGCTCGGCGCGCAAGGCGGCCGCATCGCGCTCGAGGAAGAGCTGCTGTTCGATCGCGCGCGCGGCGTCGACGTCGCGGCCGAGTCACGGCGCACCGCGGTCGTATTCCAGGATGCGCGCCTGTTCCCGCACATGTCGGTGCGCAACAATCTTCGTTATGGCGAGCGCCGTTCGCGCGGCAACGATCCCGACCGCGGGCTCGAGTTTGACGCGGTCATCGACATGCTGGGCGTGGCGCATCTGCTCGACCGCCGCCCCGCCACCTTGTCCGGCGGCGAGCGCCAGCGCGTGGCGCTGGGGCGCGCCTTGCTGGCGCGGCCGCGCCTGTTGCTGATGGACGAGCCGCTGGCCGCGCTCGACGCGCCGCGCAAGCAGGAGATCCTGCCGTTTCTCGAGCGGGTGCGCGACGCCGCGCGCGTGCCCATCATCTATGTCACGCACGCGCTCGACGAGGTCGACCGGCTCGCCGACACGCTGGTGCTGCTGCATCACGGGCGCGTGCTTGCAACCGGACCGTTGCACCAACTCTCGGCGCGCACCGATCTGGCCGTGCTGAGCGACCGGCGCGATGCCGGCGTCGTGCTCGCCTGCACCATCGAAGCGCATGATGCAGCGCTGGGACAGACGCGGCTGCGGTTCGACGGCGGCGCACTGACCGTGCCCGCCTGGTCCGGCGCGCCCGGTACGCGCATCCGGGTCCGCGTGCGCGCGCGCGACGTGGCGATCGCGACCAGCGCACCGGCCGGCCTCTCGATCCGCAACGTACTGCCGGCGATCGTGACCGCGATCACACCGCACGGCGCGCATGAATATTTCGTGAGCCTGCGCGTCGGCGACAGCGCGCTGACCGCGCGCGTCAGCCGCGCCGCCGTCGCCGAGCTGACTCTGTCACCCGGACGCGACGTGTGGGCGCTGGTGAAATCGGTGGCGCTGCACGCAGCGCGCGATGAATCTTGATTCCTCATTTCTCGTCATCCCTGCGAACGCAGGGATCCAGGACCATCCGCGCGGGAATTGCTGCATTTCCAGGCCCTAACACCTGGGTCCCTGCTTTCGCAGGGACGACGGGTTGGGGTCTCGAATAACGAGACGCGAAAGCGCTTAGCGCAAGCTCTCCACCGCGCGGCGCGCCGCCTTGTCCAAGCCGGCACCGCCGTCGGCCAAATGCGCAACGATCCTCGCGCGCATGCGCGGGTCCCAGTATTTCTTGATGTGGTCGGCGATGCCGGCAGCAGCTTTCTCTTCGCCCTGATGGGCAAAGAACTTGCCGATCTGGTTGGCCATATAGACCAGCTTGTCGGGCCCCGAGCGAACCGCCGCGGAATCGGAAGCGCTCATTCGGCGGCGTCGAGTTCGATGCGGCGGCTGTTCTCGGCCATGGCCCGATACGATTCCTGCCACAAGCTCGGACCGTTCGACGGCAGCACCTGCACCGCCGTCACTTTGTATTCGGGGCAGTTGGTGGCCCAGTCCGAGAAGTCGGTCGTCACCACGTTGGCCTGCGTGTCGGGATGATGAAACGTCGTGTAGACGACGCCGGGCGCGACGCGGTCGGTGATGCGCGCGCGCAACGTCGTTTCGCCGGCCCGGCTCGCCAGCTTGACCCAGGCGCCATCGCGAACGCCGCGCTGCTCGGCGTCGTGCGGATGGATCTCCAGCCGGTCCTCCTGGTGCCAGACCGAATTTTCGGTGCGCCGCGTCTGCGCCCCGACATTGTACTGGCTGAGCGCGCGGCCGGTGGTGAGCAGCAACGGAAAACGCGGCCCCGTTCGCTCATCGGAGGCGACATATTCGGTGACGACAAAACGACCGGCGCCGTTGGCGAAGCCGCCGATATGCATCACCGGCATGCCGGTCGGCGCGTTCTCGTTGCACGGCCACTGGACCGAGCCGAGCTCGTCGAGCCGCGCATAGGACACGCCGGCAAAGCTCGGCGTGGTGCGCGCGATCTCGTCCATGATCTCGGACGGATGGTCGTAGTGCATCTTCACGTCGAGCGCGGCGGCGAGCGCCAGCGTGATTTCCCAGTCCGCCATGCCCGAACGCGACGGCATCACTTTGCGCACGCGGTTGATGCGGCGCTCGGCATTGGTGAAGGTCCCGTCCTTCTCGAGGAAGGTCGAGCCGGGCAGGAAGACATGCGCGAAATTCGCGGTCTCGTTCAGGAACAGATCCTGCACCACGACGCATTCCATCGCCGACAGGCCGGCCGTGACGTGGCGCGTGTCGGGATCGGACTGGGCGATGTCTTCGCCCTGCACATACAGACCCTTGAACGTGCCCTCGACCGCAGCGTCGAGCATGTTGGGAATGCGCAGGCCGGGCTCGTGATCGAGTTCCACGCCCCACAGTCTCTCGAACACCGCGCGCGTCGCGTCGTCGCTGACATGGCGGTAGCCGGAGAATTCGTGCGGGAACGAGCCCATGTCGCACGAGCCCTGCACGTTGTTCTGGCCGCGCAACGGATTCACCCCGACGCCGGGACGTCCGATATTGCCCGTCGCCATCGCCAGGTTGGCGATCGCCATCACCGTGGTGGTGCCCTGGCTGTGTTCGGTGACGCCGAGCCCGTAATAGATGGCGCCGTTGCCGCCGGTGGCGTAGAGCCGCGCCGCGTCGCGGATCAGCGATGCCTGCACGCCCGCGATCGCCTCGACCGCTTCGGGGCTGTTGCGCGGTTCGGCGACGAATGCCGCCCAGTCGGCATAGGCGTCGAGGTCGCAGCGCGCGCGCACGAAGTCCTCGTCGACCAGACCTTCGGTGACGATGACATGCGCCATCGCGGTCAGCACCGCGACGTTGGTGCCGGGCAGCAGCGGCAGATGAACCTGCGCTTCGACATGCGGCGTGCGCACCAGGTCGATGCGGCGCGGATCGATGACGATCAGCTTGGCGCCCTGGCGCAGCCGCTTCTTCAGGCGCGATGCGAAAACCGGATGGCCGTCGGTGGGGTTGGCGCCGATCACGATGGCGACGTCGGTCTGCTCGACCGAATCGAAATCCTGCGTGCCGGCCGAGGTGCCGAACGCCGTGCGCAGCCCGTAGCCGGTCGGCGAGTGGCAGACGCGCGCGCAGGTATCGACATTGTTGTTGCCGAAACCGGCGCGAACCAGCTTCTGCACCAGATAGGTTTCTTCGTTGGTGCAACGCGACGAGGTGATGCCGCCGATGGCACCCCGCCCATACTGGGCCTGGATGCGGCGGAATTCCGCGGCGACGCGCGCCAGCGCTTCGTCCCACGACACTTCGCGCCACGGATCGGTGATGCGTTCGCGCATCATCGGCCGGGTGATGCGTTCGCGGTGCGTGGCGTAGCCCCAGGCGAAACGGCCCTTGACGCAGGAATGGCCGCGATTGGCCTTGCCGTCCTTGTACGGGACCATGCGCACCAGCTCGGTGCCGCGCATCTCGGCCTTGAAGCTGCAGCCGACGCCGCAATAGGCGCAGGTGGTGACGACCGAATGTTCGGGCTGGCCGATTTCGATCACCGACTTTTCGATCAGCGTCGCGGTCGGGCAGGCCTGCACGCAGGCGCCGCACGACACGCATTCGGAGCCGAGGAAGCTCTCATTCATGCCGGCCGCGACTTTGGACTCGAAGCCGCGCCCGTCGATGGTGAGCGCGAAGGTGCCCTGCACTTCCTCGCAGGCGCGCACGCAGCGCGAACACACGATGCATTTCGACGGGTCGAACGTGAAATACGGGTTCGACTCGTCCTTGGCCGCGCCGAGATGATTGTCGCCCGCGAAGCCGTAGCGCACGTCGCGCAGCCCGACCTCGCCCGCCATGTCCTGCAGCTCGCAATCGCCGTTGGCGGCGCAGGTCAGGCAGTCGAGCGGATGGTCGGAGATGTAGAGCTCCATCACGCCGCGGCGCAGCTTCTTGAGCCGCTCGGTCTGCGTCGACACCGACATGCCTTCGGCGACGGGCGTGGTGCAGGAGGCCGGCGTGCCGGCGCGGCCCTCGATCTCGACCAGGCAGAGGCGACAGGAACCGAACGGCTCGAGCGAATCGGTGGCGCAGAGCTTCGGCACTTTGACGCCGGCCTCCATCGCCGCGCGCATCACCGAGGTGCCTTCGGCGACGGTGACCGGAAAGCCGTCGATGGTGAGCGTCACCACCGCATCGCTCTTCGCCGCTTGCGTGCCGTAGTCGGTTTCCTGGACGAGCGACATGGTCGTTCCTACTCGGCTGCGTCGAGCTGGCGCGCAGCGAAATCTTCGGGAAAATGACGGATCGCGCTCATCACCGGATAGGGCGTGAAGCCGCCCAGCGCGCAGAGCGAGCCGAATTTCATCGTCGCGCACAGATCTTCGATCAGGGCGAGGTTGGCTTCGACGCGCTCGCCGCGACGGATCCGGTCGATCGTCTCGCTGCCGCGGGTCGAGCCGATGCGGCAGGGCGTGCACTTGCCGCAGGATTCGATGGCGCAGAATTCCATCGCGAAGCGCGCCTGGTTGGCCATGTCGACCGTGTCGTCGAACACCACCACGCCGCCATGCCCGATCAACCCGTCGCGCGCGGCGAAAGCTTCGTAGTCGAATGGCGTGTCGAACAGCGCGCGCGGGAAATAGGCGCCCAGCGGACCACCGACCTGCACCGCACGCACCGGCCGGCCGCTGGCGGTGCCGCCGCCAATGTCGTCGACCAGCTCGCCCAGCGTCATACCGAACGCGGCTTCGAACAGGCCGCC
>JAQGIE010000171.1 GCA_028291365.1 Rhodospirillales bacterium
AGTCGTTCGGCCACCAAGCCGGAAGATCTGGATTCGCGTCGTCAAGCGAGAGCGCGCGAACCTCCCAACGCATCGGCACTCCCAAGCATTGTCCCGGCTCCAGATTGACAACCGAGCTTATAATTTCCTCAGTCTCGCTCTCCGTCGGCGTGTCTATGCAATGAATTGCGACGCCGAATGATCCAGGAAGTAGCCCGATGGCAGCAGCCAGATCATCGCGAAGATGCTGCATGGCTATATGCGTAGGGCGAGCGTCCGCGCGAACGACTTCTATGTCGCAATGGCCCTCTCCGAAGGTGGCCACGATGTCCGGCGTTTTTCTCCATGGGGTCGCCTGCACGCGCGTGCAGTGAGCTCCAATCCTGGTCAGGAACGCCGCCGTTGCCAGTTCCGCAAAAGATCGCCAGTCCACGTGTGTCTCAAATCGAACTGCTTGGGCCAGCTTGTCCGCATCCTCCATCCACTCTTGCGCACCGCCGAGTAAAGCAAGCTGAACACCCACACGAATTGCACGATCGTGCTGAAAAAAGTTCACATTCTCCGGCGCCCAGCCGCGAAGGCTTGGTAGCTCGCACACCAGCTCAAGGGCACGGGTTAGCAAAGCCGTAGGCGTGCCTGGGTACGTAGATAAGATTTGATCCGCCAGGCTCATGCACCACTCGCGCCGCTCTTGGTGGAACCTGCCGATTAAACCACGCCGCTACAACACTCACTCTCTATACCGCCGCCTTCAGCGAGAAGCCCGAGGCGTAGATCGTATCGCGACGATGATTTTTGGCGTGAGCGCTTGCGCGTCGTGCGCGAGCTCGGGACGCAGCCGGCGAAACGTTTCGACCGCGCGGCCATACGTAATTTCCTGCGGGTTCGTACGGCCGCACAGCGCGCGGTAGGTCATCGCGACGAGCAGCACCGTCTCGTCGTCGACGCCGTACAGGTCCAGGTCACGCAAGCCCGGCCGGTCGCTCATCCTCACGCCCTGACTCGACTCCGGAAGAGCGAGAACGTAAAGTGAACATCCAGCCGGAAGTCAAGGGCGGATCGCCTCGCCGCATCGCCCCAGAACCGCCGGCGGTGCCCTGCCCGATGCGACCCGCACTGCGAACCCGCCGATGCCCGAACGCCACCGCCGTGCACGCCCGCTGGCCCGGGTGCTGGACCTTCGCCCTGGCGACCGGCTGGATGCCAGCTGCGCCTGCGGTCACATCGCGACGGTCAACATCCGGCGCCTGATCGCGCGGGTCGATCCGGCCGCCGACTTCGACACCGCCGCGACGCGTGTCGTCTGCAAAAAATGCGGGCGCCGATCCCCCACCCTGCTGGGTTTCTACGATGGACGCATGAGCCGCCTGACCACCGGGATCCGCCCCACGGAGACCAGCGATGTGCCGTAGTGAAGTGATCATCACCGACCCCGCCAAGCTGCTGGAGCTGTTCGACGTGCACAAAGGGCCGATCCCCAATCTTCGCCCGCGCTGGAATCTGTGCCCGACCGATCCCGGCCCGATCGTGCGCATCGACGAACAAGGCGACCGGCGACTGGAAGCGGCGATCTGGGATTACCGCGACGACAAAGTCACCGAGCTGAAAGGCCGCCGCCCGCTGATCAACGTGCAAGGCGAACGGTTCAAGTCGAGCACGGCGTTCGAAACGCGCCGCTGCCTGGTGCCGACCAACGGCTTCTACGAATTCGCGCGCATCAACGGCAAGCCGCAGCCCTTCTTCTTTCGCCGCGAAGATTGGGGCGTGTTCGCGTTCGGCGGCGCCTGGTCGATGTGGCAAGGACCTGCCGAGACCAAGCTCACCTACACGCTGCTCACCACGCCGCCGAGCAAGCTCGTCGCCGAGGTGCACGAACGCATGTCGCTGGTGGTCGACGAAGCCGACTGGGAGACGTGGCTCACCGGCACGAAAGCGGACGCAGCGAAACTCGTGCGCGCCAATCCACTCGCCGGCTTCGTGCGATATCCGGTTTCGACCCGCGCCAACTCGGTGCGCAACGACGATCCGTCGCTGGTCGAACCGGTCGAACTCGAGGACGAGCTGGCGTTCCGCCTTACGGCAGGTTGAGCTGCCACGACACGGGTAGCGCAGTCCGTGTGATCCCGAGGTCCGGGAACATGGCGGCATAGGATTCGATCGCCGAAGCGGCCTGCCCCTGGAATAGGAGGAACGGCCGAACCGTCACTGCCACAATGTCATTTCCGTTCGAACCGATTGTACGCGTCGCCTGAGCGATCTGTTTCACGCCGAGCGTCCGGTTTGCCGTTTCGAGCGGCAACGCTTCGCGCCCGGATACAATGCGCGCGTACAAACGCAGCCTGCCTGAAACGTTGCGATACAGACCGAAGGATGGCGACCTCGTCGATTGAATATCCCGATGCAGAACGGCCAATGCCACACTGGGGATCGCCGTCATTGCCGAAAGGACAGCATTGTGGCCGTTACCACGCTCGACCCCAAAACCGCGCTCGTTCTCATCGACCTGCAAAAAGGGATTGTCAGCTTGCCGACCGTGCATCCTGCCGACGACATCGTGCAGCATGCCCGCGCCTTGGCCGACGCATTCCGCA
>JAQGIE010000178.1 GCA_028291365.1 Rhodospirillales bacterium
GGCCAACATACTTCGACAAAGAACTCAAACTACGCGCACTTGAGATGAGATTGAATGATTTGGTCGTTAAATCTGATCCTGCGCAATTAGCGTTAGCAAAAGCTGAGAAGGAAACGTTTGTCCTGCAACTCAGTGCGCAAATCGAAGATTTCGATCGTCCGGGCGAATCTTAGCAGCGCTGCATTTCGAGTCGCGGCACTTTCAAGGTGCCGCCGCCCGCGCCAGCAGCAACTCCCGCTCCCGCGCATTCTTCGTCATCGACGCCGCGCGCTCGAACTCCGCCCGCGCCTCCTCCGTCCGCCCCAGCTTCGCCAGAAAATCCGCCCGCGCGCTCGGCAGCAGGTGGTAGGCGCGCAGACTCGGCTCTTCCATCAGCGCATCTGCCAACGCCAATCCCGCCGCCGGCCCGAACGCCATCGCATGCGCTACGGCGCGGTTCAGTTCGACCACCGGTGATTTCATCCGTTCGGCCAGCGTGTCGTAGAGCGACGCGATCCGTTTCCAGTCCGTCTCGTCAGCCGTGCGCGCACGCGCGTGGCACGCCGCCAGCGCGGCCTGCAGCGCATATGGCCCGTTCGCCCCGCCAAGCTGCTCGGCGCGGTCCAGCGCCGCCAGGCCACGGCGGATCAGCAACGGGTCCCAGCGCGAACGATCCTGGTCGAGCAGCAGCACCGGCTCGCCCATCGAGCCGACGCGCGCACGCATGCGCGACGCCTGGATTTCCATCAGCGCCACGAGCCCGTGCACTTCCGCTTCGTCCGGCGTCAGTTCGGCCAGGATGCGGCCGAGGCGTTGTGCCTCTTCGCACAGCGCGGGGCGCATCAGATCTTCGCCCGCGGTGGCGGAATAGCCTTCGTTGAAAATGAGATAGAGAACCGTCAGCACCGACGACAGGCGCTGGGCGCGATCGTTGCCGCGCGGCAGTTCGAATTCGGCGCCTTCGTCCGACAAGGTGCGTTTGGCGCGCACGATGCGCTGCTGGATGGTCGATTCCTGCACCAGAAAGGCGCGCGCGATTTCCTGCGTGCTGAGACCGCCGAGCAATCGTAGCGTCAGCGCGATCTGCGCTTCGGTCGACAGGCTCGGGTGACAGGCGATGAAAACGAGCCGCAGCAGATCGTCGCCGACATCGTCGTCGAGCGCGGTTGCGTAATCGGGGATCTGTTGTTCTTGTTCCGCCAGCTCGCGTTCGAGTTCGGCGTGTTTGCGGTCGAGCAGCTGTCTGCGCCGCAGCGCGTCGATGGCGCGATGCTTGGCCGTCGCCATCAGCCACGCCGCCGGCCTGTCGGGCACGCCCGCCACGGGCCAGCGTTCGAGCGCGGCGACCAGCGCGTCTTGCGCCAGCTCCTCGGCCAGGCCGACGTCACGCACCATGCGCGTCAGGCCGGCGATCAGCTTTGCCGATTCGATGCGCCAGACGGCGTGGATCGTTGCTTGAACGGAGTCGGGTGAAGACACGGCACCCGATCTGCACATGCGCGCGGATCAGCGCAAGCACCACGTTCCTTTCGTCATGCCCGGGCTCGTCCCGGGCATCCACGCTGGTTGCCAGTCGCGTGGATGGCCGGGACAGGCCCGCGGGCGGAGGGGTCGGCGCGGTGTACCGCGCGACGGCGGTGCAACGCGCCGAGGTGCGCGCGCTACGCCTGCGTCTTCCCCATGTCCAGGCGCTGCCGTTGTTCGGCGCTGAGGCCGTCGGGCAGGATCTCGTGGAGATCTTCCGGCAGGTACACGCGACGGATCTCGATTTCGCCCGGCAGGTCCAGACCGTGCGGCGACGGGCAGCGTTTGGCCCATTCGATCGCTTCCTCTTTCGACGCGACCTGGATCAGCCAGAAGCCGGCGACCAGCTCTTTGGTCTCGGCGAAAGGGCCGTCGATCACGGTCGGCTTTGCACGCCCGTCGAACACGATCCGCGCGCCCTCGGCGCTGGGTTTCAGGCCCATCCCGTCGAGCAGGATTCCGGCCTTTACCATCTGCTCGTTGAACTTGCCCATCGCGTCGACCAGCTCGGGCGTCGCTTTGGCACCGGCCTCGGAGTCGGGGCTGGCTTTGACGATCATCATGAAACGCATGGTTGTGTGCTCCGGCGTCAGGCGCTGGCCGCTTCGCCCAGATAGGCGAAGTCTTCGGCTTCGAAATAGGGGCGGATTTCGATGTTGGCGGGGCCCTGGCCGTTCAGCTGCGGAATGCGCTTGGCCCACGAAATCGCTTCGTCGAGCGACTTCACCTCGATCACCCAGAAGCCCGAGATCAGTTCCTTGGTCTCGGCAAAGGGACCGTCGATCACCGTCGGCGTGCCCTTGGCATCGAACTGCACGCGCGCGGCTTTCGAGCTGGGCTTCAGGCCGGTGCCGTCGATCATCACGCCCGCCTTCTGCATCTCTTGATTGAACGCACCCATCGCCTGGACGAGCTCCAGCGACGGCATGCGGCCGGCTTCGCTATCGGCGGTACCTTTGACGATCATCAGACAACGCATTTCTCGGGTCCTTCCGGTTTCGTGTTCAGGGCCGGGACAGCCCCGCCTCTATGGACACGTCGAACGGGGGTCGGGCGGATCGACAGGGGGTGGTGAAAATCTGAAAAAGATTCGTCCCCCAAAATTGTCACCCCGGCGAAGGCCGGGGTGACAAATAGAGGGAAGGTGACAAGCAGAGGGAAAGAGACAATCGAGCCGACAGCAAAACGGGGCGCCGCAGCGCCCCGTTTCGTCGAACTGGTTACGACACCACCGTCACTTCAACGGCGGCGTGCTCACCGGCGGCTTTCGATATTTGGTCGCCTGCTCGAACGAATAGGCGATCGACAGGAGCTGCGCCTCGCTCCACGGGCGGCCGAGAATATCCATGCCGACCGGCACGCCGATCGGCGCATCGGCCGTCGGCGTTGAATAACCGGCGGGCACGTCGACCGCCGGATAGCCGGTGACCGAGGCGAGAATGCCGGTGCGGTCGACCTGGCTGGTTTCGCCGATCGGCACCACCAGACGCTTCTGCAGCGGATAGACCACCGCATCGAGACGATTGTCGTCCATCAGCTTGGCCAGCGCCGCGCGCGTCTCGCCGTTGCGCACCAGCCGCAGCTTGTAGTCGGGCTCGGACATGCCGTCCTTGTAGCTGACCGCGCTGGTGAGGAATTTCTCCAAGGTCGGATGGTCGTATTTGCCGCTCGCGACGATGTCGGCCACCGTCTTGGTCGGCGCGTTGGGGATGGTGGCCAGATACTGGTCCATCAGCTGCTTGAACTCGTATTTCTGCACGTCGTTGTCGGCGATCAGCTTGTCGGCGTCGAGCGCAGGCGCGTCGAGATCGACCAGCGTCGCGCCCGCTTTCTTCATCGCCGCCAGCGCCGTCTCCATGACGCGGTTCACCTCCTGGTGTTCGGGCTTGCTGCCGAACATCACGCGCAGCACGCCGATCCGCTTGCCCTTGAGCGCGCCGGCTTTGAGCGACGTCGCGTAGTTGGGATGCGCATGGCCGGCGCTGCTCGGCGTCGCGGGGTCGGGCACCGCCAGCACCTGCAGCAGAGTCGCGACATCGGTGACGTTGCGGGCCAAGGGGCCGATCGCATCCTGCGTGCTCGAGACCGGCATCACGCCGGCGAGGCTGACCAGGTCTTTGGTCGGGCGAATGCCGACGATCGCGTTCGCCGAGGCCGGCGAGCGGATCGAATTCACCGTGTCCGAGCCCATGCCGCCCATGGCGAAATTGGCCGCCAGCGAGGCGCCGGTACCACCGCTCGAACCGCCCGGCGTGCGCGTCAGGTCGTACGGGTTGCGCACCTGCCCGCCGAGCGAACTCACCGAGGTCCCGCCGAGCGCGAATTCATGCATGTTGGTCTTGGCCAGCAGCACCGCACCGGCGCCGCGCAGCCGCGCGGCGGCGAAAGCATCCTGGGTCGGCTGCGCGCCTTCGAGCGATTTCGATCCGCCCGTCGTGGGCAGATCGCCGGTGTTGTAATTGTCCTTGAGCACGATCGGCACGCAATGGAGCGGACCGGTCTTCTTGCCGGCAGCGAGCGCGGCGTCGCGCGCATCGGCTTCGGCCAGCGCTTTCGGGTTCGGCGTCAGGACCGCGTTGAGCGCCGGCCCCTGCTTGTCATAGGCCGCGATGCGATCGAGATAGGCCTGCACCAGCGCGTGGCAGGTGATCTGCTTGGCGCGCAGCGCCTTTTGCAGCGCGGGAATGGTCGCTTCTTCGATGCGGAACGGCTCCGCCGCACGGGCCGGCCCCTGCAACGCGCAGAGCGTCAGGAGGGCGGGCAACAGGACGATCTTTCTTGTTTTCACGGGACAACCTCGCTTGCAGGTCCTTCGGGCGCCGCGGCCTCTGCAAGTTGCGGTCCAGGCGGCCGCCCCGCTGCAGAGTCCCATGGCAAGTCCCATGGAACCATGGCGCCCGAAGCGCCGCCCCATGAAATCTGCTTCATTCTGCCGTTTGCATGCGCAGCGCGCCTAGCGTCGAGGCAGCGACGGCGGCACCGGCCGCTTCCGTTCAAAGAAAACTGTACGGGTCGACGTCGATCTGCACCCGGATGCTGCTGGGGATTTCGACCGCGTCGACCCAGGCCCGCAGCAGCGGCTGGACCGGGACGTCCTTGCGCGCCTTGAGCAGCAGGCGGCGGCGATGGCGGCCGCGCAGCAGCGCCAGCGGGGCCGGCGCCGGGCCCAGCACCTGCACCGTGTCGCTGCGCGGCGCAGCCTTGGCCAGGTCGCGCGCGATCTGGTCGACCTGCGCCTGGTCGGCGCCCGACACGATCAGCGCCGCCAGCCGCGAATAAGGCGGCATGCGCGCGACCTGCCGTTCTTCGGCTTCGACGCGCAGGAAGGCGTCGCGGCGGTCCGACACCAGCGCCTGCATCACGCGATGCTCCGGCATCCAGGTCTGCACCAGCACGCGCCCCGGCCGCTCGGCGCGACCGGCGCGGCCCGCCACCTGATGCAGCAGCTGGTAGGTCCGTTCCGAGGCGCGCAGATCGCCGCCCGCGAGACCGAGATCGGCGTCGACCACGCCGACCAGCGTCAGCATCGGAAAGTGATGGCCCTTGGCGACGATCTGCGTGCCGATGACGAGATCGATCTCGTGCGCCTGCACTTTGCGGATCGCTTCGTCGAGCGCCGCCGGCCCCGCGCCCATGCCGGCGCCGACCGTATCGCTGGCGAGCAGGATGGTGCGCGCCTCGGGCCACAGCGCGCCCGCTTCTTCGGCGATGCGTTCGATGCCGGGACCGACCGCGGCGAAACTGTCGGCGGTGCCGCAATTCTCGCACGTCTCGGGCTGGCGTTCGGCGTGACCGCAATGGTGGCACAGCAGCGTGCGGTGAAAGCGATGCTCGACCAGCCAGGCGGTGCAGTTGGGACAGCGCAGCCGGTGGCCGCAGGCGCGGCACAGCGTCAACGGCGCATAGCCGCGCCGGTTGAGGAACAGCATCGCCTGCTCGCCGCGCGCCAGCGTTTCGCTGATCGCGTCGATCACCGTCTTCGACAGGAAGCGATTGCGCGGCGGCGGCTCCTTGCGCAGATCGACCAGCTCGATCGCGGGTTTCGACGCGCCGGCATGGCGCGACGGAAGATCGAGTTTGGTGAAGCGGCCGATCTCGACATTGACGATCGATTCCAGCGACGGCGTCGCCGACACCAGCGCGATCGGCACCTGCTCGATCGAGGCGCGCACGATCGCCATGTCGCGCGCGTGATAGATGACGCCGTCCTCTTGTTTGAACGCCGATTCATGTTCTTCGTCGACGATGATGGCGCCGAGTTCGGGGAACGGCAGGAACAGCGCCGAGCGCGCACCGACCACGACTTTGGTGGTGCCTTCGGCCACGCCGCGCCACACCAGTCTTCGTTGCGTCGAAGAAACGTCGGAATGCCACAGCGCCGGCCGCGTGCCGAAGCGGCGTTCGAAACGCTGCAGGAACTGCGCCGACAGCGCGATTTCGGGCAGCAGCACCAGTGCCTGCTTGCCGGCGCGAAGCGCCGCCGCAACCAGCTCGAAATAGACTTCGGTCTTGCCCGAGCCGGTGACGCCGTCGAGCAAGGTGACCGAGAAACCGGAACCGACCTGCGCCACCAGCGCGTCGGCGGCGACCTGCTGGTCCTCGGCGAGGGCGGGACCGGGATAGGCGCCGTCAATGTCGGCGGCGGGCATGCGCGGCGGCACCGATACCGCGACCAGCGCACCCGCATCGGCGAGGCCGCGCACCACCGCGAGGCCGCACCCGGCGAGATCGGCGAATTCGCTGGCCGACCGCGCCAGCCCGTCGGCGGCGATGGCGAGCACGCGTTCGCGCGCGTGGCTGCGCTTGAGGCTCGGCGGCACGCTGCCCAGCCGGAACGCGACCGATGCGCGCGGCGGTTCGAGCCCGCCGGTGCTCGACAGCGCCATGCGCAGCACCGCGCCGGTCGGCGCCACGACATAGGCTGCGACCCATTCGATGAAGCGCCGTGTCGCAGCCGGCATCGGCGGCGCGTCGAATCGACCCGCGACGGCTTTCAGTCGCTTTGATTCGATTCGCGAATCACGGGATTGCGGCGCGTCCCAGACCACGCCGACCGTCTCGCGGGGGCCGAGCGGCACGCGGACATAATCGCCCACCGCCAGCGCCAGCCCGGCAGGGACGCTGTAATCGAACGGCTCCCCGAACGGATATGGCAGCAGCACGGGAACGCGCCCGGCAGCGGCCCCGGAAACGTGCGGCGTGGAGGTGCTGGTAGAGATTGGGCCGCTCATGTCGTAAGGTGCGCCACCATGAAGTTCTTCATCGACACCGCCGACCTGTCCGAGATCAAGGACCTGGCTGCAACCGGCCTGCTGGACGGCGTGACCACCAATCCGTCGCTGGTCGCCAAAAGCGGACGCGATTTCGTCCAGCTGGTGCGCGAGATCTGCGAGATCGTGCCCGGCCCGGTTTCGGCCGAAGTCGCCTCGACCGACTTCGACTCGATGCTGGCCGAGGGCACGTACCTGGCGACTTTGGCGCCGAACGTGGCGGTCAAAGTGCCGCTGACGCCGGCCGGACTCAAAGTCTGCAAGACGCTCGCCGACCAGGGCACGATGGTCAATGTCACGCTGTGTTTCTCGGCCGCGCAGGCGCTGCTCGCGGCCAAGGCCGGCGCCGCCTTCATCTCGCCCTTCGTCGGCCGTCTCGACGATGTGGGCCAGAACGGCATGGAGCTCATCGCCGACATCTGCACCATCTACGCCCAGTATCCCAACCTGGATACCGAAGTGCTGGTGGCGTCGATCCGCAATCCGATCCACATCGTCGAAGCGGCGAAGATGGGCGCGCATGTCGCGACCATGCCGCCCTCGGTGCTGCGCCAGCTCTATCAGCACCCGCTGACCGACAAGGGCCTGGCGCAGTTCGTCGCCGATTGGGCCAAGACCGGCCAGTCGATTCTTCCCGACGCAAGCAAAGCAGCTGCGGAATGAGAAAGACCGAAGAAGCCGGCGCGCTGCGTCCGGCCGATCTCGATCTCAGCGCCGACGTGGTCGCTGCGTTTCTCCGTG
This sequence comes from Rhodospirillales bacterium, assembly GCA_028291365.1. GTDB lineage: Bacteria > Pseudomonadota > Alphaproteobacteria > BOG-932 > Roseiterribacteraceae > Roseiterribacter. The sequence continues at coordinate 7,515 of JAQGIE010000178.1, forward strand.
CCCATCCCGATTTCTTCAGCAAGCACGCCGAGCTGCTGCGCCATCTCGAAGCGCCCAAGCGCCATCGCGGCAACGGCGTGGTCGATTTCCAGCATTACATGGTCGAGCGGCTGCAGCGCGACATCGACGGCATGACGCGCGAGCGTCACGACCTGATCCTCACCGCGCGCGACAATCTGCTCAACCAGACGCGCGTGCATGCGGCGGTGCTGGCGCTGCTCGAAGCGCGCGACCTCGCCACCTTGCTGCAGGGCATCACCACCGATCTCGCGCTCGTGCTCGATCTCGACGTCGCGACCTTGGTGATCGAATCCAACGGCGACAACATTCCGCACGTGCATGGTTCGGGCGTGCGCATCGTGCCGCCGGGCACGGTCGATCGCTGGCTCGAGGGCCGCAAGGTGCTGCTGCGCGACCATGTCGACGCCGATCCGGCGTTGTTCGGCGAAGCGGTCGGGCTGGTGAAGAGCGAAGCGTTGCTCAAGCTCGAAATCTCGCGCCTGGCGCCGGTCGGGCTGCTCGCCTTCGGCAGCCGCAATCCCGAGATGTTCCATCCCGGCCAGGGCACCGAGCTGGTCGGATTCCTCGCACGCACCGTCGAACTACGACTGCGCGCCGAGCTGGATCTGCCGCCGCAACAGTGAGTTGATCGTCGTCCCTGCGGAAGCAGGGACCCAGGAGTGGCCGTAAGGGAAGACGAAGATTTCCAAGCTGAGCCACCTGGATCCCCGCTTCCGCGGGGATGACGAAGTAGGACGATCGCGATGACGTCCCTCACCCTCCCCATCGCCGCCGACCTCGAAGCCGCGCGCGACGCATGGCGGCGCTGGATGGCGAGTGAGCGGCGCCTGTCGGAACACACGACCGAGTCCTACACCGGCGACGTCGACCGGTTTCTGCGCTTTCTCAGCGCGCATCACGGGCGGAACATCGCGCTGGCCGATCTCGGCAACGCCACGCTGGCCGAGTTTCGCGCCTGGAGTTCGGCGCTGGCGCGCGACGGTGCGGCCGCCACCAGCCGCGCCCGCGCGCTGTCGTCGGTCAAAGGCCTGTTCCGCTTTCTCGACAAGAACGGGACGCTGCACAACGCAGCGTTGGGCACGCTGCGCGCACCGAAACTGCCCAAGTCGATTCCGAAGCCGCTGACCCAGCTCGACGCCGAAGCCTTGCTCGCCAATGCCGACGATCACCCGACCGAAGACTGGCTGGGCAAGCGCGACGCCGCCTTGTTCACGCTGCTCTATGGCTGCGGCCTGCGCATCGACGAGGCGCTGTCGCTCGCACGTCGCGTGGTGCCGCTGGGCGAGGCGCTGACCGTGCTCGGCAAAGGCCGCAAGGAGCGGCGCGTGCCGGTGCTGCCGGCGGTGGCGGCGGCGCTCGCCGCCTATGTCGATGCGCTGCCCTACAGCGGCGCGCCCGATTCACCGCTGTTCGTCGGCGCCAAAGGCAAACGGCTCGATGCCGGCGTGGCGCAGCGCCGCCTGCGCGAGCTGCGGCGGCAATTGAACCTGCCCGACAGCGCGACGCCGCACGCGCTGCGCCATTCCTTCGCGACGCACCTGCTCGCGGCCGGCGGCGATCTGCGCGCCATCCAGGAATTGCTCGGCCACGCCTCGCTGTCGACGACGCAGCGCTATACCGCGGTCGAGACCGAGCAGCTGCTCGCGGTCTATCAAGCGGCGCATCCGCGCGCGAAAGCCTCATGACCAAATACTTCGAAGACTTCCCCGCCGGCAGCGTGCTCGATTGCGGTGCGTTCTCCTTCACCGAAGAGCAGATCGTCGACTTCGCGCGCGCCTACGACCCGCAGCGTTTCCATGTCGATGCCGACGCGGCGCGCGACACGATCTATGGCGGGCTGATCGCCAGCGGCTGGCACACCGCATCGCAGGCGATGCGCCAGGTCGTCGACCATGTCTTCGCCGATGCGGCCGCGATGGGCTCGCCCGGCCTGTCCGAACTGGGCTGGAAGAAACCGGTGCACCCGGGCGACCGGCTGCGCGTGCGGCTGACCATCGAAGAGGCGCGCAAATCGGCGAGCCGTCCCGGCCTCGGCATCACCAGCCAGCTGATCGAAGTGCTGAACGACGCCGACGAAGTCGTCCTGCAATGGCGCGCCGCGGTGCTGTTCGCGACCAGGCCTGCCTGAGCTTCGCTAGCGGGCTGTTGAAAACCCTGCCGCAGCCGCGCGCGCGTGGGGTTGTATGAGATCTCACCGCAGAGAACACAGAGAACACAGAGGTATCCCGTCGGGTGGCGTGATACGCGTCGTGCTCAGTTGATCTTCTGACGCGCGCTTTGCGCGCGTCGATCAAAACCGAGTCTGGTCGCCGGTCGTCGCGGTCCCTCTGTGTTCTCTGTGTTCTCTGCGGTAAATCTTCGATCTCTGACGAAGACTCTGCGTTGTCTGCGTCCGCTGCGGCAACCTCTTCCGCTATCGCAGCCGGTACAGCTTCCACGGCCCCGACTCGCGCAGCAGCACGAGGCCCGGCGGCAGCGGCGCGAGATATTCATCCAGATAGGTCAGCAGCACGTCGAACCGCTGCAGCAGCGCCGGCGCCATCGGATCCAGGTTTCTCGGTCCCAGCGCGTCGTGGTCGAGCGGGAAGCGGTGCATGATGCTGCGCGATCCGATATGGCCGCCGAGATCGGCATAGTCCGGCGTGAAGTTGAGCGGCTGCTGGCCCGGGAACGAGAACACGCCGGGATAGAAACCGTCGGCGTCGAGCACGGCATAGGACGGCATGTGCAACAGCGCCGGCACCTCGATTTTCCGCGGCGCCGCCAGTGCGGCGGTGACGCGGATGCCTTTCGGCAGCGTGCGCAGCTCGGCGCGGATCGGTGCGAAATCGGCGTCGATGCCGCGCCATTGCGCCGCCACGCTTTCGGCGCGCACGGCGACGAAGAGGAAGACGATCGCGGTCAGCGCGCGCCGCGGCGCGCGGCCGGTCCAGTCGATCGACGCCACCGCAACGAAGCCGAGCACGATCGGCATACGGTGATAGGCGAACCAGCTCGACGACACCATCATCGGCATGAAGGCGAAGCAGAGCGAGAACAGGGCCAGCACCGGCAGCAGGCGAAGATCGAAGCGGATCCAGTCGGCGATGAAACCCAGCAGCACGAGCGAGGCGACCAGCAACAAGGCCGCATTGGTCATGGGGTCGTTGAAGTTGACCATGAACAACACGCTCTGCAGCTTGACGATGTAGTGCCAGGGCCGCAGCAGATCGCCCCAGCTCGTCTCGGACGCGACGCTCGAGGTCGGCGTCGCGAACAGGAACAGCGCCAGGCACAGCAGCGCCCCGGGCAGCACGGTCATCCCTTCGCGCACCACGCCGGTGAAATTCAGCTCGCGCACCCACATGCGCCCGAACGACCAGCCCGCCACGGCGATCAGGAACAGGCAGAAGCCGAACAGATGCGCCACGAACAGCACCAGGCACAGCGCCGCGTAGAGCGCAGCGCGCGCGGCGACGGGCCAGTCCTGCGTGCGCACGAAGATGCCGAGGCTCCACAGGAACAGGCCCAGCGCGAACAGGAAGTTCAGAAAGCCGAACCAGAGAATGCCGTTATAGAGCAGCACCACCGCGAGCAGCGGCCACGTCGAGACCCGGCGATGGACCGCGGCGTGCAGGAACATCGCGCCGGTCGCCAGCAGCACCATCGTAGCGGCGACGAACAAGCGTCCGGCGAGTTCGACCGAGCCCAGCAGCCGCGCCAGCGGCGGCACGATCAGGTCCATCGCGAGGTTGGGCATCAGCGCCCAGTGAACCTCGTAATAGCGGTTCAGCGTCTCGTTGTGGCCGTCCTGCAGCAGCACGTACATACGCGCGAGATGGCTGGGATAGTCGTGCAGCGGCAGCGATTCGACGCTGAAGATCGGCACCGTCGCGACCATGGTCGCAACCAGCAGCAGCGCGATGCGGATCGTATCGCGCCGAACCAAGGGCAGCGAAGCTGCCTGCTGGACCGTCATTCCGCAGCCAGCCGGATCGCCGTTTCGCGCACCGTCTCGCTACGCGGCCGGTCGAGTCCGATCCGTTCGCGCACCAGATAGATCGGGCGGCTCTTCACCTCGACGAAGATGCGCGCCACATACTCGCCGACGATGCCGAGACCGATCATGTTGAGCGCGCTCGACACCAGCAGCAGCACGATGATCGAGGCATAGCCCGGCACGTCGACGCCGAAGGCGATGGTCTTCACCACCACGACCAGCGTGTAGAGCGCCGCCACCAGCGCCAGGCCGAAGCCGAGATAGCTCCAGATGCGCAGCGGCAGGCTGGAGAAAGACACGATGCCTTCGAGCGCGAAGTTCCACAGCCGCCAGAAGCGCAGCTTGGACGAGCCCGCCGAACGCGGCGCGCGCGCGTAGGTCACGGTCGTGGTCTTGTAGCCGACCCAGGCGAACATGCCTTTCATGAAGCGCGCCCGTTCGGGCAGAAGCTGCATCGCATCGACGACGCGGCGATCCATCAAACGGAAGTCGCCGGCATTGGCGGGAATGTCGACGTCGCTGATGTGGTCGATGAAGCGATAGAACCACTCCGCGGTCTTGCGCTTGAGCCAGGTGTCGCTGCTGCGATCGGCGCGGATCGCGAGCACCACTTCGTTGCCCTCGCGCCAGCGCGCCACCAATTCCGGGATCACTTCGGGCGGATCCTGCAGATCGGCGTCGATCGGGATCACCGCGCGTCCCACCGCATGGTCGATCGCGGCGGTCAGCGCGGCCTCCTTGCCGAAATTTCGCGACAGGTCGATCACGCGCACGATTCCGGGATGGCGCACCGTCGCCGCCGCCAGCATCGCCAGCGTATTGTCGCGCGAGCCGTCATTGACGCACACGATCTCGTAGCGAAGCCGCAGCGAGTCCATCACCGGCACGATCCGCTCGAAGAAGAGTTTTACTGCCTCCTCCTCGTTGTAGAACGGCACGACGAGGCTGAGTTCGATCGATCCGCCGTGCATCCTCATCGGCACCTCTGATCCAGGCGATTGCGAAGGTGCAAACGCTTCCGGCGAAGATCGGCACAGCGCCGCCACAGCGGCGTGCCGTCGCGGCCCGGATTTGACCGAAGATCTGCGTAGTTCAGCATGGGCCTCATCGACATCGGAGAATGCGTAGACATCGGGTTCGCTTCGGCAATGCTCGTGCCACGAGTTCCGCGTCGCGAAGGCGCGATCGACCTAGGACGCGCTCGACGCGGCCGGATTGCGCGTCGTCACCGAAGCGCCGGCGGACGACAGCTCCAGTCGGGCCGCGAAATGTAAACCGCGATCGAACAACATCGACGCGGGCCACGGATACAGATTCAGCCGGTCGCGCCACGCCACCGTTTTGAGCGCCAGCGTTTCGAACGCGGCCCGCCAACGCTGAAGCGGCCAATAGTTGTAAGGAAGCACGACACCGTGCGGCGCGTTGCCGACCCAATCCATGAACCGCAGCGTGGGACCCGCCAACAGGCCGTCGCGCAGATGATCCTTGAGCACCACCGAATGGCGCGAAACGCGCGCCGCTTCGCGCAGCAACCGGCTGGGATCGTCGGTATGGTGCAGCACGTCGACGAACATGACCGTGTCGAAAGAGCGATCCTCGAACGGCAGCGTCGAACCGTTAAATAGCTCGACAGGAATGTGCGTGTGCGGCCGGCGCAGCACGTCGACGCCGACGATCTCCAGGTCGGGCCGCTGCTGCAGGATCAGCGCGTCGATCGAGCCGTCGCCGCAGCCGACATCGAGCACGCTTGCGTTTCGCGGCAGCAATTCAGCGAGCTGGCCGGCGAGAATTCGGATCCTGCGTCCGAACACCAGCGACCCGTGAAGCTCTCGCAGCATCCATTCCTCCGTTTGCGCGTGCGCGAAGTGTGGAACAAACGAGGATCGCGAAAGTTCTCGGTCCTGGCGCGCTAAGAGGGATGCGACCATGGGCTTTGAACTCACCGTGCTGATGCCTTGCCTGAACGAGGCCCGCACGCTGGCTACATGTATCGGCAAGGCCAGGGCTTTTATCGAGCGCACCGGCATCGCAGCCGAAATCATCATCGCGGATAACGGCAGTACCGACGGGTCGCAGGCGATCGCCATTCGACATGGCGCGCGCGTGATTCATGTACCGCGACGCGGCTATGGCAGTGCGCTGATGGCCGGCATCGAGACGGCGCGCGGTCGCTACGTGATCATGGGCGATGCAGATGACAGCTACGATTTCGGGCAGCTTGATGCATTCGTCGCCAAGCTGCGCGAGGGTTATCAGCTGGTGATGGGCAATCGCTTCCGCGGCGGCATTCGTCCGGGCGCCATGCCGCCGCTGCATCGCTATCTCGGCAATCCGGTGCTGACCGGCATCGGGCGTCTCTTCTATGGCAGCGCCTGCGGTGACTTTCATTGCGGCCTGCGCGGCTTCGATCGCGACGCGATCCGCACCCTTTCCCTCACCGCGCCCGGCATGGAATTCGCGAGCGAGATGGTGGTGAAAGCGACCATCCATCAACTGCGCATCACCGAAGTCCCGACCACGCTCGATCCGGACGGTCGCGACCGCGCCCCGCATCTGCGCAGCTGGCACGATGGCTGGCGCCATTTGCGCTTCATGCTGCTGTTGGCGCCGCGCTGGCTGTTCCTCCATCCCGGCCTGTTGCTCGTGATGGCGGGCACGGCGCTGACCGCGTGGCTGATCCCCGGCCCGCGGCGCGTCGGCAATCTCGAACTCGGCGTGCACACGCTGCTCTATGCCTGCACCATGATCGTGCTCGGCGCGCAGGCGGTCTCGTTCTGGGTGTTCGCCAAACTGGCGACGGCGCGCGAAGGGTTGCTGCGGCACGACGCGCAGCTCGAACGGTTTCTGTCGCGCATCTCGCTCGAGACCGGGCTCAAGATCAGCGCCGCGCTGATCCTGCTCGGCATCGCCGGAATCGCCTACACGATGCGGATCTGGGGCTCGAGCGCTTTCGGTGCGCTGACGCCGGCCCATGTGATGCGCTTCGCCATCCCGGCTTCGACCGCGATCGTGCTCGGCTTTCAGCTCTTCGCGTCGTTCTTCATGATCGCGGTGCTGGGGCTGCGGGCCAAACCGGCGCCGGCGACACCGGCCGAGCGCGAAGCGGCGCACCTCGAACCGGCGCTGTAACGCTCAGCGCGGTCGTTGCACCGCCGGCTGACCGCCGGACTCGGCGCCGCAGCGTTCGACGCAACGCAGCGTGCCGCCGTCCCAGCGGAGGATCTTGCGCGTCGGGTACAACGCCGCCAGCCGCGACGCCGAGTCGGCACCGCGTTCCAGCGCGTACAGCACCGGCGCGCCGGGATCGATCCGGGTGCCGTTGCGCGTCAGGTCCCATTCATACATCGGCCGCAAATGTCCGGTCGGCGCGGCGACCAGCACGACCGCGTTGGTGATCTTCTGCTCGTCCACCAGATCGTAGATCGCCATCCGCTCGTCGACGACGCGGCGCAGATAGATCGACGCGAAGGGCAAGGTCGCGAGCGCGAAGGTGACATGCAGCGCGACGCAGGCGAGCAGCACCGCGCGCAGCCGCGACGACGCGCCGGGCCAGAGCGCGGCGCCGCCGCGCGCGATGGCGAGCACCGCGAACGGAAACGGATCGAAATAATAGCGCGGCCCGTACCGGTTGCCGCCGACATCGGGATAGAACAGGAAGGCGATCACGAACAGCAGCGGCAGCAGGTCGAAGGCGCGCAGCATGCGCCGCCGCAGCAGCACGCCGAGCGCAGCGGCGTAGGCGAGCGGCACGACCGGCGAGGTCCATTCGGCCAGTTCGAAAATCTGCTTGAGCAGCGCGCGGATCGCGTCAATCGGCGTGCTGTGAAAGCCGAACTCGGTGGTGGCCCACAGGCCGAAGGTGAGTTTCGGCCAGGCCCAGCCGCTGACCGTGGTGAAGGCCGAGCCGGTGATCTCGCGGTTGTAGAGCAGCAGCGGTGCCACGAAGCACAGGCCCGCGAGCACGCCGGCCAGCCCGAACGCGACGTGACGCAGCCGCAGGCGCGGCAGCAGCGCGATCGCGACCGACAAAGCGGCGAGCAGGGTCGAGAAATAGCGCGTCACCGCCAGCCCGCCGAGCGCGGCGCCGGTGGCGGCGGCGTTGCCGAGTTGCGGCCGCGCGATGAAGCGGTCCGCCCCGATCCACAGCGCCAGCAACGTCGCGGCGGCGAAGACGTGGTTGAAATACGAGGCCGCGTTGAACAGGAAGAACGGCGTGATCGCGACGCAGGCGACGATGGGCGCGGCCAGCCGCGGATCGGCGACGCGGCGCGCGAACACATAGAGCAGCGCCAGCATCGCGGCGCCGCAGGCCGGGCCGGCAAGCCACGCCGGCAGGCCGAGGCTGGTCCAGGCGAGCACCGCCGCCGGCCAGCCGGGCGGAAAATGTCCGACCCATTTTCCGTCGCGGTTGATGATGTGCATGTACTGGAACAGATCGTCGAGCGGCGGCGGGGCCTGCCACAGAAGCCCCTGCCGGAAGGTCTCGACCTGGAACAGCATCTGATATTCGTCGGCCGAGTTGGGGAAGCGGCGCAGCACGACGCCCGCGATCAGCACCGAGACCGGCAGCGAAAGCGCGATCGCCCATCGCGCCAGCGACTGCCAGCGCGACAGCGCGCTCGGCACCGGGCGGGCGCGCGCGACGGTCCAGACGCAGACCAGCGACGCGATCGCGACGACGAAAAGACGAACCAGGCTGGGCCAGCGCAACGCTTCGCCCGCGCCGACCCGCAGCGCCAGCGGGAACAGGTTCGGCGTCAGCGCCGCGTGCAGCAGGTTCAGCGCCGCGAACACGGCGAGCAGCAGAAACGTCAGTCGCCACAGGCTGGCGATGGCGGGCGGCGCGTCGGCCTCGGCCGCCACGTCCGGCGCTGCGACAACTCGTCGGAATGGAGACAAGAACACGCCCCGTTTGCACGACCGACCCGTTGCGGCCCTGCGCCAGAACGCCGGCGGCCGGACTGGGTTTCATTCGGCGCTGCGCGCTTACCGAACGGCCAGGGCCAGCTTGAGGCCGAGCGCGACGAAGGCGCCGGCGAAAGCGCGGCGCACACCCTACTAATTGTCACCCCGGCGAAGGCCGGGGCCCATTGCGACGACGACGGCACACAAAAGAAAAGCGCGCTGCATCGACAGCGCGCTTTCCATCAAACATACGTCCAAGAACAACTGTGGGCCCCGGCCGGAGTTTATTCCCGCGAAAGCGGGGGCGGGCATGACGACGAACGATCAAATGTGAATCGGCCGACCATCCACGGCCAGCGCCGCTTCCTTGACCGCTTCTTCCAGCGTCGGATGCGGGTGACAGGTGCGGGCGATGTCTTCGGCCGAGCCGCCGAACTCCATCGCCAGCACGATCTCTTGAATCAGCGTGCCCGCTTCGGCGCCGATGATGTGCGCGCCGAGCACGCGGTCGGTGGTGGCGTCGGCGAGGATCTTCACGAAACCGTCGGTCGCGTTGATCGCGCGCGCGCGGCCGTTGGCGGTGAAGGGAAACTTGCCGGTCTTGTAGGCGATGCCCGCCTGCTTCAGCTGCTCTTCGCTTTTGCCGACGCTGGCCACTTCGGGGAAAGTGTAGACCACGCCCGGAATCGCGTCGTAGTCGATATGCGGCTTCTGGCCCGCGATGATTTCGGCCACCGCCATGCCTTCGTCTTCGGCCTTGTGCGCCAGCATCGGGCCCGCGATCACGTCGCCGATCGCATAGATGTTCGCGGCACTGGTGCGAAACTGGTGATCGGTCTTGATGCGCTTCTTGTCGTCGAGCTGCACGCCCGCCGCTTCGAGACCGAGATTGTCGGCATAGGGACGACGGCCGACCGCAACCAGCACGATGTCGGCTTCGATGGTTTCCGCACTGCCGCCCGCGGCCGGCTCGACCGTCAGCGTCACGCCGTTCTTCGACGATTTGGCGCTGGTGACTTTGGTCGAGAGTTTGAACTGCATCCCCTGCTTGTTGAGGATGCGCTGCATCTGCTTCGACACTTCGCCGTCCATGCCGGGCAGGACGCGGTCGAGGAACTCGACCACCGTCACTTCGGCGCCGAGACGATGCCACACGGTGCCGAGTTCGAGACCGATATAGCCGCCGCCGATCACCACCAGCTTCTTCGGCACCGAGGTCAGTTCGAGACCGCCGGTCGACGACACGATTTTCTTCTCGTCGATCTCGATCCCGGGCAGCGACACGACTTCGCTGCCGGTGGCGATGATGATGTGCTTGGCGGTGATGTCGCCGACGCCCTCGACGGTCAGCGTCGTCGCGTTCTTGAATCTGGCGGCGCCTTTGAGCCAGTCGATCTTGTTCTTCTTGAACAGATAGGCGACGCCGTCGACGTTGGCCTTCACCACCTTGGTGCGATGGCCCTGCATGGTCGGCAGGTCGAGCTCGACGCCGGCGACCTTGACGCCGAAGGCGCCGAGATGGTCGCGCGCCGCTTCGAACCGTTCCGACGCCGCGAGCAGCGCCTTGGACGGAATGCAGCCGACATTGAGGCAGGTGCCGCCGAGCGTTTCGCGCTTCTCGACGCAGGCGGTCTTGAAGCCGAGCTGGGCGGCCCGGATGGCGGCGACATAGCCGCCGGGCCCGGCACCGATCACCACCACGTCGTAGGACGTATCCGCCATCACACGCTCCATCAGATCGAGACTTCTTGTCCGGTCTGGCGGAGATAGCCTTGCCCACCCCACCGCGGCAAGGCGCGGTCCCGGATTGGCGGCGCATTGCACCCGTGCGATGCAGGCAAGGTCGCAAAAACGGAACCTGCCGCCATGTTTCGAGGCCTGCTTCTCGCCCTGCTCCTGCTCGTCGCCACGCCTGCCCTCGGAGCGGCCAACGAGTCGGCGACCCAGCCATCCCCGCCCCGCCCCGCCTGGGCGGTCGTGCTGCATGGCGGCGCCGGCGTCATCGAGCGCGCCAAGCTGGATCCGGCGCTGGCGGAGGTCTACCGCAAAAGCCTCGCCGCCGCGCTGGACGCCGCCACCACCAAGCTGGCCGCGGGCGCACCCGCGCTCGATGCGATCGAGGCCGCGATCAACATTCTCGAGGACGATCCGCTGTTCAACGCGGGGCGCGGCGCGGTCTTCACCGAAGCGGGCAAGAACGAGCTCGACGCCGCGATCATGGACGGCAGCAATCTGAAAGCGGGCGCGGTCGCCGGCCTCACGCGCACCAAGCATCCGATCAGCCTGGCGCGCGCGGTGATGGAGAAGTCGCCGCACGTCATGCTGATCGGCGAAGGCGCCGAGACCTTCGCCAGGGAAGTCGGGCTGGAACAGGTCGACCCGTCTTATTTCTTCACCGAGCGCCGCTGGCAGGGGCTGATCGAAGCGCTGAAGAAACAGGGCCTGCCGATTCCGGCACGTCCCGCCGGCGCACCGCCCGCACCGGCCAAGCAAGGGGCGCTGCCGCAGGACGACATCGCGACGTCGCACAAATTCGGCACGGTCGGCGTCGTCGCGCTCGACATGCGCGGCAACATCGCCGCCGGCACCTCGACCGGCGGCATCAATGCCAAGAAATGGGGCCGCGTCGGCGACGTGCCGATCATCGGTGCCGGCACTTACGCGTCGAACGAATCCTGCGCGGTGTCGGCGACGGGCGCGGGCGAGTATTTCATCCGGCTCGGCGTGGCGCGCGAGATCTGCACCTTGGTCCAGTATCGCAAGATGAGCCTGCAGGAAGCGGCCGACGAGGTGGTGCAACACCAGGTCGTGCAGCTGGGCGGCGACGGCGGCATCGTCGCGCTGACGCGTGACGGCCAGATGGTGTGGAGCTTCAACACGTCGGGCATGTACCGCGCCAGGCAACAGGCCGGCGGCAAGCCGCAGATCGGCATTTTCAAGGACGAGAAGTAGGCGGCGCTCGCCTCGCGTTCCGTGTTCCGTGTTCCGTGTTCCGTGTTCCGTGTTCCGTCATGCCAGGGCTTGTCCCTGGCATCCACGCGACTTCTGACTCACAAATCGCGTGGATGGCCGGGACAAGCCCGGCCATGACGATTCCTGCTGACGCACATACAAAAAGGGCCGCGTCGTTTCCGACGCGGCCCTCGTTTCGACGTGACGTCGATCAGACTTCCAGCAGCAACCGCTGCGGCGCTTCGATCGCTTCCTTGATCTTGACCAAGGCGGTGACGGCTTCGCGGCCGTCGATGAGGCGGTGGTCGTAGGTCAGCGCCAGATACATCATCGGGCGAATCTCGACTTTGCCGCCGATCGCGACCGGGCGCTCCTGCGTCTTGTGCATGCCGAGGATCGCCGCCTGCGGCGGGTTGATGATCGGCGTCGACAACAGCGAGCCGAACACGCCGCCATTGGTGATGGTGAACGTTCCCCCCTGCAGCTCGTCGATCGCGAGCTTGCCGTCGCGGGCGCGCGTGCCGAGATCGACGATTTCCTTCTCGATCTGCGCCATCGACTTCTGGTCGGCGTCGCGAACGACGGGCACCACGAGTCCGGTCGGCGTCGAGACCGCGACACCGATGTCGTAGTAATTCTTGTAGACGATGTCGGTGCCGTCGATTTCGGCATTGACCGCCGGGATCGCCTTGAGCGCGGCGATCGACGCCTTCACGAAGAAGGACATGAAGCCGAGCTTGGTGCCGTGCTTCTTCTCGAACGCTTCTTTGTATTCGTTGCGCAGCGCCAGGATGGCGCTCATGTCGACTTCGTTGAACGTCGTCAGCAGCGCCGCGTTGTTCTGCGCTTCTTTCAGACGTTCGGCGATGCGCTGGCGCAGGCGCGTCATGCGCACCCGCTCCTCACGCGCCGCCTGGCTGCGCGGGCCGCTCGGCGCGGGCGGGGCTTTCGCCGCAGGTACAGCGGCCGGCGCCGAAGCAGGCGCTGCCAGCACGTCGCCCTTGGTCACGCGGCCGTCTTTGCCGGTGCCCTGCACCAACGTCAGATCGACGCCCTTCTCGTCCGCGATCTTGCGCGCGGCCGGACCTGATTGCGGCGCACCGCCAGCGGGCGCAGCGGGTGCAGCAGCAGCCGGCGCGGGCGCCGGGGCCGGCGCGGCTTTCGCGGCTGCGGGCGCAGCAGCGGCCGGCTTCGCAGCCGCACCGCCTTCACCGATCATGCCGAGCGTCGCGCCGACGCCGACCGTGTCGCCTTCTTTGGCCGTGATCTCGGTCAGGGTGCCGGCCGAGGTCGCGTTGACTTCGAGCGTGACCTTGTCGGTTTCGAGTTCGACGATCGGATCGTCGACCGCGATCGCGTCACCGGCCTTCTTCAGCCAACGCGACACGGTCGCTTCGGTCACCGACTCGCCCAACGTGGGCACTTTGATCTCGGCCATCTTTGATGATCCTTATTTTCCGACCAGAGCGGCTTCGATGAGCGCAGCCTGCTCGAGATTGTGTTTCTTCAGCAGACCGGTCGCGGTCGCGGCGGCTTCGCTGCGGCCGGCATAGGCCGGGCGCTTGGCCTTGCCGCCGAGCTTGGCCAAGGTCGCTTCGAGACGGCGGTCGATCCAGTACCAGGCGCCCTGGTTTTCCGGTTCTTCCTGACACCAGACCACGTCGGCGTTGGGATACTTCTTGAGTTCGCGCAGCAGCGGCTCTTCCGGATAGGGATAGAGCTGCTCGACGCGCACCAGGGCCACGTCGTCGAGCTTGCGCGCTTCGCGGTCGGCGAGCAGGTCGTAATAGACCTTGCCCGAGCACAGCACGACACGACGCACCTTCTTGGCATCCAGCGCATCGCGTTCCGCAAGAACGCGATGGAAAGAACTCCCCTCGGCGAAATCCTTCAGCGGCGACACCGCCAGCTTGTGACGCAGCAGCGATTTCGGCGTCATCACCACGAGCGGCTTGCGGAAGGTGCGGCGGATCTGGCGGCGCAGCACGTGGAAATAGTTGGCCGGCGTGGTGCAGTTCACCACCTGCCAATTGTCTTCGCCCGACATCTGCAGGAAGCGTTCGAGACGCGCCGACGAATGTTCGGGGCCCTGGCCCTCGTAGCCGTGCGGCAGCAGCAGCACGAGACCCGACATGCGCAGCCACTTGGATTCGCCGCTCGACACGAACTGGTCGAAAATCGGCTGCGCCATGTTGGCGAAATCGCCGAACTGCGCTTCCCAGCACACCAGCGCCTTGGGCTCGGCCAGCGACACACCGTATTCGAAACCGACCACCGCCAGTTCCGACAGCGGACTGTCATGCACTTCGAACGTGGCCTGGGCCGGATCGACATGCTGCAGCGAGATGTAGCGCTGCTCGCTGTCCTGGTCGTGCAGCACCGCATGACGCTGGCTGAACGTGCCGCGGCCGGCATCCTGGCCCGACAGACGAACCGGCGTGCCTTCGGCCACCAGCGAACCCAAGGCGAGCGCTTCGCCCGTCGCCCAGTCGATCCCTTCGCCGGTCTCGAACATCTTCGCCTTGGCCTGCAGCTGGCGCGCGATCTTGGGATTGACCGCGAAACCTTCGGGAATGCGCGTCAGCGCCTCGCCGATCTTTTTCAGCTCTTTCGCCGGCACCGCGGTTTCGCCGCGACGGTCGCCGTCCTTCGCCGTTTCCAGGCCGCTCCATGCGCCTTCGAGCCAGTCGGCCTTGTTCGGCTTGTAGCTGGTGGCGGCTTCGAACTCGGCTTCGAGCTTGGCCTGGAAGTCGGTGACCAGCCGGTCGGCATCGCCCGGCTGCAGCAGGCCTTCGGCTTCGAGACGCTTGGCGTAGATCTCGCGCGTCGACGGATGGTCCTTGATCACGCGATACATGATCGGCTGCGTGAAGGCCGGTTCGTCGCCTTCGTTGTGACCGAAGCGGCGATAGCAGAACATGTCGACGACGACGTCTTTCTTGAAGCGCTGGCGGAACTCCGTCGCGATGCGCGCGACATGGACCACCGCTTCGGGGTCGTCGCCGTTCACGTGGAAGATCGGCGCCTGCACCATCTTGGCGACGTCGGTGCTGTACGGACCCGAACGCGAATAGCTGGGCGTGGTGGTGAAGCCGATCTGGTTGTTCACCACGACATGCATGCAGCCGCCGACGCGATAGCCTTTCAGCTCGCTCAGCATCATCGATTCGGCGACCACGCCCTGGCCCGCGAACGCGGCGTCGCCGTGCAGGATCAGCGGCAGCACCTGGCCGCGTTCGGTGTCGCCAAGCTGCATCTGCTTGGCGCGCGCCTTGCCGAGCACGACCGGGTTGACGACTTCGAGATGCGACGGGTTCGGGTTCAGCGACAGATGGATCGTGTTGCCGTCGAAGTCGCGGTCGGACGAGGTGCCGAGATGGTATTTGACGTCGCCCGAACCCTGCACGTCTTCGGGTTTGGCGGCGTTGCCCTGGAACTCGCTGAAGATCGCGTGGAACGGCTTCAGCAGCACGTTGGTCAGCACGTTGAGGCGGCCGCGATGCGCCATGCCGACGACGATTTCCTTCACGCCGAGCTGGCCGCCGCGCTTCATGATCTGTTCGATCAGCGGCACCATGGCTTCGCCGCCGTCGATGCCGAACCGCTTGGTGCCGACATATTTGGTGCCGAGGAAACGCTCGAACGTTTCGGCCGCGGTCAGGCGCTCGAGGATGGCGCGCTTGCCCTCGGGCGTGAACTCGGTCGCGTTGTCGATCGTCTCGATACGTTGCTGGATCCAGAGCCGTTGGTCGGGCTCCTGGATGTGCATGTATTCGACGCCGACATGGCCGCAATAGGTGCGGCGCAGGCGGTCGATGATCTGGCGCAAGGTCGGCGTCGTGGTGCCGAGGCTGAGAATGTCGTCGATGAAAATCGGCCGATCGAGATCGGCGTCGGTGAAGCCGTAGGTCGCCGGATCGAGGTCCGGATTCATCCTGGGCTTTTCGAGTCCGAGCGGATCGAGCTGCGCCAGCAGATGACCGCGCACGCGATAGGCGCGGATCAGCAGCCAGGCGCGCAGCGAAATCTTGATCTCTTCGGGCGAGACGCCGGCGCCCGCGCCGTCGGCCGCCTTGCCGTTGGGCTTGGCGCCTTTCGGCGGCGCTTCAACCGGTTCTTTGGGCTTGGGCGGCGTCCAGCTGGGACCGTTCAGGTCGGCGAGGACCGAACGTTCGTCGTCGCCGAGCGACTGGAAGAGGTTACGCCAGCTCGGCTCGACCGCGTTGGGGTCGCGCAGGAAGCGGGCATAGAGGTCGGCCACGAAGGTCGGGTCGACGCCGGAAAGGAAGGAAGAGGTGGAATCCATGTCCGAAGCGGCGGGGCCAACGGCTCCGCGCGCCCTCTCGAGAAGGTCTGCGATAGGGGTCGAGGACATAGCAAGTCCTGCCCGATACTTGAAGGCCGTGTTGCCCGCGAAAGCGGAGACCCAGCTACGACCTGTCAGGCTGACTCGAATTCAGCGACCGCCTACCGGCCCCTCGATCCAAGCTTCCGCCTGGACGACACGAAAACGCGCCGCCCGCCCGGTGCCGAACATGAAAGAGCCCGGCCTGTCGCCAGGCCGGGCGCTCATTTCATTTCACAGTCGGCGCTCGAGGACCGATCAGCCCTTCATCGCCTTCAGCATGGTCTGGCCCAGCGAGGCCGGGCTTTCACTGACATGGATGCCGGCTTCGCGCATGGCCGCGATCTTGTGATCGGCGGTGTCGGCGCCGCCCGAGATCACTGCGCCGGCATGACCCATGCGGCGGCCCGGCGGGGCGGTGCGGCCGGCGATGAAGCCGACCACCGGCTTCTTTGACTTCATGGCCTTCACGTATTCGGCGCCTTTGATTTCGGCGTCGCCGCCGATTTCGCCGATCATGATCACGCCTTCGGTTTCCGGATCGGCGAAGAACATCTCGAGACACTCGACGAAATCGGTGCCGTTGACCGGATCACCGCCGATGCCGATGCAGGTCGTCTGGCCGAGCCCCGCGGCGGTGGTCTGCGCCACCGCTTCGTAGGTCAGCGTGCCCGAACGCGAGACGATGCCGATCTTGCCGCGCTTGTGGATGTGGCCCGGCATGATGCCGATCTTGCACGCGTCGGGCGTGATGACGCCCGGGCAGTTCGGCCCGATCAGGCGCGACTTCGAGCCCGCGAGCACGCGCTTGACCTCGACCATGTCGAGCACCGGGATGCCTTCGGTGATGCAGACGACGAGCGGGATTTCCGCGTCGACCGCTTCGAGGATCGCGTCGGCCGCGAAGGCCGCCGGAACGTAGATCACGCTGGCCGTGGCGCCGGTCTTCTTGACCGCGTCATGCACCGTGTCGAACACTGGCAGGTCGAGATGCTTGGTGCCGCCTTTGCCCGGCGTCACGCCGCCGACCATCTGCGTGCCGTAGGCGATCGCCTGCTCGCTGTGGAACGTGCCCTGCGCGCCGGTGAAACCCTGGCAGATGACTTTTGTATTCTTGTCGACGAGAACGGCCATGGTGTCGTCCTATTCCCCGCGGAAGCGGGGATCCATTTTTGGTTGAGCGTACGTCGGATGGAAGCCTGGACCCCCGCTTTCGCGGGGGGCTAAGCGGCCTCCTTCACGGCCTTCACGACCTTGTCGGCCGCGTCGGCCAGATCGTTCGCGGCGATGATCTTGAGGCCGCTTTCATTCAGGATCTTCTTGCCCAGCTCGACATTGGTGCCTTCGAGGCGAACCACGAGCGGCACGTGCAGCGACACTTCGCGGGCCGCCGCGACGACGCCTTCGGCGATGACGTCGCAGCGCATGATGCCGCCGAAAATATTCACCAGAATGCCTTCGACGTTGGGATCCGACAGGATCAGCTTGAACGCGGTCGTGACCCGCTCACGCGTGGCGCCGCCGCCGACATCGAGGAAGTTGGCAGGATCGCCGCCATACAGCTTGATGATGTCCATGGTCGCCATCGCGAGGCCCGCGCCGTTGACCATGCAGCCGATATTGCCGTCCAGCTTGACGTAGTTGAGCTGGTGCTTGCCGGCTTCGAGTTCGATCGGATCTTCTTCCGACTCGTCGCGCAGCGCTTCGACGTTCGGGTGCCGGTAGAGCGCGTTGTCGTCGAAATTCATCTTCGCATCGAGCGCGATGATGTCGCCGGCGCCGGTGACGACCAGCGGGTTGATTTCGACCTGGCTCGCATCGAGATCGACGAAAGCGCGGTAGATGCCGGTCAGGAACTTGACCGCGGCATTGACCTGCTTGCCTTCCAGCTTCAGCGCGAAGGCGACTTCGCGCGCGTGGTACGGCATCAGGCCGGTGACCGGGTCGATCGCGACCTTGAGGATGCGCTCGGGATGCGCGTGCGCGACTTCCTCGATCTCCATGCCGCCTTCGGTCGAAGCGATCACGGTGACGCGCGAGGTGGCGCGGTCGAGCAGCAGCGACAGATACAGTTCGCGTTTGATGTCGCAGCCTTCCTCGATATAGACGCGCTTCACTTCGCGTCCTTCGGGGCCGGTCTGGGGCGTGATCAGCACCTTGCCGAGCATCGATTCCGTGGTGGCGTGAACCTCGTCGAGGCTCTTCACGACCTTGACGCCGCCGGCCTTGCCGCGGCCGCCGGCATGGATCTGGGCTTTGACGACCCAGACGGGCCCGCCGAGCTGGGAGGCGACCTCAGTCGCTTCGCGCGGCGTGTAAGCGACGCCGCCGCGAGGCACCGCGACGCCGTACTCCTTCAACAGGCCCTTGGCCTGATACTCGTGAATGTTCATCGAGAGTCCTGGGAGATTCCTGGGAGGTCCTGGCCACTGGCGGGGCGCCGGCCGGGCCGTCGAGAGCGCCGGTCGTCTTAGGCCGCGAATTGGCGCGGCGCAACCGGGTCGAGGGCGGGATAGCCCTGCGTGGCAGGCAGCGTCCACCAGCAGGAACACGCCGAAAGCCGCGCCGAAGAATCCCGGCGAGACGCCGGATTCTGGGTGGCGGGCGACTCAGACCGGACGCGGAACGCCCGGCAGGCCGAGCGGGCATTCGAGCGCCGCACGGTCCCATGCGCCGTGTGTGGCGGCGGCCTCGTACGTGCGCTGCAGAAACGAAAGCAGGGTCCGTTCGGGATCGGCGCTCAGCCGCACCACGTCATAGGGCAGCAAGAACTCGCCCAGCACTGCGTCGTACGTCGCCTGCGCCGGCTCGACCGGCGCGTCGCGAAATCCGGGCGGCTCGGGATAGGCATACGCGTAAAAAGCCGGCTGCGGCGTGCGCGCATTGCCGGGCCAGAATCCGGCGCTGCTGACTTCGTGCGAATAGGCCTCGCGTGTGACCGCGTCGGCGAGATGCGGGATGCCGCCGGGATGCGGCGGCGCGCGACGGCCCGAGAAGCGCGTCACGGCGAGGTCGAGACCGCCCCAGAAAAGATGCACCGGACTGGCTTTGCCGACAAAGCCGGTGCGGAACTGCTTGAACACGCGATCGGCGGCGAGCAGCACACGCCAGAAGCGGTTGGCGAAGTCCGGATCGTATGAATCGTGGCTGCGATCCTGGTCGAGACGGATGGTGCCGGGCAGCTCGCACGCGATCGGATCGATGGTGACGGACAGGCCGCGCCGGTCGAGCAGCTGCATGACGGACTGGTAGAACGCGCCGACCGGCATCGGGCGCAACGGGACGGTGTCGACCGTCCCCTCGCTGGTCGTCAGCAGCAGCCGATGCGCGATGAAGTCGAATTCGAGTTCGAACGAGCGTGCGCCATGCGCGATCGGCGAGGTGGTGAGCCCGCGCGCCGTGACGTAGAGCGTGACGTGCCAGGAATGATTGAGCCAGGGCGTGAAAGCGAGCCGCACCTTGCCCACGATCTGCGTCCAAAGATGCAGCGTCTCGGCGGTGTCGCGCCACGCCTCGTAGGGCAGCGCCGGCCAGATCTCGCCCGGCATGATCCGGTCAGTAGAGACGGTTGGCGATTTCGACGAGATTCTCGTCGGGATCGCGCACATAGACCGACAGGATCGAGCCCATCGAACCGGTGCGCTCGACCGGCCCCAGCACGACGGCCACGTTCTTCGCGGCCAGATGCGCCTGCACCTGACCGATCGGCATCTGCGTCAGCAGGCAGAAATCACCGCTGCCCGGCGTCGCATGCAGCGCGAAGGGATCGCTGCGTCCGACCACTTGCAGGTTGATCTTCTGCGACCCGAACTGCAGCGCCCAGCGATCTTCCTTGAAGTTGATCGCTTGCGTGCCGAGCACGTCGCGATACCACCCGACCGCACGATCGAGGTCGCGCACCAGCAGCACGAAATGATCGAGCGCGTCGGGTTGGATCATGGCGCCGTTCTCAAACAAGGTCCCAAAGCAAAAACGGCGCGGAGAGTTCCCCGCGCCGCTGCTGTCTGCCTCGTCTCTGAAAACCTCAGAGCACGTTCATCTTCTTGACCACGTCGATCAGCTCCTGCACGGAGCCGACCGACTTGTCGAACATGGCTTTCTCTTCGCCCTTGAGTTCGATCTCGATGATCTTCTCGACGCCCTTGGCGCCGATCACCACCGGCACGCCGACATAGACGCCGTTGACGCCGTACTGGCCGGTCAGCAGCGCGGCGCAGGGCAGCACGCGCTTCTTGTCCTTGAGATAGCTTTCGGCCATCGCGATGGCGCTCGCCGCCGGCGCGTAGAAGGCGCTGCCGGTCTTGAGCAGCTTCACGATTTCGGCACCGCCGTCGCGCGTGCGCTGGACGATCTGGTCGAGCTTTTCCTGCGTGACCCAGCCCATCTTCACCAGGTCGGGCAGCGGGATGCCGGCGACGGTCGAGTAGCGCGTCAGCGGCACCATCGAGTCGCCATGGCCGCCGAGCACGAAGGCGCTGACGTCTTCGACCGAGACGCCGAACGCCTCGGCGAGGAACCAGCGGAACCGCGCCGAGTCGAGCACGCCGGCCATGCCGACCACGCGCTGGGCCGGGAACTTGGTCACTTCGCGCATCACCCACACCATCACGTCGAGCGGGTTGGTGATGACGATGACGAAGGCGTTCGGCGCGTGCTTGGCGATGGCTTCGCCGACCGTCTTGATGATGCCGGTGTTGGTGCCGATCAGATCGTCGCGGCTCATGCCCGGCTTGCGCGGGATGCCGGCGGTGACGATGACGACGTCGGCGCCCGCGATCGCGGCATAGTCGTTCGAGCCGGTCAGATGCGAGTCGAAGCCTTCGACGGGCGACGCTTCGACCAGGTCGAGCGCCTTGCCCTGCGGCACGCCTTCAGCGACGTCGACGAGCACGACGTCGCCGAGTTCCTTCATGCCGGCGAGCAGCGCCAGCGTGCCACCGATCTGGCCGGCGCCGACGAGCGCGATCTTGTTGCGAGCCATGGAATCTCCTCGAGGAACGGGAGCGGCCGAGCCCGGCCGCGAGTCAGGTGGCCGCTCTTACGCCCGGAATGGAGGAGAATCCAGACGGGGTCCTGCAGAGCAGAACCCTCACCGTCCCACCCTCTCGCGCTGGGGAGAGGGTTCGGGGGGAGGGTTCCGTGCCTAGGGCTTGCAGCGCGGATGGTCGTTGGGCAGCCGGGTCCAGGTCTGGCTTTTCCCGAACAGCGGGATGCCGACATAGCCGCGCACGCCGAGCACGTCGGGGCTCTTCAGTTCCATCTCGCTCGAGTAGGTCTTGCCGTCCTCGGGATTGTAGATGAAGCCGCCGTCCCACTCGTTCGGCTTCGAGGTCGGCTTGAAGTTGCCGACCATCAGCAGGCCGCAGAGCTTCTGGGATTTGAGTTCGGCCGCCGGGTTGTTCTTGTCGAGGCGCGGCTTGCCGGTCTCGTCCATCGCCTCTTTCAGCCACGCGATCTTGCCGCACAGCAGACCACCGCCGCAGTCCGACACTTCGACTGCGGCCCTGCCCGATTCGGTCAGCCACATCCCGACCGGTGTCTCGGCGTGGGCTGGGAAATTTGAGGCAAGAACGAAGACGAAGCCGATCAGAAATGCGCGCATGGTTCCTACTCGAGTTTCCCCGTCAGCTTCCAACGCCGAAAAATTCCAGCAGTTGCATCATCTCGTCTTCCGTCAGCGGGTAGTCGGTGCCGTCGCGGGCGTTGACGAGCTTTTTCGGCGACACGCCCGCCGCTTTTACCTGCAGCTGCATCGCAGCGCGCATCGACAGGCCGGCGCGCCAGGAAAGCGCCACCACGCCTTTGGCCGAGCCGGCCATGAAGATGCGGTCGATCAGCTCGGGCGGCACCTGCGCCTTGAGCGCCAAAGCTTCGAGCACGAAGACGCGGTCGTTCCATGACAGCGCGTCGAGGACCGCGTTCTCGGTGAGATCGCCGCCTGCCAGCATGGCGCGGGCGCGCACGGCCGGGCTTTCTTCTTCGATATTGCTGTCGATCCAGTCGACGCGGCGGCGCATCGTTTCCAGCACCGTCGACAGCGTCTCGGGATCGAAATCGAGGCGATTGCGCAGCAGGCGCATCACGCTGATGTCGACGAAATCGCACATTTTGAGCGCGAGTTCCGGCGCCAGCTTGCGCCGCCGCGCCAGCGCCTTCTGGAATTCCTTCTGGTCGCGCGACCGTTCGATCAACTGCTCGATCGAATATTCAGTGATCTCGGCGCCGTTATTGTCGAGCAGCTTCGACGTGGCCGGCACGTCGCCGGTCGCGATGATCGCTTCGGCGACGTCAACCGGCACGGTGGCGCGGCTGGCGATCGCCAGCAGCTGCCAGCTCTTGGAATCGGTCGTGATGATCTCGAGCAGATCGGCGTCGCTGACCAGCGCGCAGATCTTGAGCACGGTGGCGGCGACTTCTTCCTCGACGTCGCGCGCCAAAATTCGAATCAAGCCGGGCGGCGTGCAGGCTACGTCAGCCAGTGCGCTGGCCACCGCCGCGCGTACCTTGATCACCTGGTCGCGCGCCAGCGTTTCCAGCGACTGCACGCACAGATCGAACAGCTGCGCCTTGGATTCGGGGTCGAGTTCGGGCAGCAGCCGCGCCAGCTTCTGCGCCAGCGCGATGCGCACGGTCAGGTCGGGATCGCGCGCCAGCACCGGGCCGACATGCACCGGCGTGCGCGGATTCAACGCGACGGCGCGGCGAACTTCGGGCGAAGGATCTTCGGACAGGTAGTAGAGGAACTCGGACCGCACGTCGTCGCGTGCCGCCAGTTCGCGGCGGACAACGGGATTTCCGTGGCGAGCGAGTTTCTTCGCCTGCTCGTAATCCATCAATTTGGGCTGGTCGTCTTTGGTCTTGGTGCTCATCTGCGGACTCAACGTCGAGCGATGCGGGCCGTGCTGCCGTGCTTTCGCATGTGATCGTTGAGCTGCAGCGCAAGCTGGAGCTCACGCTTCAGGAAGGCGTGATCGTTGTCGAACGGCATACGGTTGACCTGCGTCGCGACGGCGATCAGCAGGTGACGCGGGAAGTAATGCAAGTTTTCGATCAGCGACAGCTTGATCTTCGAGCGCAGCGTCGGCGATTCGAGGATCGACAGGACGGTACGCTGCAACACTTCGGGGCGAAGATTGGCGGCGTAGGAATGCCGCAGCAGATCGGGGACGAACGTGTCGCCGACCGGATCGCCGCGGCGCAGCCGGTGAACCAGATCGACCAGCTTCTGCAGCGCCTGCGCGCGGTCCTGATCGACCCGGCGCAGCGACATGTCGGCGACGCGGTCGGCGATGGCCGGATTGAACTTGTAGCGGGCGGCGAGCCCGATGCCGTTGCGCACGTCGGCGTGCTTGGACATCTCGCCGGCGACGGTGGCGATGGCGCCGATCAGGCGCTGCTCACGCGAGGCGTAGATCAGGCGGGCCGAGGCGGCCAGCGCGGTCGAAGACATCGGATCGCGGCTGGCGATCAGCGACAGGACGATCGGGTTCTCGTAGGGCCCGAGATCGAGATCGCGATTGACCACCTCTTCCGGACGGAGCGGACGCTCGTCGTCGGTCGGCGCCAGCACCGGCAGACCAATGCGGTAACGCGCCTTGAGATCGCGCGCGAACGAGATGACCTGCTCGGTAAGCAGGCCGACCATCGGCTCGTTCGTGGATCGGGGGTGGGCGCTGGGCAAAGGTCCTGTCGTCTTTCTTCGCGTGGCGACCGGAGGGAGCAGGATCCGACCACGCGCGCCTTTAAGACTCTCTTACAGTGCCGATCCGTTAGACGCGAGCGCCCAGCGCCGGGCGCGTGTGCCGGATTTGAAGTTCGGCGCGCCTCGGGTCAGGCACCGAGGCGAACTGCAAATCCAAAAGGCACACGGGAAACAATGCGTTGCCGGTGCCGTGATCGATTCCGAAGTTCACTCAGAGCTTGCCGCAGGCGCGGCCGAATTTCGGAATCGGGGCACGAGCCAGGAATCGGCCTGCATTTCGGCCAGTCGGCTCGCGGTGCGCTGGAATTCCGCAGCGTGTGGCCCCTCGGCCACCAGACCCTCGGGATCCGAGTCAGCCGAGGCGATCACCACCGTGCCGGCCTCGTAGAGCGCGTCGACCAGCAGGATCAGCCGGCGGGCTTCGTTGCGCTGTGCTGCGCGCAGCGGCTTCAGCCCTGAAATCAGCACCGCGTCGAAGCGCTGGGCGATGGCGAGAAAGTCCTGCGCTCCGAGCGGCCGGTCGAGCAGCTCCTCGGCCTGGAACCAGGCGACCCGCCCGGCGGCCCGGCGCACCACCAGTTCGCGGCCGCCGGCCACGGTCAGCGCCACCGGCGCGGTCGGGGCACCCTCGGCGAGTTCGCCGAAATAGCGGGCCAGCGCGCGTTCGGCGGCACCGTCGGGGGGACGCCACCAGACGCGCCGTCCGGCGAGCCGCCCCTGGCGATGGTCGAGCGGACCTGCCACCGCCACCGTCTCGACCCGCTGCTGCAGCAGTTCGATGAAGGGCAGGAACAGCTGCCGTTGCAGCCCACCTTCATAGAGCCGGTCGGGCGCCGTGTTCGAGGTCGCGACCACCACCGCGCCGCGTGCGAACAGCGCCGTGAACAGCCGGCCCAGGATCATCGCGTCGGCGATGTCGAAGACCTGGAACTCGTCGAAACAGATCAGCCAGTACTCGGCGACGATTTCGTCGGCGAGACGTTCGAGCGCGTCACGCTTGGGTTCGTCGCGCCGCAGTTCGAACAGGCGCCGATGCGCCGCCGCCATGAATTCGTGGAAATGGACCCGGCGTTTCTTCGCCACGGCGACGCGCGCGAAGAACATGTCCATCAGCATCGACTTGCCGCGGCCGACCGGTCCCCAGAGATAGAGCCCCTTGGGCGGCTCGGTCTTCTTGTCGAACAGGCGGCCGAAAAACCCGGCGCCTCGCGACTGCGGCGCGTAATCGCGCAGCCGGTCGGCGAGATGGTCGAGCTGTTCGGCGGCGGCGAGCTGCGCCTGATCGGCGATCAATAATGCGCTTTTGAAGCGCGCGCGCAGATCGTCAGCGACGGTGGCAGGGAGGGCGTCCATGAGGTCGGGCGCTTCTACGCGCCTCATATCCTCAGGACAACGTGCGACCTCAGGACAAGGTGCGCGAGGCCGGAAACAGGACCTGGACGCGCGTACCGACGCCCTTGCTGCTTTCGATGGAAAGCTCGGCCCCGTGCGCAACCGCCAGCGCGCGGGTCAGCGGCAGGCCCAGCCCGGTGCCGCCCTCGGGGCGCGCCAACGTGTCGCCGACCTGGCGAAACGGTTCGAGCGCCTGATCGATTTCCGGTTCCGACATGCCGATGCCGGAATCGACCACCGCAAAGCCAAGCTGGTCGCCGCTGCGAAACAGATCGATCGTGACGCTGCCTTCGACCGGCGTGAATTTCAGCGCATTGGCCACGAGATTGACCAGCATCTGGCGCAGCTTGGTCTTGTCGCCGAGCAGCGGCGTCAAATCTTCCTGGGTCGTGATCGCGACTTCGGTGCCGGCGCTTTCGATCCTGGGCTGCAGCAGACTCAACACTTCCTGCGCGATGTCGCGCAGGTCGCAAATCTGTTCGCGCAGCTCCATGCGACCGGCCTCGATCTTCGCCAGATCGAGCAGCGCGTTGATGATGTCGAGCAGGTGAGTCGCGCTGCGATGGATGTCGGTGACATATTCGGCATAGCGCGGAATGTTGATCGGGCCGAGCAGCCCGTAGGCCATGATTTCGCTGAAGCCGAGAATGGCGTTGAGCGGCGTGCGCAATTCGTGACTGACATTGGCGAGGAACGCCGACTTGGCGCGGCTGGCGATTTCGGCCGCGTCGCGCGCCCGCGCCAGCTCGTAGCGCCGCTGCTCGTGTTCGGTAACGTCGGTGACGATCAGGTCGATGCCGCGTTCGGGATGCGCCTGGTCGATGGCGACGGAATCGATGATGACCGTGTGCAACGAGCCGTCGCGCGAGCGGACGCGCCAATTGCGCCAGTCGTGACCGTTGGTCCCTGCGAAAGCATCGGCGAAACGGCGTTCCGCAAGCGCGTGATCTTCGTCCGGCAGCAACATCGTCGCCGGCTGGCTGATCAATTCATCGGGTTCGAAACCGAAGCGGCGGACGAAGGCGCCGTTGACGCGGCGAATACGGGCCCGACTGTCGAGCTGCAACACGCCGACCGCACCAGAATCCTCGATGAAGGCGAGCAATCGTTCCAGCTCGGCCAATCGACGTTCTGTCTCTGCGCTCTCACCGCCCACCCGGCATCCTCCCGCGGCGAAGCCGGAGTTCGTACCACAGGCCGGCCCTGTTTATGCAAGCGTTCGGACCGGCCATTCGGGTGCGCACAACCTCCAGGTGGCCGAATCTCAGACCGCCTCGCTGTCGAAGGCGCGTAGCGTCGTGTGGGCGCTGGTCATGGGTCCGTACAGACCATGCGCCTGCGGCACGAGCTGTTCGGCGAAGAAGCGCGCGGTGAGCAGCTTGCGTTGCAGGAACGCGTTGCCACCCTGCGCCAGGCCTTGCGCCGCCGCCGCCGCGGCGCGCGCCATTTCCACCCCGCCCGCCACCAACCCGACCGCGCGCAGATAGGCCACCGCGCCGGCCGAGGCGGCCCACGCATCCTGCTTGCCGGTCGCGACCATCCACTCGGTCGCGCGCTGCACCAGATCC
This sequence comes from Rhodospirillales bacterium, assembly GCA_028291365.1. Lineage (GTDB taxonomy): Bacteria > Pseudomonadota > Alphaproteobacteria > BOG-932 > Roseiterribacteraceae > Roseiterribacter. The sequence continues at coordinate 34,379 of JAQGIE010000178.1, forward strand.
AGCCCTTCGCCGACCCGGTCGCGGATCGCGGACAGGTCGTCGCCCGGCAGCGAGCCCAGCGCGGCGACGTCGCGCCGTGCGCTGGCGAGCCACGCGCCCAGCGCACGTCCCTCGTCGCGCACGACTTTGCGAAAGGCGAGATCGTTGGCCTGGATGCCGTTGGTGCCTTCGTAGATCGGCAGGATGCGCGCGTCGCGATAATGCTGCGCGGCGCCGGTTTCTTCGATGAAGCCCATGCCGCCATGCACCTGCACGCCGAGCGAGGCGACTTCGACGCCGATATCGGTCGACCAGGCCTTGACGATCGGGGTCAGAAAATCGACTTCGGCCTGGGCTGCGGAATCGTGCGCCGCATGGGCGCCGTCATAGGCGGCAAAGGCGCGCAACGACAGGGCGCGCGACGCTTCGGTCAGCGCGCGCATCGTCACCAGCATGCGACGCACGTCGGGATGTTCGATGATGGCGACCGGGCCGGTGCTCTTCCCGTCGAGTCCTTTTCCCTGCACGCGCTGCAGCGCGTAGTCGCGCGCCTGCTGGTAGGCGCGTTCGGCGATCGCGACGCCCTGCAGTCCCACCGACAGGCGCGCATTGTTCATCATGGTGAACATGTATTCGAGGCCACGCCCTTCTTCGCCGACCAGATCGGCGGTGGCGCCGTCATTGTCGCCATACGCCATGACCGCGGTGGGCGATGCGTGAATGCCCATCTTGTGTTCGAGCGACACGCAGCGGAGATCGTTGCGCACGCCCAGCGAACCGTCGCCGGCGACGAGAAATTTCGGCGCGATGAACAGCGAGATTCCCTTGACGCCGGCCGGCGCGTCGGGCGTGCGCGCCAGCACCATATGCACGATGTTCTCGCTGAGATCGTGCTCGCCATAGGTGATGAAGATCTTCTGCCCGTAGAGGCGATAGGTGCCGTCGCCGTTGCGTTCGGCCCTGGTGCGCACGGCGCCGAGATCCGAACCTGCCTGCGGTTCGGTGAGATTCATCGTGCCGGTCCAGACGCCTTCGATCAGCTTGGGCAGATAGATCCGCTTCTGCGCATCCGAACCGTGCACGAGCAGCGCGTCGACCGCGCCCTGGCTCAACATCGGACACAGGCCGAACGACAGCGAGGCCGACTGCCACATCTCGGCCAGCGTTGCCTGCACCGTCCAGGGCAGGCCCTGGCCACCGAATTCGACCGGGAACGGCACGGCGTTCCAGCCGCCGGCGACGAATTGCCGGTACGCGTCGCGCCAGCCGTCGGGCGTGCGCACCACGCCGTTTTCGAGCCGCGAGCCCTGGCGGTCGCCCTGGACGTTGAGCGGTGCCAATACGCCGCCGGCGAATTTCGCCGCCTCTTCCAGCACGGCGCCGACCAGCTCGTCCGAGACGTCTTCGTGTCCGGGCAACGCAGCAAGCCGGTCGTAGCCGACCAGATGCTCGAGCACGAAACGCATGTCGTCGACGGGCGCGGTATAGGTCATCGATGCTTCTCGCGATTGGATTGCGAAACCCGAACACACAATTTCGCGCGACGGAAGCTAGACCGCGCCCGAGGCCGCGCGCAGCCTTGGCGCCGATTCGAAAGAAGAAGGAGGATCCCGTGCCCATCAGCCAATTCAGCCGCCGCACCTTGCTTGCCGGCGCCGCGACTGGACTCGTCGCCGCCAATCTACCGCTGCCGGCGCGCGCCGCATCGCGTATTCCGACGACGACGCAGCAAGGTGCAGGCTTCTACCGCTTCAAGATCGGCGCATTCGATGGGGCCGTGATCAGCGACGGCGTGTTCGAGCTCGGCGCGCCGGCGCCGCTCAGCCTCAACGCCAAACCCGGTGACGTCGAGCGCGCGCTGGAAGCTGCGGGCCAGCCGACCGACAAAGTCGGGCTGCATTGCAATTCCCTGCTCATCGATACCGGACGCGAGCTGGTGCTGGTCGATCCCGGGTCGGGTCCGCATTTCGGCCCCGCGCTCGGCAAGCTGGCGCAGAATCTGCGCAATGCCGGGATCGCGCCCGAGGCGATCGACCGGCTGATCATCACGCACGCGCATCCCGATCACATCTGGGGATCGGTCGACGCCGAGTTCCGCGGCGCCTTCCCCAAGGCGCAGCTGCACCTGCCGGCGGCCGAGCTGGCGTTCTGGAGCGCGCCCAATGTCAGCCTGGGCATGACCAGGTTCCCGCCCGAGCAGCAGCGCCTGTTCATCACCAACACCCAGAAAGTGCTGACGACGTGGAAGGACCGCGTCGTCACCTTCCGCGCCGGCGACGAAGTCGTCCCGGGCGTCCGCTCGATCGCGACGCCGGGCCATACGGTCGGCCATGTCTCGCTGCGGTTCGATGGCGGCGGCGGCAACCAGCTCGTCTATACGGCCGACGTGGTCCACCACCATGTCACCGGCCTGCTGCACCCGGACTGGACGCCGATCTTCGACCAGGACGCCGAGCAGGCCAAAACGACCCGGAAGAAATTGCTGACCAGCCTCGCCGCGGAGAAGGCGCGGCTGCTCGTCTATCACTTCCCCTTCCCGGGAATTGGCCACGTGATCGGGGCGAAGCCCGCAGGAAGCTTCGCCTGGGCGCCTGAAAGCTGGGCCTGGGAGCCGGCCTGACCCCGGCCCGATCGAGGCGGCGAGGTCTGGCACACGCCTTGCTGACCCAGGAGGCGTCATGCAGACCTCGCACCTCGATCTGCCGCTCAAGCGCGGCGCCCAAGCCCCGGCCGACGTGGTCGCTGCGGTCCAGACCGCCAGCGCCAAGACCGGGGTCAATTTCTCGTATCTGATGCAGAAGGCCGGCGTCGAAAGCGGCTACGACGCCTCGGCCAAGGCCTCGAGCTCGAGCGCGACCGGTCTGTTCCAGTTCACCGAGCAGACCTGGCTGCGGATGGTCGCCGATCACGGCGCCGCCGACGGCTATGGCAAGTATGCGAGCGCGGTCCAGGAACGGGCTGACGGCAAGCTCTACGTTCCGGACCCGAAGCTGAATCAGGAAATTCTCGACCTCCGCAACGACCCGCGCGCCTCGGCGCTGATGGCGGCGGAATATGCCCGCGACAATGCCGACGATTTGCAGGCCTCGGTCGGCGGCAAGGTCGGCACGACCGAACTCTACCTCGCCCATTTCCTGGGCTCGGGCGGCGCGGCCCAGTTCCTCAATGCGATGAAGGCGAACCCGTCGGCCCCGGCCGCGAGCGTGCTGCCGCAAGCCGCCGCCGCCAACAAGGCCGTCTTCTATGACGACACCGGCCGGGCGAAGACGCTGAAAGAGGTCTACGACCGCTTCGCCGCAAAATTCGACAGCACCCCGGCAACCACGTTCACGGCGGTCGCCAGCAACAATACGGACGTGCTGTCCAACCGGTTCGGCAGGAGCCCGGACGCGCTGACCGACGCGGCCATTCCGGGCAGCAGCAAGACGCTGTCGCTCTACACGCTGCTGACCTTGGCGTCGCTCAACGTGCCGACCAACAGCGACGAATCAGGCCAGCGGAAAAAGGACGACCCGTTGCTGGGCGGCCGGACCTTCATCGCCGCCGCCTGAGCGGCCTGACGCGAAGCGCCAGCGCACGCGCTGCCGGCGCAATTTTGTTTCCTCGTTGCGGCTGAGAAAACAAGCCCCCTCCAAAGCGAAGCTGCTAAGGTCCGCGCCCATCAGCGCGGCGGACGCCCGCGCATCTGGAACCAACGAGCGGTCGCGCCCTAGCCCCGTTAGACCGGGACATCGGGACACGGCCCCAAACCGGAAACGCCCCAGCCCCATGACGATCTATACCGGCCCCGTCTTCGAGATGGCGCGCCAGCAATTTCAGGTCATTGCCGATTACCTCGAAATCCCGCACGACGAACGCGACCGCCTGCTCTATCCCAAGCGCGCCGTCACGGTGTCCTGCCCGATCCATCGCGACGACGGTTCGACCGCGGTGTTTCAGGGCTACCGTGTGCAGCATCACCTGACGCTCGGGCCGACCAAGGGCGGCACGCGCTTCGCCAAGAATGTCGATATCGGCGAAATCGCCGCGCTGGCGATCTGGATGAGCTGGAAATGCTCGCTGGCCGGCCTGCCCTATGGCGGCGCCAAAGGCGGCGTGACGGTCGATCCCTACGCCCTGTCGCGCCGCGAGCTCGAAGGCCTGTCGCGCCGTTACATGCAGGAGATGATCCCGTTCGTCGGCCCGCATACCGACGTGATGGCGCCCGACATGGGCACCAACGAGCAGGTCATGGCGTGGTTCATGGATACCTACTCCATGTACCAGGGCCACACCGTCACCGAGATCGTCACCGGCAAGCCGGTGTCGTCGGGCGGCACCGAAGGTCGCCGTGAAGCGACCGGCCGCGGCGTCGTCTATCTGGTCGAACGCGCGCTCGATCGCCTGGGCATGAACCCGTCGGGTTCGACTGCGATCGTGCAGGGCTTCGGCAATGTCGGCTCGGTCACCGCGCTGACCTTCCAGCAGCACGGCACCAAAGTGCTCGGCGCCAGCGATCACACCTCGGCCTATTTCGATCCCAAGGGCCTCGACGTCGAGGCGATGGACAAGTGGGTGCAGCAGCACGGCACGCTGCGCGGCTTCTCCAACGAACTCGCGATCGATCCGGAAGAGATGCTGCTGCAGAAATGCGACATCCTCGTTCCGGCCGCGGTCGAGCGCGTCATCAACGCCGACAATGCGGGCAAGCTGCAGTGCCGCGTGCTGGCCGAAGGCGCCAACGGTCCGACCACGCCCGATGCCGACCTGATCCTCAATGAACGCGGCGACGTGTTCGTGATCCCGGACATTCTCGCCAACTCGGGCGGCGTGATCGTCAGCTATTTCGAATGGGTGCAGGATCTGCAGCAGTTCTTCTGGGGCGAAGCGGAGGTCAACGACAAGTTGAACCGCGTGCTCGAGAAGGCCTTCACCCAGGTCATGCGCCGCGTCGACAAGGACAAGGTCCCGCATCGCACCGCCGCCATGGCGATCGGTGTCGAGAAAGTGCGCGACGCCAAGCGCACGCGCGGCCTGTTCCCGTAAGGAGCACGGGTCCGATCGTGGCGAGCGAAGCCCGAAGCGTGATCGGTCCCGCAAACAAATGACTCGCGCGACGACGCTTCGGATCGGCAAACAGGCCGCTCTCGGCGTCGTCGCCGAGCGCCGCACGCTTGGCGGCGCGACGCTGGTCCGGCAGCATTACGCGCCGGGCACCAATCTGCCGCTTCACCGGCACGACGATTCCTATCTCTGCATCGTTCTCGACGGCTCGTACGAGGAGCGCGTCGCGGGCCGCACGCATGCGGCCACCACGGGAAGCGTGTTCGTCCACCCGGCCGGCGAAAGCCATGGCGATGCATTCGGTCGCGACGGGGCTGCCTGCCTCGACCTTCATCTCGAGGCGAATTTCGGCGGCTGGCGCCGCCTTGCCGCCGCGCCGCGCCAGCTGCGCCTGCCAGCGCTTGCCGCGTCCTTCGCACGCGAACTCGAGGCACGAGATTCGCTCGCAGGGTTCGCGCTCGAAGCCTTGACGCATGAGCTGCTCGGCGCGCTCGCGAACGCGCATCCAGACGCGCTCGGCGCACGCTGGGTCGCGCGTGTGCGGGCGGCGATGGACGACGACCCGGCGCATGACTGGAGCTTGGCCGAACTCGCCGCGATCGCGTCGGTACATCCGATCCATGTCGCGCGGCAGTTCCGCCGCGACACCGGCCGCTCGGTACAGGCGCATCTGCGCGAACGGCGCCTGCTGCACGCAACCGCACTTCTGGCGCGCGGCGAAGCGCCGGCTGAGGTCGCCGCCGGCTGCGGCTATTGCGATCAGGCGCATCTGACCCGCGCGATGCAGCGTCGTCTGGGCATCACGCCCGCCGCGCTGCGCCGCCGAGGCCGCACGTTCGCCTGATCCAAGACGAACGCCGTCGCGCCAGCCAGACTGGCCTCATGCGCATTGTTCTGCTCGCCCTCGCCGCCCTGTTGCCGCTGCTCGCCACGACGCCGTCGCGGGCCGCACTGAAGGCCGAACCGACGATCGTCTATGACACGCTGTGCCTGCTGGGCGTGCTCTCGGGCGATCCGTTCTATGTCCGCTTCTATCCTGCCGAGCGCGAGCGCTGGTGGAACGCGCTGCCGGACGACGCACGGCGCGCCGCCGAACGCATCGTCGCGACCTTCAAACAGGACAACGGCATCACCAGCGCGTCGCTGACGCTTTGGTATTCGACCGTCGATCCGAGGACGCTCGACGATCTGATCGCGGCGGCTGGCGCGCCTGACCGGATCACCGACGCGATGCGGCCGCTGCAATGGTGGGACACGGACGCGGCGCGGCAGATCGAACAGACCGCGCCTGACGTCGCGACGGTGGTGCGCGCGCTGAAGGCGGCGGGCTTCGCCGAATGGTGGGAAGCGGCCTTACGTCCGCAACTGGCGGCACGCGCGGCCGAAATCGAAGCGGCGGCGAAAAGCTTCGACCCGTCGGCCATGCTGGCGCTCACGCTGGGGCGCAAGCTGGCGCATCCCGACATCACGGTCGAAGTGCTGTACTTCGTGAAGCCGCACGGGATCAGCATGACCGGCCAGCGCTATTTGACCGGCGCTGCCTATCCGATCCCGATCACGATCCGCACCGCGCTGCATGAATCGATGCATCCGCCGTTCGACAGCAAGGATCCGCGCCTGTGGCAGGCGCTGGCGCCGCTGCGCCAGGATCCGGTGCTGATGCCGCGCATCGAGCATCACAATAAATCGTACGGCTACAACACGTTTGAAGGCTTCGTCGAAGAAGACTGCGTCAAGGCGCTCGAACACACGATGGCCGAACGGCTCGGGCTGGGGATCGACGTCGCCGAGATGTGGCGCGCCAATGACGACGGCATGCATGTGCTGGCGCCGGTCGTGTACCGGCTGCTGCACGAGACCAGGTTCCTCGACGGCACGGAATCGTTCCAGGCCTGGCTGATCCGCATGCTCGACAGCGGACGCATCAAGGTGGGCGAGATCCGGCCGATCGAAGGGGCGGCCTGGACGCCGACCGACTGATCAGCGCCGGCCGGCCGCATCAGCGGCGGCGGCGGCGTCAAACTGAGTTACGCGATCGGGCGCGCAGCTTGCCGAACTTGCCTGGGAATTGTTCGCTAAGCGAACTATTATCCGCCCATGCATGCCCCTGCCACGTTGCCGCCGCTGGCCCAGGATCTCGGCTTCCGGCTGTTTGACCTGTCCCGCGCGTTGCGCAGGCGGTTTCTCGCCCTGATCAAGGATGACGGGATCGCCCTGACGCGGGCCGACTGGCAGGCGCTGTTCCATATCGAGCGCAATGAAGGGCTGAGCCAGGCACGCCTGGCGCAGCTGCTCGAGATTGAACCGGTGACGCTGGTGAAACAGCTTGACCGGTTGCAGCAGGCGGGGCTGATCGAGCGCCGCGCGCATCCGAGCGACCGGCGCACCCATGCGCTGTATCTCACCGATGATGCGGCGCCGTTGCTCGATCGCATGCACGCGATCGGGCAGCGCGTGCATGAAGAGGCGCTTGCCGAATTGAATCCCGAGGAACAGGCGATGTTGGGCCGGTTGTTGCTGCGCGTCCGCGAAACGATTGTCGCCAGGCCGGAGGCGGAGGCCGGGTCGTGAAGCACCGCAATCTGGCCCGCGCCGGCGTCGCCGCCGTGCTTCTCCTCGCCGTGGTCTATGCCGTCGCGGCGCCGCCGCGCGACCATGCCGGTCCGCGCAACGCCGCCGCCAACGCCGCCGTCCCCGAAGTCGCGATCGCCACGGCGCGCGTCGAAGCCGCCTCGATCTATGTCCGCGCCGTCGGCACGGTGCGTCCGATCAAGTCGGTGCAGGTGCTGCCGCTGGTCGACGGCCCGATCATGCGGGTCGGTTTCGTCGACGGGCAGACGGTCGCGCAGGGCGAGGTGCTGTTCGAGATCGATCCGCGTCCCTATCAGGCGGCGCTGGCGCAGGCCGAAGGCCAGCTCGCGCGCGACCATGCCGATCTCGAAGCGGCCGGACGCGACCTGTCGCGCACCGAGCAGCTTGCCAAGAACGGCTATGCGACGGGCCAGGCGCTCGACCAGCAGAAGAGCCGCGTCGGCCAGCTCAACGCGGCGCTGAAGACCGACCAGGGCCGCATCGCACAGGCCAAGGTCGATCTCGACCGCACCACCATCCGTGCCGCGATCGCGGGCCGCGTCGGGGCCGCCGCCGTCACCGAAGGCAATGTCGTGCGCGCCGGCCAGACCGTCCCGCTGACCTCGATCAATCTGCTGGCGCCGATCGAAGTCCAGTTCACCGTGCCGCAGGAGCGACTCCAGGAAGTCCAGGCGCGCATGGCGCAGACGGCGCTGGTCGCGCATGCGCGCAGCGCCGACAACACAAAGCGCCTCGCCGACGGCACGCTGACCTTCGTCGACAACCGGGTCGATCCGACCACCGGCACGGTGCAGATGAAGGCGCGCTTCGACAATGTCGACGGGGCTTTGTGGCCGGGCCAGTTCGTCAATGTCGAACTCGAACTCGAACGCCGCCCGCAAGCCGTCGTGGTCGACGCGCGCGCCATCCAGACCGGCCCCAACGGCCGCTACGTATTCGTCGTGCGCGCTGACGACACGATCGAAGCACGCCCGGTGAAGCTCGCGGTGCTCGAAGACAAGACCGCGATCGTCAGCGACGGGCTGACCGGCGGCGAACGCGTCGTCGTCGACGGCCAGCTCAAAGTTCAGCCCAACGGCAAAGTCCGCATCCGCGGCATGGCCGGCGCGGAGGTCGACGTCAGCACGGCGGCGGGCACGTCGTCGGCGAGTTTGCGATGAGTATTTCCACCGCCTTCATCACGCGTCCGATCGCGACGACGCTGCTGACGCTGGGCCTGCTGATCTTCGGCAGCGCCGCGTTCTTCCTGCTGCCGGTTGCGGCGCTGCCCGAAGTCGAATTCCCGACCATCCAGATCTCGGCCAACCTGCCCGGCGCCTCGCCCGAAACGATGGCGAACTCGGTCGCGTCACCGCTCGAGCGCCAGCTTGCGACGATCCAGGGCGTGTCGCAGATCACCTCGACCAGTTCGACCGGCTCGGCCCAGGTCACGGTGCAGTTCGTGCTCAACCGCAGCATCGACGCGGCGGCGCAGGACGTTTCGGCGGCGATCAACGCGGCGCGCGGCCGGCTTCCGGCCGACCTGCCCGATCCGCCGCAATACCGCAAAGTGAATCCGGCCGACACGCCGGTGCTGCTGTACGGGCTGAGCAGCGATTACCTGCCCGACTACGAGGTCTCGAAATACGCCGACATCCTGGCGCAACAGCTGTCGACCCAGCCGGGCGTCAGCCAGGTCTCGATCGGCGGCGAGCAGAAATTCGCGGTGCGTGTCGACGTCAACCCGACCGCGCTGGCCGGGCGCGGCATCGGCATCGACGAAGTCGCCAACGCGATCACCCAGACCAACCTCAACCGGCCCAAGGGCCAGCTGCAGGGCGAAACCAAGGCGTTCCAGCTTGACGCCAACGACCAGCTCACCGACGCCAAGCAGTTCGGCGAGGTGCTGGTCGCCTATCGCAACGGCGCCCCGGTCAAAGTCTCCGACGTCGCCACCGTCTATAACGGCGTCGAGAACGACAAGGTGCGCGGCTTCGTCAACGGCAAGCCGGGCGTGCTGCTGCTGATCACGCGCCAGGCCGGCGCCAATGTGGTCGAAACGGTGGACGCGATCATGGCGCGCATGCCGTTTTTGACCCAGTCGGTGCCGCCGACCATCAAGATCGGCCTGATCGCCGATCGTTCGCAGTCGGTGCGCTCGTCGATCCACGAAGTCGAGATCACGCTGCTGATCACCATCGCGCTGGTGATCGTCACGATCCTGCTGTTCCTGCGTAACATCACCGCCACGCTGATTCCCGCGACCGCGGTACCGCTGTCGCTGGTCGGCACTTTCGCGATCATGTACGTGGCCGGGTTCAGCCTGAACAACCTGACCCTGATGGGCCTCGCGATCGCGGTCGGCCTGGTGGTCGACGACGCGATCGTCATGCTCGAAAACATCGTCCGCCACGTCGAGCATGGCGACACGCCGTATGAAGCGGCGCTGAAAGGCGCCAGCGAAATCGGCTTCACCATCGTGTCGATCACCGTGTCGCTGATTGCGGTGTTCATTCCGCTGCTGTTCCTGGGCGGCATCGTCGGCCGCCTGTTCCGCGAGTTCGGCGTCACCGTCACCGCATCGCTGCTGGTCTCGATGGTGGTGTCGCTGACGCTGACGCCGATGCTGGCCTCGCGCTTCATCAAGCCCGAGAAGCCCGAGGCCGAACGCGGCCGGCTGTTCCGCGCGTCCGAACACGCCTTCAACGCGACGCTGGATTTCTACCGTCGCTCGCTCACCTGGGTGCTGCGGCGGCAATTCGCAACGCTGCTCGTGACGCTCGGCATCATGGCGACGACGGTCACGCTCTATATCGTGCTGCCCAAAGGCTTCGTGCCGCAGGAAGACACCGGCACCATCTTCGCGCAGACCGAAGCGGCCCCCGACATCTCCTTCAAGGCGATGTCGGCGCTGCAGCAGCGCGCGGCGCAGATCATCACCGAGGATCCGGACGTCTCCGGCGGCGGCGCCTTCGTCGGCTCGACCGGCGGTGCGTCCAATACCGGACGCATGTTCGTGAGCCTCAAACCACGCAACGAGCGCACCCGCAGCGCCGAGCAGATCATTGCCGATCTGCGGCCCAAATTCGCACAGATCCAGGGGTTGAAAGTCTACCAGCAGTCGATCCAGAACATCCGCATCGGCGGCCGCCCGTCGCGCACGCAGTACCAGTACACGTTGCAATCGATCGACGGCGACGCGCTGCGCCAATGGGCGCCCAAGGTCGAGGAAGAGCTGCACAAGGTGCAAGGCGTGGTCGACGTCGCCTCGGATCTGCAGGCGACCAGCCCGCGCTATCGCATCGAGATCGACCGCGTGCAGGCGGCCCGGCTGGGCATCTCGACCGATCTCGTCGACGCGGCGTTGTACAGCGCCTACGGCGACCGTTTCGTCTCGACCATCTATACCGACCTCGACCAATACCGCGTCGTGATGGGCGTGCAGGACCAGTTCCAGAACGACGAGACCGCGCTGTCGCAGCTCTATGTGCGCTCGCGCACCAGCGATCTGGTGCCGCTGTCGAGCTTCGTGCGGATCAGCCCGACGACCGCGGCCCTGTCGGTCAACCATTCGGGGCAGTTCCCGTCGGTCACCCTGTCGTTCAACCTCGCCCCCGGCGTCGCACTGGGACAGGTCGTCCCCGCGGTTCAGGCAATTCCGGAAAAGATCGGCGCCCCCGGCACCATCAGCGCGCGCTTCGAAGGCACGGCGCAGGAATTCCAGAGCTCGCTGAAGTCGCAGCCGATCCTGATCGGCGTCGCCGTCATCGCGGTCTATATCGTGCTGGGCGTTCTGTACGAGAGCTTCGTGCACCCGATCACGATTCTGTCGACCATCCCGTCGGCGGGTCTCGGCGCGCTGCTCGGCCTCGCCATCACCGGCAAAGAACTCTCGGTGGTCGCCATCATCGGCATCATCATGTTGATCGGCATCGTGAAGAAGAAC
>JAQGIE010000240.1 GCA_028291365.1 Rhodospirillales bacterium
ACTCGCGTACCGACCACGATCGCCTCGTCGATCGCATGGGTGACGAAAATCAGGGTCAGGCGAAGATCCTCGCAGAGATCGAGCAGCTCTTCCTGCAGGCGGCGCCGGGTCAGCGCGTCGAGTGCGGCGAACGGCTCGTCCATCAGCAGCAGCTCGGGCTGCAGCGCCAGCGCGCGCGCGATGGCGACGCGCTGCTTCATGCCGCCCGACAGCGTATGCGGAAACGAATCGGCGAAGTCCTGCAGCCCGACGCGAGCCAGCACGTCGTCGGCGCGGGCGCGGGCCTCGTCGCGCGATTTGACACGGCCGCTCGCGCGCAGCGGCCAGGCGACGTTGCCGCGCACCGTGCGCCACGGCAGAAGCTGATCGAATTCCTGAAACACCGGCATGCGATCGGGACCCGGTCCGGTGATCGCGATGCCGTCAAGTTCGATCGAGCCTGCAGCCGGCGGTACGAATCCCGCGATCGCTTTCAGCAGGGTCGACTTGCCGCAACCGGACGGTCCGAGCAGCGACAGCCGTTCGCCCGGCTCGAGATCGAACGACAGGTTTTGCGCCGCGACGACGTCGCGCCGTTCGTGACGCCACCCCAAGGTGACGCCGCGAACCGCAAGCAGCGGTCGCGCGGAACCGGTCCTCGCGATGGCAGCGGGCTGTGCCACCATCAGCTCCCCGCCTTGCCGTGCAGTTCGGGGAAGAACAGCTCTTCCCAGCTCGCCGGCGCGGCCGGGATCTGCCCGATGCGCGCCTGGAAGGTGGCGAATTTCAGAACGTTCTCGGGGGCCGTCGTGAAGTGCAGGCGCGGATCGCGGATCAGCTGTTCGACCTCGTCGAGCGGCTGCGTCGATTTCTCGGCGGCGATGTACAGCGCAGCCGCTTCGCGTGGCTTGTCGGCGATGAAGCGGTTGGCTTCGTCGAGCGCCTGCACCACGGCGCGCGCGACGCGCGGGTTGGCGTCATGCCACTTCTGCGTGCCGTAGAGCACGTTGAACGTATGCGGCCCGCCCAACACGTCGTAGCTCGACAGGACGCGATGTATGCGCGGGTCCTTCTGCTGCTGCGATTGAAAGGGCGGGCTGGTGAAATGTGCGGTGACGCCGGTACCACCGGTGAGCAGCGCCGCGGTCGCGTCGGGATGCGTCATGCCGACGGTCAGCGGATCCAGCTTGGCGTATTGCCCGGGCCCGAACGCCTGTTCGGCTGCCATCTGCAGCACGATCGCCTGGAAGCCCACTTTGGGCGCCGGCATCGCAATGCGATCCTTGTCGGTGAAGTCCTTGACCGATCGGACCGCGGGATTGTTGCTGTTGAGTTCGTTCGGAATCGAACCCAGCGACGCCACCGCCTTGACGTTGTTCGAGCCGCGCGTGCGCGACCAGATCGTGATGAACGGCGGCACGCCCGCCGCGACGAGATCGAGCGAACCGGACAGCAGCGCTTCGTTGGTGGCGTTGCCACCCGACAGAAGCCGCCAATCGACCTTGAGGTCCTTGACGCCGGCTTCGCTCGCATAGCGCTCGATGAGCTTCTGTTCCTTGGCGACGATCATCGGCAGGTAGGACAGGCCGAATTGCTGCGAGATGCGCAGCTCTTCGGCGCCCGCGGCATTGGTTGCGGCAAGCGCCAGCGACAGCGCGAACGCGACAATGAATTTCATCGTGCAGTACTCCGGCGGCTGGTGGCCGCATGAACGGCAAAGCCGCCGACGGCGGTTGCCGCCTCGACGACGAAAGCGACGGTCATGAAACTCTCTCGGACGAAACAAGAAGACGACGTGCGCTGGAGCGCGCCGGATTCAGCGTGGCGGGCCCACGGAGTTCGTCCGTGGCGCTTTAGCGATTGGTGACGCGGCGCAAGCTGCCCAATCAAAGACCGCGGCGGGGCGCACACGACCGGACGGCGCACGCTCCACCAATCTACGATTACAGGACGTAATCGCAGTTGCAATTACAAAGTAGTAGAGTTATTCGCGAAGTTGCGGATGGCGAGAAAAACGCCGGCCAGCAGGCAGATCGCGCCGGAAATCTCGATCCAGGCCGGCAGCTCGCGCTGGTAGACGGCGCCGTAGAGCAGGGCGAACAGGGTCTCTGCGACGATCAGTTGCGCCGCGAGCGACACCGGCAGGCGGCGCGACGCGATCGACCAGGCCCAGGTCGCGCACCAGGAGCACAGCACGCCCAGCACGACGCCCCAGGCGAGCACCGGTCCTGCAGCGCGCAGGCTGAGTGGCAGCGGCGAAGACAGGCCGCTCACGAGGCACAGCGGAATGACCGGCAACAGCGCGAGCAAGGTGCCGACGCCGATCAGTGCGGTCCATTGCGCGTTGCTGAGATGTGGCCGTCGGGCCAGCGCACGCGCATTGGCGAGCCCGTACCAGCACCAGAGTCCGAGCGCCGCGAAGGCGAGCGCAAATCCGGCAAGCGCCTGGCGCAGATCGCCGGTGCCGTAGGCATCGCGCAGCGCAACACCGTTCACCGACAGCAGGCCCAGCACGACCAGCGCGAGCGGTGGCGCAAGGCGGTGCCATGCGATTTGCGCGTTGCCGCGATTGCCGAGCAAGCCCATCACGACGGGCACGCAGCCGATGATCAACGCGACGACGGCACTGCCGATGCGCGGCACCGCAAGCGCCATGGCGCCGTAATAGAAGACGTTGCCCGCGGCACCGAGCGCGACCAGCTGCGCCAGGTCGCGCTGCTTCAGGCTGCGCAGCAGCGCGAAGCCGCCGGGCGCCAGCGTTGCCAGCGAGCCCAGCCCGAACACCAGGTAGCGCAGCATCATCAAGTCGAGCGGTGTGTAGGGTGCGGCCGCCAGCGGTGCGACGAAGGTCAGGCCCCACAACGAGCTGGCCAGCAGGCCGGCGAGAATGCCGACCCGCATCGGGCCAAAGCGGGAAAACGCGCTAGAAATACGTGACCGCTTCGATGACGTTGCCGTCGAAATCCGCGACCACGGTGCCGTAATAGCGCTCGTTGATGTCGGGGCGCCGTCCGGCCGGGCGGCGGATCTCGGCGCGGTGCGCGCGCGCGGCGTCGCACAGCGCGTCGACTTGTTCCTTTGACGCCGCGGCGAAGGCGACATGCGTGCCGCCACCCGCGACGGTCATGCCATCGGGCTGCTGGTAGAGATAGAACGACTCGGTGCCGTCGGGCCCGAACGAGGTGTAGTCGTCATAGCGTTTGGTGACGGCGGCGCCGACGCAGGCGAGCAGGGCGCCAAACAGCTCGGTGCCGCGATCCAGATCGGACGTGCCCAAGGAAACATGATCGAACATTCGACTCCCCCATGAATGACGGCGCGAATCTAGCCGGGCTGGCGCGCCTTGTTTGTGCGAAGAGAGACGGGTAAACGCGCAGAAAGAGCGCGCAGGGGAGCGCAAATGACGGCGGACGATCTCGATGGCTTCGACCTGGCGCTGCTGCGCGAGGTCCAGGCCGACAACCAGGTCACCAGCGCCGAGCTGGCGGAGCGGGTGAATCTGTCGCCCTCGGCGTGCCTGCGCCGGCTGCAGAAGCTGCGCGAGTCCGGTCTCATCCGGCGCGACGTCGCCATCGTCGACTATGCCGCGCTGGGGCGCGGCCTGACCGTGATCACCTTGGTGTCGCTCAAGACCGAAGCGTCGGGTGCCGGCATCGCCTTCGCCGCCCGCGTCTGTGCCCACCACTTCGTCACGCAGTGCTTGTCGGTGACCGGCGCGTTCGATTTCGCGCTGACCCTGCGCCTCGCATCGATGCAGGAATATGAGCGCTTCATCGAGGCCGAGCTGCTCGGCGACGCCAACGTGCTGCGGTTCGAAACGCTGGTCGGGCTGAAAGAAACCAAGCACGAGACCGCGGTGCCGCTGGCGCACCTGCAGCCGCCGGGCTAGTCACGCTGCTTCGGCGATGCGCGACCCGTTGATCGTGAGGTGCCCGTCGGTGACCGAAACATAGACGGTCTCGCCGTCCTGCACCTGCCCGGCCAGCAGCAACTGCGCCAGCGGATTCTGCAGATGGCGCTGGATTACACGCTTCAGCGGCCGCGCGCCGTAGACCGGATCGTAGCCGGTATTGGCAAGCCAGGTGCGGGCCGTGTCGTCGACCACCAGCGTGATCTTGTGGGCGGCCAGCAAACGCTGCAGCCCGTCGATCTGCAGATCGACGATGCGCTTCATCTCGCGGCGGCCGAGCCGGTTGAACAGGATGATTTCGTCGAGACGGTTGATGAATTCGGGGCGGAAGGCGAGGCGCACCACAGCCATCACCTCGTCGCGTACCGATTCAGGTTGCTCGCCTTCCGGCAGCCGGGCCAGAATTTCGGCACCGAGATTCGAAGTCAGCACGATCAGCGTGTTGCGGAAGCCGACGGTGCGTCCTTGCCCGTCGGTAAGGCGCCCATCGTCCAGCACCTGCAGCAGCACGTTGAAAATGTCGGGATGCGCTTTCTCGACCTCGTCGAACAGGATCACCTGGTAGGGGCGCCGGCGCACCGCTTCGGTCAGCGTGCCGCCTTCCTCGTAGCCGATATAGCCGGGCGGCGCGCCGATCAGCCGTGCGACCGCGTGCTTCTCCATGAATTCCGACATGTCGATCCGCAAAATCGCGCGCTCGTCGTCGAACAGGAATTCGGCAAGCGCCTTGCACAGCTCGGTCTTGCGGACGCCGGTGGGACCTAAGAACAGGAACGAACCCATCGGCCGGTTTGGGTCCTGCAACCCGGCGCGCGCACGGCGCACCGCATCGGCAACCGCCTTGACCGCCGACTCCTGTCCAACCACGCGCTGCTGCAGCTTCTCCTCCATGTGCAGCAACTTGACGCGTTCGCCTTCCAGCATGCGATCGACCGGAATGCCGGTCCAACGCGACACGATCGCGGCAATGTCCTGGGGCGTGACCTCCTGCTTCAAGGTCTGCGCCTGCGCCGTCAGCTCGGTCAGCTCATGCTCCAGCCGCGGGATGACGGCGTAGCGCAACTCGCCCGCGCGGGCGAGATCGCCGCGCCGCTGCGCCATGTCCAACTCGCCGCGCGCCTGATCGAGCTGCGCCTTCAGGCGCTTCTGCAGCTCCAGCGCTTCCTTCTGCGCCCGCCACACCGAGGTCAGGTCGGCCGACTGCTTTTCAAGCTCGCGCAGCGCCTCTTCGATCGCAGCGAGACGCGCCTTGGCGGCCGGGTCGCGCTCTTTGGCAAGCGCTTCGCGTTCGATCTTGAGCTGGATGATGCGGCGGTCGATTTCGTCGAGCGCCTCGGGCTTTGAATCGATCTCCATGCGCACGCGCGCGGCCGCTTCGTCGATCAGGTCGATTGCCTTGTCGGGCAGGAACCGGTCCGTGATGTAGCGGTGGGACAACGTCGCGGCGGCGACGATGGCGCCGTCGCTGATGCGGACGCCGTGATGGATCTCGTACTTCTCCTTCAGGCCGCGCAGGATCGAGATGGTTTCCTCAACCGTCGGCTCGTCGACATAGACCGGCTGAAAGCGACGGGCGAGGGCAGCGTCCTTCTCGATGTCGGTGCGGTATTCATCGAGCGTCGTGGCGCCGATGCAATGCAACTCGCCGCGCGCCAGCGCCGGCTTCAACATGTTCGATGCATCCATCGAACCTTCCGTCTTGCCGGCGCCCACGAGCGTATGCAGCTCGTCGATGAACAGGATCACGTCGCCCGCTTCGGTGACGGCCTGCAGCACCGCTTTCAGCCGTTCTTCGAACTCGCCGCGATATTTGGCACCTGCGACCATTCCAGCCAGATCGAGCGCGAGCAGCCGTCGCTCGGCGAGCGTTTCGGGCACGTCGCCGTTTACGATGCGGATCGCCAGGCCTTCGACGATGGCGGTCTTGCCGACGCCGGGCTCGCCGATCAGCACGGGATTGTTCTTGGTGCGCCGCGCCAGGACCTGGATCGTGCGACGAATTTCTTCGTCGCGGCCGATCACCGGATCGAGCTTGTTCTTGCGTGCCGCCTCGGTGAAGTCGCGCGTGTATTTGGCCAGCGCGTCGTCACCAGGTGCATCTTCGTTTTGCCGCATGGCTCACCCGCTAGGCCTCAGCTCGCCTTCCGGTCACGTTTGTCGGTTTCCTCGAACTCGGCATCGATGACGTTCGGGCCGCCGCTCTCGGAGGGCGGTTCGGTCGGCACAGGCGGCACCACGGTGGCGAGTTTCATCGCCGCCTGTTCCAGCGTTTGCGTCGCCTGCTGGATGCGCGGTATGTCGTCGCCGGCGATCGCCTCCTTGGCGGCAGCGACGGCCTGTTCGACTTCGCTTCGCTGGTCGGCAGGCGCATCCGTCGCGTCGGCCAGAGTCTTCTCGGCCGAATAGATCGCCGCGTCGGCATGGTTGCGTGCTTCGACCAGCTCGCGCCGTTTCTTGTCTTCAGCGGCATGCGCTTCCGCTTCGCGCACCATGCGCTCGATGTCCTGCTCGGTCAGCCCGCCCGACGCCTGGATCCGAATCGTCTGTTCCTTGCCGCTGGCCTTGTCCTTGGCCGAGACGTGGACGATGCCGTTGGCGTCGATGTCGAACGTGACTTCGATCTGCGGCACGCCACGTGGCTGCGGCGCGATGCCGACCAGATCGAACTGGCCCAGCAGCTTGTTGTCTGCGGCCATCTCGCGCTCGCCCTGGAAGACGCGGATCGTCACCGCGGTCTGGTTGTCCTCGGCGGTCGAGAATGTCTGGCTGCGTTTGGTCGGGATCGTCGTGTTGCGGTCGATCAGCTTGGTCATGACGCCGCCCAGCGTCTCGAGTCCGAGCGACAGCGGCGTGACGTCGAGCAGCAGCACGTTCTTCACCTCGCCCTGCAGCACGCCGGCCTGGATCGCGGCGCCCAGCGCCACGACTTCATCAGGATTGACGCCCTTGTGCGGTTCGCGCCCGAACAGGTTCTGTACCACCTGCTGCACTTTCGGCATGCGAGTCTGGCCGCCGACCAGCACGACTTCCTGGATGTCCGACGCCTGCAGCCCGGCATCCCTGAGCGCCGCGCGGCACGGTTCGATGGTGCGCTGGACCAGATCGTCGACCAGCGCTTCGAGCTTGGCGCGGCTGAGCTTGATGTTGAGATGCTTGGGCCCGTTCTGGTCGGCGGTGATGAAGGGCAAATTGACGTCCGTCGTGGTCGCGCTCGACAGCTCGATCTTGGCTTTCTCGGCGGCGTCCTTCAGCCGCTGCAGCGCCAGCCGGTCCTGGCGCAGATCGATGCCCTGCTCTTTTTTGAACTCGTCGGCGAGATAATCCATGATGCGCTTGTCGAAATCCTCGCCGCCCAGGAACGTGTCGCCGTTGGTCGAGCGGACTTCGAACACGCCGTCGCCGATTTCGAGAACCGAAATGTCGAACGTGCCGCCGCCGAGATCGTAGACCGCGATCTTGCCGGAGCCTTTTTTGTCGAGTCCGTAGGCGAGCGCGGCCGCGGTCGGCTCGTTGATGATGCGCAGGACTTCGAGGCCGGCGATGCGGCCGGCATCCTTGGTTGCCTGGCGCTGCGCATCGTTGAAATAGGCCGGGACGGTGACGACCGCCTGGGTGATCTTTTCGCCCAGATTGGAGTCCGCGGTCTCGCGCATCTTCTGCAGAATGAAGGCGCTGATCTGGGCCGGGCTGTATTTCTTGCCGCGTGCTTCGACCCAGGCGTCGCCGTTGGGTCCGGGGACGATCTTGTACGGCACCATCTCCTTGTCCTTCTGCGTCACCGGATCGTCGTAACGGCGGCCGATCAGACGCTTGATGGCGAAGATCGTGTTCTCGGGATTGGTGATGCTCTGCCGCTTGGCCGGCTGGCCCACCAGCACCTGCCCGTCATCGGTGAAAGCCACCATCGACGGTGTCGTGCGTCCGCCTTCGGCATTCTCGATGACGCGCGCATCGCCGCCTTCCATCACCGCGACACAGGAATTGGTCGTACCCAGATCGATGCCGATCGCCTTGGCCATGACGGATCTCCCAAAATAGGCTCGAAAACTTGGAGACGCGCTCCGGCAGGGGAGGCCGCAGCGCGTCTCCACCGGCGCTTCCGGCCCGTGTGACCGCATACGTCACGGGCCGGCTGCACTCAGCTGCGGTAGGTGAACTCGGGCAGCTTCTTCAGCTCGTCCTTGCTTGCACCCGGAAGTTCGATGCGCTTGCCGAGATCATCGATCTTGAAGCTCTCGTAAGGCATCGCGATAAGGCGCGCGCCGACGCCGAGGAAACCGCCGACCTGCAGGATGGCGAACAGCACGCGCTGCTTGTCGACCACGATGTCGTCGAGCGTGCCGATCTTTTCGTTCTTGTCGTTGACCACGCCGCTGCCGATCAGCTTTGAGGCGCGGTATCCTTTGGCGACCACGGCGACGTCGACATGGACCAGCGCCACGGCCGGCTGGGCGCGTGCCGGCGCATTGTCGAGCGCGAGGGGAACGGCGACCGCCGCCGTCAGCAACAAGGCTGCAACCGGAACCGCGTAGAGTTTTTTGTACCGTGCCATCGAAAGTTCCTTCTGCAATCTGGTTTTCAAGGTTCTGCGCCGACTGCGAGTTGCTGTTCGACCGCCTGCGCGAGGTCGTCGAGCATGTAGGTTCCGTCGTGCCGCCGTCCGTTGATGAAGAAGGTCGGCGTGCCGTTGACGCCGCTGCGCACGCCACCCAGGAAATCGGCGCGCACCTTGGCCGCGTATTCGCGCGTGGCCAGGCTCCTGCGCAGGCCCGCCTCGGGCAGGCCGAGCGCACTCGCCAGCGCGAACAGGACCGGCAGGCTCAACCGGTCCTGATTTGCGTAAATGCCGTCATGCATCTCCCAGAACAGCCCGTGGCTGCCGGCATATTCGGCTGACTCGGCGGCGGTTTCGGCCTGGGGGTGGATCTCGGTCAGCGGAAAATGCCGAAACACGAGCCGCACTTCGCGGCTGTACTGCCGCAGCAGCATAATCACGTTGGGCTGCGCCGCGGCGCAGTGCGGACATTGATAATCGCCGTACTCCACGAGCGTGATCGGCGCATTCCTGTCGCCACGGATATGATCAGCCTGCGTGACGGGCGCGTGCAGCATGATCGCGGTCCTTTCCTTCGGCTCCTTCGGTTTCTTCGGCAGAAATTCTTTCAAGCGCCTCGAGGATTCCGTCGGCGCCCGGATTGACCGCGATCGGCGAGCAATAGCTCCAGGCGATGACGCCGTCGGCGTCGACGACGAACAGCGCGCGCTCGCACACGCCTTCGCTGAACCGGTACGCGCCGTAGCTTCGTGCCACGTCGCCCTTCGGCTCGAAGTCGGCGAGCAGCGGGAAGTGTAAATGCCGATGATGCGCGAAGGCGCGGTGGCACCAGGCGCTGTCGACCGAAATGCCGAGCAGCTCAGCGCCGAAACGGTGGAACTCCGGCAGGATCTCGTTGTACAGCGTCATCTGATCGCCGCAGACCGGGCTCCAGTCGGCAGGATAGAAGGCGATGATGACCGGCCGGCCGGCGAGGTCTTCCAGCGCGAGGGTCTGGTCGGGCGTGACGCGCAGGCGAAAGTTGGGCGCGCGCGTTCCGGCTTCGAGCACAGGGGCCATTATCTTGTCTCCGTCGCCAGCGCGGCGGCGCGGTGCGCGTCGTCGCTGCTGGGCGAAAACCTAAGCCGGCCATGGCGACGCGGCGTTGACGCCGGTCAAGTTCGCGTCGCGGGGCGACTACGTAGTTCTACGGTACGGGGATTCACCACTTGCCGCGCGTGGGGGGAAACGCCCAGCGTGTTGCCGTCGCGCCGACACGGCGTCTCGGGAGGCAGGAGCGCATCCATGAGGTTGCATCAGAACAGGGACATCGAATTCCGTTTCGAGAACCGGAAAGGCGCGCATCGATCATTGCGGCAGCTCGACGCGCTGGCGGTGGTGACAAGGCTGCGCCGTGGCGAGGAGATCTGCCGCCAGGGTCATCCCGCCGGCCACTGGCATTGCGTGCTGCAGGGGGCTGCCGAGCGCTCCGTGCTCAAGCTCGACGGACGCAGGCAAATCGTCGACCTGCTGTTGCCCGGCGACTTCTTCGCCTTCGCGATCGGCCAGGAATACGACTTCACGTCCTGTGCCGTGCTCGAAGGGACGCTGATCGCGAGCTATCCGCGGCGGCAAGCGGAGTGGCTGGCGGACAGCGATCCCGCCCTGGCCCGCGAGATCCGCGAAGCCGTGTTCAACAGCCTCGCCCGCATGCAGGCGCAACTGCTGATCCTCGGTCGCGTCAACGCGGTGGCGAAGGTCGGATCGTTGCTGCTCGATCTCGAAGCGCGGCTATCGCGCCGGGGCGAGCCGGTCGTGTTGCCGATCTCGCGCTACGACATCGCCGACTATCTTTCCCTTTCGGTGGAAACAGTCAGCCGCTCGCTGACCGACCTCAAGCACCGCGGCGCCATCGTCTTTTCCGGAACGCGCCGCGTTCAGATCGTGGATCGCGACGCGTTGGAGGACGGTGACGGCGAAGCGCGCATGATGCGCGTGCGGCACTAGATCTTATCGGGGAGCCGCCTGCAGGAGCCTGTCGTCTTCGGAAGCGAAGCTGCGCGACGCACCGAGGCGGGCCATGACCGCAAGGCGGATCGCCTCGGCCAACCGGCGGACGCCCAGCCGCTCCATCATTCGTGCGCGATGGACCTCGACGGTGCGTATGCTGATGCCGAGTTCGTAGGCGATGACTTTGTTGGACTGGCCGCCGACCAGCGCTTCCAGCACCTGCATCTCGCGCGAGGTCAGCGTGGCGATGCGGCGCGCGGCGTCGATGGCGGCGCGCTCGCGGTCGCTCTGTGTGCCGCTGGCGAGCGCGGCTTCGAGGGCGCGGAACAGAACCTCGTCGCTGAAGGGCTTTTCGATGAAGTCGACCGCGCCGGCCTTCATTGCGCGCACCGCCGTCTGCACGTCGCCCTGGCCGGTCATCACCACGGTCGGCAGCAGCACACCGAGTTTGCGCAGGCGCAGCTGGAGCGTCGTCCCGTCAATGTCGGGCATGCGGACGTCGAGCAGCAGGCAGCCTTTCTGCAGGCTGTCGGCCGAGTCCAGCAGCGCCTGGCCACCTTCATAGGATCGCACGCCATAGCCGCTGGCCTGCAGCAGCCGCTCGAGCGAGCGGCGGACCGCATTGTCGTCATCCACGACATGGACCAGCCGTTCAGGCGGCATGAAGTTCTCCGTTGACTGGAAGCGCAGCCAGCGTGAAGCGGAAGACGGCGCCGCCGGACTCTCGTTGTTCGCCGAACAGACGTCCGCCGTGCGCTTCGACGATCGAGCGGCAGATGGACAGGCCGAGCCCCATCCCGTTGCGCTTGCTGGAAACGAACGGCTCGAACAGATGTTCGCGAATTTCCGGGCTGAGGCCGGGTCCGTTGTCGGAAACCGTGATTTCGATCGTGTCGCCGTCGACCCGCGCAGTGCACACGTCCAGCGTGCGGCTGGACTCGCCGGCCATCGCTTCGACTGCGTTGCGCATCAGATTGGTCAGGACCTGCTGGATCTGGATGCGATTGGCCAGCGCATGGGTTGCGGCCGGGTCGTACAGAAACTTCACGTCGATGCCGATTGCTTCGGGACCGATCAACGCCAGCGCGCTCGCCTCGTCGACCATGGTGACGATGCTTTCGTTGCGCATGTCGGTTTCGCCGCGGGTGGACAATTCGCGCATGCGACGGATGATCTGGCCGGCGCGCAGGATCTGGTCCGCCGCGTCGTTCATCACGGTCGGCACCAGATCGACCAGCGGCGGCGGTTCCCAATGCAGCAGCCGGCGCGCGGCATGGATCGAATTCGCCGCCGCGGTGAGCGGCTGGTTCAGTTCGTGCGCCAGCGCACCCGCCATCTGGCCGGCGACGCTGAGCCGCGCCGCGTGAAACAGTTCGGACTGCAGCAGCTGCAGCTTGGCGTCGGCGCGCGCATGATCCTCGATCTCTGCGAGCAATTTGGAATTGGTCTCGCCCAATTCCGCGGTGCGCGTCAGCACGCGGTGTTCGAGCGTCTCGTTCAGAATGCGGAGATCCGATTCGGATTTTTTTTGGGCCCGCAGATCGCGGCTGACGGTGGCGAGGTTCATCGGCTTGCCGGTGCGCGGATGATCGATGCGGAACCAGTCGACCAGGAACGGCAGCACCTCGCCGGTGCGGAAATGCTGGAAGGTCAACTCGCCGACCCAACGGCCGCGACGCAGGACGATCGGCAGCAGTTCGTCGCGGACGCGGTCGCGAGTCTCGGGTGTGAGAAAATCATAGATCCGCAGCGACAACGCTTCGTCCAGATCGGTGAGTCCGACCAGCTTCAGTCCGGCCGGATTGATATAGTGTGGCGCCGCATCCATGCCGGCATAGGCGATGAAGTCGGACGAGCGTTCGACCAGCGCGGCGAACCGGCGCTCGTCGCCTTCGGCGCGGCGCCGCGCCAGCGTCACGGTCGCTTCGTTCGCCGCTACGGCGAGCAGCAGGCGCTGCGTTTCGTCGGGAAAGCCGGCCTGGCGCGACCCCGCGATCAGCATCGCCTGCCGCTCGAAGCCGATCGGCGCCGAGGCAAAATGAAAGCTGCCTGCATCGTCCGCCAAGGTCAGCATGCCGACCGACGGAAACGGGCCATCGCGCCAGATTTCGCCCCACCCGCCGCGAATCGCATCGAGGGTGGCGATGCCGTCCGGTAAGGCACTGTGGAGCACTTCGATCGGCGGCTCGTCGGACTGGCCCGGAACCCAGACATGCACGAAATCGGCGCTCAGCATCGACAGCAGCGTGGCGGCGATGTTGTCTGCGATCTGGTGCAGGTCGTAGTTGCGCCAGATTGCAGGCAGCGTCGACAAGGCGACGAGGTCGCGGACGCTGCGCCGCAGCCTCTGCACCTCCTGCTCCGGTGCGGTCGGCTTCATCGAACCCGGCGCCGCTCAGCCCGGCGCGTCGCTTTTGCGGCCGCGCAGGACCTCCGTCGCCGTACGCTGAGCTCGAGGTGTGAAATCGATGCGTCGAACGGTTTCGCCGCCTGCGGAATGGATCCGGGCGCGCGCCAGATTGAACGTCTCGTCGTTCATTGCCATCGCACTCTCCTCGCGTTCATTCGCTGGAACGAGGTGCTTGATCAGGCTGGTGAGATTGCTTCCGCGTTCCGACACGGATTCGCGGCCGTCAACGCGCGAGACGGGAGTTCGTCTCGCTGCGCTACGGTCCTCGAACGCCGAAACGATGGTTCGTCCGGCGGTTGGTCTGGCGCAAGTTTTGAAGGTTCAGGCGGCCGCCGCCATGTTCATGTGCGGATGCTCGTGGCGATGGCTCCGCAGGCGGAAGGCGAGAACCAGCAAGGCGCCGCCGAAGAACAGCGCGTACCCGCCGAGCCACCAGGTCAGAACCAGCGCGCCGATCAGCGGCGCGATGAGGAGCAGCACGCCGTAGATCACCGAAATGATGCCGGCCGCGACCATCCACCAGCGACCGTGCGTCGCGGAGACCACGGTGGCGGCACCGACCATCAGCGCGCCGGAGAGGATGGCCCAGACCGCCATCAGGACGATGAAGGCGATCAAGGTCAGGCCCGGCCACAACAGCGCGATCAGACCGGCGATGACGCTGGTCACGCCTTCGAACGCGAGCCAACCCCAACGACGCCGGCGCGTCGCGGCGCGGATGGCGCTGACGATGGCGAAGATGCCGTCGACCAGCATGTAGGCGGCGAAGACCAGGACCAGGGACAACATGGTCGGTCCGGGCATAAAGAGGCAGAGAAGCCCGAACAGGATTCCCAGCACGCCGCGGAGTGCGACCACCCACCAGTTGCGCGCGAGATCGGCGCTGGTTTCACCGCTCGGATGGCCAAACGGGAAGGGCTCGCGGGCGTGGCTCGTGCTGGTCATGGCGTCCTCCGGCAAGGGGCGGGCGCGGACGCGCCCGTGCAGAATCAGCCTAGGCCCGGCAGCAACGGGCGCGCGTTGATGGCGGTCAATTCACCGGCGGAATTCAATTCTTGACATCGGTCAGCGCGGCTACGGGCGCGCTAGGGCAGAGATCTAAGTTCCCGTACGAACGCCGGAGTGCGGCATGGCCGATGCGCTGCTGGTCAAGGCGCTGATCGTGATCGTGGCGTCGGTAGCGACGGTCGGACTGCTCGCCCGTATCGGGCTGCCATCGGTGCTGGGCTATCTCGTCGCCGGCCTGCTGATCGGCCCGCACGGGCTGCGGCTGCTGCTGCCGAGCGATGAGACGAGCTTCCTCGCCGAGCTCGGCGTCATCTTTCTGATGTTCATGGTCGGGCTGGAATTTTCCCTGCCGCGCATCATCGCGGCGCGCCGCGCCGTGTTCAGCGGGGGCTTGTATGTCACGACCGCCATCACGCTGCTGACCTGCCTCCTGTGGTTGCTCGGCTTCGTGCCGGGCGCGCCGATCCTCGTCGCCGCTGCCGCGGCGATGTCGTCGACGGCGATCGCGCTCAAGCAGCTCAGCGAACAAGGCGAACTCGGCACGCGTCACGGCCAGGCAGCGCTCGGCATCCTGCTGTTCCAGGATCTCGCGGCGTTGCCTTTCCTGGTCGCGGCCGGCCCCGCTTCGATGGAAGGGCAGGGATCCCCGCTGCAACATCTTTTGCTGCAACTCGTCATCGCCGCGAGCGCGCTGATCGGCCTGCTGTTCGTCTGCCGGCGCGCCTTCGGTCTCGTTCTGTCGGGGGCCGCGAGGACGCGAGCGACCGACTTGTTCCTGCTGACCGTGCTGCTGCTTGCGATGGGAACTGCGTATACGGTGCATCTCGCCGGTCTGGCTGCGCCAATCGGCGCCTTTCTTGCCGGCATGGCGATCGGCGAAAGCGACTTCCGGCATCAGATCGAAGGCGACGTGCGTCCGTTTCGCGACGTGCTGGTCGGCCTGTTCTTCGTCACGATCGGGCTCGACATCGATCCGTCGCTGGCCGCAAAAGCGCCGCTCACGGTGCTGTTCTGGCTGCTCGTGCTGGTGCCGGGAAAATTCCTCGCCGGCATGCTGGTTGGCACCATTCTGCGCTGGCCGCCCGCTGTCGCGGTACGGGTCGCCGCGATCCTCGCCCATGGCGGCGAGTTCGGCCTGCTGCTCCTGACCCAGGCGACGCAGAACGGCCTTGTTGAGTCCGCGGTCAGCCAGCCCGTCCTGCTCGCCGTTGCGATCGCGATGGGGCTGGGGCCGATACTGATCCAGCGCGCCGACTGGTTCGCCGCGCGTATCGCCGGTGCGTCGCATCGGTTGCAGCTGCGGCAAGAAGCAGACGCGGTCCGCGAAGCCAGCCGCGACCTCGACGATCATGTCGTCGTGGCCGGCTGCGGCAGCGTCGGCCGGCTGGTCGTGTCCGCGCTCGAACGGGCGGGCCTGGCTTATGTCGCGATCGAATCCGATCACACGCGTTTTCGCGATGCCCAGCGCGCCGGTCTTCGCGTCCTGTTCGGCGACGCCGGGAGCCGGCCGGTGCTCGCCGCCGCGGCGCTCGACCGTGCACGATTTCTGGTCGTCACCTTCGACCGGTCACCTGCAATCAACCAGGTTCTGCATCACGCGCGCGGCCTTGCACGGTCGATCGAGGTGATCGTCAGCGCCGACGACGAAAGCAATCTAGCTGCGCTGATCGAACAAGGCGCTGCGATCGTGTATGTCGAGAATGTCGCTGCTGGTCTCGTTCTTGCCGACCAGGTGCTGCTCCACGCTGGGCTGACTCAGGTCGAGGCGGCGCGCGTGATCACCGCGCTCCGCGAGCAGCTGCATCCGGAACTGGTCGGACGAGTCGGCGATGAAGTTCAACGAATCGCCGGTCAGCGAATTGGAGGGGCGTAGAGCAGGCCGCCTTTGTTCCACAACGCATTCAGTCCGCGTTCGAGCTTCAGCGGCGAGCTCAAGCCGACATTGCGCTCATAGATCTCGCCGTAATTGCCGACCTGCTTGATCGCGTTGCGCGCCCAGGCGTCGTCGAGGCCGAGCGGCTTTCCCATCGATCCGGTATAGCCCAGCAGGCGCTGCAGGTCGGGCGACGTCGTTTTGGCGAAGCTGTCGATATTGGCCGAGGTGACGCCCGACTCCTCGGCCTGGATCAGCGCAAACACCACCCATTTCAGCGTGTCGAACCATTGGTCGTCACCGTGGCGCACCGCCGGCGTCAGCGGCTCTTTCGAAATACGCTCGGGCAGGATCACGTAGTCCGCTGGAGTCTTGGCCAGCGATGCGCGCATCGCGGCGAGTTGCGACGCATCGGCGCTGAGCGCGTCACAGCGGCCGGCGAAATAGGCATGCGCGCTGTCCTCTTCCTTCTCGGTCGTCAGCGTCTTGAGCGCGATGCCGTTGGCGCGCGCATAGTCGGCGATGTTCTGGTCGTTGGTCGTGCCGCTGCCGGTGCATATGGTGGCGCCATTCAGCGCCTTGATGTTGGCGATGTTGGCGGACGTCTTCACCATGAAGCCTTGCCCGTCATAATAGATCGTCGGCCCGAAATTGATGCTGTTGCCGGCGTCGCGCCCCATCGTCCAGGTCAGGTTGCGCGACAGCAGGTCGATTTCGCCGGTCTGCAGCGCCGTGATGCGCTGCTGCGTCGACAGCGGCACGAAACGCACCTTGGTCGCGTCCCCGAACACGGCAGCAGCGACGGCCCGGCAGATATCGACGTCGATACCATGCCACACGCCCCGTTCATCGGGTGCGCTGAAGCCGGGCAGGCCGGTGCTGACGCCGCACAGAAGCTGCCCGCGCGCACGCACCGTTTCGAGCGTTGCCGCCGAGGCGTCGGCGGCGAATGCGGTGAACCCCAGCAGAGCGAGAGCGAGCAGGCGCGGCACGAGCATCGAGAATCCTCCGGTTGCGGCGACCGGACTTTGCCGTCCGCTTGCCTCGCTGAGAAGCCCTGGCCATGGTTCGGCAGGTTGATCGTCAATGGATGGGAAGCTCTATGCGTCTGCTCGCGCTTTGCCTCGCCTTGTTCTGCACCATCGTTTCCGCACGCGCCGAACCGGGCACCTTCCTGCTCAAGCCCGATCGCGTCTGGACCGGCGAGGGCGCCGCGCAGGCAGGCTGGGTCGTGCTGGTCCAAGGCGACCGGATCCAGTCGGTCGGGCCGGCGGCGCAGCTCGCGGTGCCGCAAGGTGCGACCGAGATCGCGCTGCCGGGCACGACGCTGCTGCCCGGCCTGATCGACCTCCACACGCACCTGCTGCTGCATCCCTATGACGAGGCGAGCTGGAACGATCAGGTGCTGCGCGAGCCTGAAGCCTATCGCGTGCTGCGTGCTGCTCGCCAGGCCGAGGCGACCTTGCTCGCGGGATTCACCACGATCCGCGATCTCGGCACCGAAGGCGCCGGCTACGCCGACGTGCAGTTGAAGCGCGCGATCGAGGACGGGCTGGTGCGCGGCCCGCGCATGTTCGTCGCGACGCGCGCGATCGTGGCAAGCGACAGTTACGGGCCGCCGCGTCGCGACTTCCGCGCCGACATGGACATTCCGCAAGGCGCGCAGGAGGTCAGCGGCAGTGCCGAGATCCTGCACGCGGTTCGCGAACAGGCCGCCGGCGGCGCCGACTGGATCAAGTTCTACGCCGACTATCGCGTCGGTCCGGATGGATCGGCGCGCGCCACCTTCACCCAGCGCGAACTGAACGAGCTGGTCGAGATCGCGCACGGGCTGGGCCGTCCGGTGTCGGCCCATGCCACGACCGACGAGGGCATCAAGCGCGCGGTGCTGGCCGGCGTCGAAACGGTCGAGCACGGCTACGCCGCTTCGGAGGAGACCTTGAAGCTGATGCGCGACCGCAACGTCGCGCTGCTGCCGACGCTTGCTGCGGTCGAAGCGTCGAGCCGCTACGCCAAACGCTACAGCGAGGGTGGTGCGCCGAGCCCGCAGATGGAGCTCGCCGCCCGCACGTTCAAAGCGGCGCTGAAGCTTGGCGTGGTGATCGGCTGCGGCAGCGACGCGGGCGTGTTTCGCCATGGCGACACGTGGCGCGAGCTCGACTGGATGGTGAAAAACGGCATGACGCCGGTGCAGGCACTGACGGCGGCCACGTCGGTCAACGCCAGGCTGCTGGGCAAGGAGAACGAACTCGGCCGGGTGAAAGCAGGCCTGGCTGCCGACCTCGTCGCAGTAAGCGGCGATCCGACCGCGGACATTCAGAAGCTGCGACAGGTCGCGTTGGTGATGAAGGGCGGCAAGGTCGAGCTGCGCCCCTAGGGTCCGTACAAAATTTCTTTGGAGGAATGACCAGCGCTTCGCTTGGAAAGCTCTGGAGGCGCGCGAACAGGCTTGCTGCAATTCGCTGATTTTTCACGCCGCGCCGCATGGATCTGTCTCATTGCTGTTGGACACATGGTTTGCGCTTGCGTCCGGCTCGTGTCTCGTCAACATCGCCGCCAAACCGGGCAGGGGCAATGTGGTGAGCAGTGATTCGCAGGCGATCAAGCCGAATCTTCGGTCCGAACACGTGGCCGGACAGCATGATTTCGTTCGCGGGCTGAAGAACCGCCATGTCCAGCTCATCGCCTTCGGCGGCGCCATCGGCGTCGGCCTGTTCCTCGGCTCGGCGGGTGCGATCCAGCGCGCCGGTCCGGTCGCGCTGCTTGCCTATCTCGTTGCCGGCATCACGGTGTTCTTCGTCGCGCGCGCACTGGGCGAGCTGCTGCTCTATCGCCCGGTGACGGGCTCGTTCGCGACCTACGCCGAAGAGTTTCTCGGGCCGTGGGCCGGCTTCGTCACCGGCTGGTCCTATTGGTGTCTGTGGGTGCTGGTCGGCATCGCCGAGATCACCGCGGTGGGCGTCTATGTCCATCACTGGTTCCCCGACCTGCCGCAATGGATTCCGGCGCTGGTGACCTTGGCGTTGCTGGCCGCGGTAAATCTCAATGCGGTGCGGCTGTTCGGCGAGTTCGAATTCTGGTTCGCGCTGATCAAGATCGTCACCATCGTCGCGATGATCGTGCTCGGCGCCGCCATTCTGTTCGGCGGCTTCGGCGAGTTGGGACGCACCGCGAGCGTCGCCAATCTGTGGCGACATGGCGGCTTCGCGCCCAACGGCCTGGTCGCCCTGCTGCTGGCCTTTCCGATCGCGCTGTTTTCGTTCGGCGGCGTCGAAGTGGTGGGCGTGACTGCCGGCGAGGCCGAGGATCCCGCGCGCACCATGCCGCGCGCCATTCGCGGCATCGTCTATCGCATCGTGCTGTTCTATCTCGGCGCGCTCACCATCATCCTCTGCCTGCTGCCCTGGAACGAGCTGTCGACGCGCGGCAGCCCGTTCGTGCTGGTGTTCGAGCAGATCGGCATTCCCGCGGCGGCCGACGTGATCAATTTCGTCGTCATCACCGCCGCTGCCTCGGCCTGTTCGACCGGCATCTTCACCGCCGGCCGCATGCTCCACACGCTGGCGCAGCTCGGCCGCGCGCCGCGCAGCTTCGGCGAGGTCAGCGCGCAGCATATTCCGGCCCGCGGCGTGGCGGTTTCGTCGCTGCTGATGCTTTGCGGCGTCGTGCTCAACTATTTCGTGCCGGAGCAGGCGTTCGGTTACGTGATGAGCGTCGTCGTGGTGGTGCAGGTCTGGGCTTGGGGCGTGATCCTGGCTGCCAATCTGCGCTATCGCAAAGCGGTGGCGGCCGGCACCAAGACCGCATCGAGTTTCCAGATGCCGTGGGCGCCGTACTCGAATTATCTCGTGCTCGGCGTGTTGGGGTTGGTCTATGTGCTGCTTGGCATCGACGCCGACACACGTGTCGCGATCTATGCGACACCGCTTTGGTTCGGCCTG
>JAQGIE010000254.1 GCA_028291365.1 Rhodospirillales bacterium
GCGCCTCGCGGAACCACCATGGCGTCCGCGCCTTGACCGGCCGATCGTTGAAACCCTGTACCAGCACGTACTGCAGCCCGTGCGGGATCGACATCAGATCCTGCGGCTTCAGCAGCAAGGCGCCTTCGAACGAGCGGCTGCGATGAACGCTGCTCTGCGTCAGCTGGGTCGCCGAGCCGCCGCCGCGATCGCGATCGCTGGTCGACATCTTGACGTAGGTATATTGGCCGACGCGATCCGACAGGGTTTTCGCGGTGTCGTAATTGTTCTGGTTGAACACGATGGTGAAGGCGCAGCTGGTCTGCAGCGCCGAGGTTTCCGCGGCGCCGTATTTGCTCTCGAGCTGCTTGAGATCCTGCGCGATCAGCAGAAAGAAGACGCCCTTCGACCGGCCCACGGCCGGGCCGGTCAAGGCGGCGTCGAGCTTGGGCAATTGCGGCAGCTCGTCGAGCGCGAAACAGACGTCGAGCGGACCCAGCGTTTCACGTGTCCGCCTGCCGTCATTGCGATCGCCGCCGACCAGGAAGGCGGTCAGCGCGTCGATGAACAGCGCGTTGATCACGGCCAGCGCGCGCGCATCCTCCTGCCTGGTGCGCAGATAGATCGTGACCGGTTGCCAGCGCCCGCGCGCGTCGCGCACGCCGCGCAAATCGGCAAAAGCGAAATCCGCGGCGCTGGTGCGCGCGCGCACCGCCTCGTTGCGGAAGATCGCGAGCGCGCCGGTCAGCGTGGTCAGCACACCGTCACGCGTGCGGTCTGCGCTCGACATCGCATCGGTCAATTCCTGAACCGCGCGATAGGGATAGTCGTTGCGCTTCGCCTCCTGGATCGCCTCGGCGAAGAACGCGCCCATCGGATCGGCGCCGGCGCGATCGCGCGCCGCGAGCTGACCTTCGGTCAACCAGTCGAGCAGCATCGGCAGCGACGCTTCCTCGCCGTGCCAGATTTCGGGCAGACCGTTCCAGCGCGCGGGATCGGTGCCGTCATTGATGCGCGCGACGAGAAACTGGACGCAGCCGGTCAGCAGCGCCCGGGCCTTGCGCGGCCAGAATGGATCCTGATGCCCTTCGTCGGGGACCAGCACGTTGCTCAGACGGTCGATATAAAGATCGCGCTGCGCGCCGCGCGCCGGCATTGAACGCGGCGACAGCGGATTCCAACGCGGATAGAGCACGCCCTGATCGGGTTCGTCGGTTGCGGCCCAGTCGAGAATCCAGACCGGTCCCAGCCGCGCCCGATGCGCCGAGGTCAGCTCGGCGATTTCGGGTTTCAGGTCGTGGACCACCAGGCTGACCGGGCCGGCGTCGAGAATCGTCGGCACGACGAAACCCGCCGTCTTGCCGCTGCCCGGTGGTGCCACGACCAGCGTCGACAAGGTTTCCATCGCGCGCAGCTTCCGGCCGCGCACCAGCCCCAGATGCAGAAACCGGCCACGCCTCGTCGAGGCGATGCCGCGCCGTTCCATCCGCGCGAAATCGACCCGTTGCGCGAAGCGCGCGTCGCCGAAGATCGGCGGCACGCGCGGAAACGGGTTGGCGACGGCGATGCGCAACCCGATCGCGGCGCCCGCCACCAGGGCGATCAGTCCGGCCAGCGCGAAACTCGCGGGCGCGGTCGCCTGCCATTGCCCGTACTGCGCCAGGCGATAGGCGAGCAGCGACGGCAGCGTCGGCAGATACGCAACCAGCTGCAGCACTAGCGTGCGCCGCACGCCGCCGCTGCCGAGCAGCGCATAGGCCGGCAGCGCGAGCGCGAAGACGATCAGCGCGGCCGAAATGGCGCCGGCCACGACGACGAACGGCCACGCCGCGCGCCAGCGCCAGAGACGGTAGGGATCGGTGTCGCGTGCAAGCAACGTCATGCCGCCGCCAGCAGTGCCGGGATCACGCTCTGCGTCACGCCGCGCGCGCTGCCGTCGCGGTCGATCTGCACGATGCGGTGAAAGGTTCGCTTCAGCAGCTCGATGGTCGCGTCGCGTTCGGGCGACTCGCCGTTCTGCGCCATGTTCTGCACCATCGCCTCGAGCGCCTCGCGCGGATCGTCGGCATGGATTGTCACCATGAAATTGCGATGTCCGGTCGTCGCCAGCCGCAGCATCGCGCTGGTATTGGCGATCGAGATCTCGCTGCCGACGATGGCGTCGGGCGTCATGCGCACGACGCAGTCGAGCGCCATCCGGTCGCGTCCCGCCGCCGCGCCCGCGCCGGCGTGCGTGGTGACGAGATGGACGCGGTTGGGATGGGTACGCGACAGATCCAGCTCGCGCGTGTCTTCGACCGTCACGACGCGATGATGCGCCGGGATCAGTTCCGTGATGACGCGACGAAGGAAGCTCGTCTTGCCGGTCGAGGTCGCGCCCGAGATCAGCACGTTCCTGCCGCGCCGGACCGCCTGGCAGAAATCCTCGTAGGCATCTTCGTCGTAGCGGACCGGCAGCGGTTCGCGCATCGGCGCGGCGAGCAGGCGGCCGGGCGCGAATTCGAAATCGTCGAAGGTCAGTTCGGTCTCGCCGAGGCTGCGCAGATTGAGCGCGACGCCGCCCTCGCTGGCGTCGCGTTCGATCCCGTTCTCGTCCTTGCCGTAGGCGACCGCGCTGCCCGCGATCAAATTCAGGCGCAGATCGTAGCCGGGCACCTGCTTGCGCAGATACGGGTGGTGTTGCGGATCGAACTTCTCGCCGATTTCGTTGGCGACCGCGACGCCCATCGTGCGCACGAGATAGTCCCAGGTGAGTTCAGGCGCGTCGCGACGCTCCCAGCGATCGGCGCGACGCCGCTTGAGCCAGATCGCGCCCGGATGCATCAGCGCGATTTCTTCCAGCGCCGGGTCGCCGATCCAGCGCAGCAGCGGCGCCAGCACGTAGCGCAGCCGGGCGCTCATCGCGGCAGCATTTCGCGCGCACCAGGACTGAGCTGCGCCGGGTCATAAGCGGGAAGGGGACGGATCGGCAGGTCGCCGAAATTGCGCGGCGCTTCGCTCGGCGCGCGCTTGGCCGGGCCCGGATTGAGCGGTTCCTGCACGCCGTCGGCGTTGGCTTCGGGCTCGTCGGGACGCGGAATGTAGAGATCCTGGCCCAACACGATGTCGAGTTCGGTACCGCCCGCGACGATGCCGATGGGCGATTGCCGCGCGCCTTCGGCGCCGAGCTGGCGCGTGATGTCGGCGAAGTCGCGGCGCAGCTGCCGCGCCGCTTCCTGGCGCGGCGTTTCCTGGCGCGACGTGCCGAGCACGCCGTCGGTGACGGTCGAGCGGTCGTTGCCCGCGAGATAACCGGTGGCGGCGAAATTGACCAACGACGTCGCCACCGCCGACCCGAACCGCTCCCAGAACTGCGTGTAGATTTCGGCGGGCAGGCCCGGCCGCCCCATCCGGTCGGCGGCGATGGCGCCCTCAAGCGTCACGCTGGCGCCGTCAGGCGTCAGCATGCGCTGCCACAACACGCCGATGCGGTGGAGGTCACCGCCGCTGGTCCCAAGCACCGACGTGCCCGCCCGGATCAGCACCTCGCCGGTGTCGGGCGAACGTACCGGCCTTGCCACCTGCGCGATGACGCGGCCCGGCACGCTCGAGGTGATCGGCGTCTGCAACACCGCCTTGATGACGCGGTCCTGCGTGATGATGCGCGATCGGTCGACCGGCCGGGTGAATCTCGCGCTTGGAATCGCACGGTCGCGAAAGGCCGCATTATAATGCGGCGGTCCCGGCGTCTCGGCGACCGGCGCGCCCGGCAGCACTCGCGCCGACGCCGGTTGCCGCGACAATTGCCACAAAGCGAGCTGTTCGGCCGCGCTCGGTGCGCGCCGCGCCTGCGCCATGACCGGCGCGAGCGGTTCGGATGGCTGCACCCGCTCGACCTGGATTTCGGTCGCACGCAGCGCGCCGTGATCGATCGTCACCAACGTCGCCAGCGCGGGACCCGCGTCGGCGCTGATCCCCAGCGTGCAGCTCGCGCCCGCCTGCAACCAGCCGCGCAACGACAGGCAATCGCCGTCAAAGCGCAGCGCGTCGGAAGGCGAACGAACCGGCCCGATCGCAGCGGCGACGCCGCCGGTCGCTGTCAGCACGACGGTGCGGCGGTCCTGGGCGCCGGCGCGCGGGGCAAGTTCGATACGCTGGGTCGAGGCCACGATCTGCGCTGCGACCGGCGGCGCGCTTTGCGTCGCGGCGCGGGTCTTTCCTTCTTCGCTGTCGGGCAATTTGGGTGGCGCCGCGCCGCCCGAGCTGCGCAGCAACACGACGAAGGCGCCGATCAGTCCGAAAAAGACGCCGAACCCGAGTGCTGCCCAGCGCAACATGCGGACGGTCTCGGGGGCCAGCCTCACCATCGGAACAGCGACGCGAGCGTGCCGCGCGATCCTTCCTGCGCTGCAGGCGCGCGCGCCGCGCGCTCGTATTTGACGCAGACGGTGCGGTCGCCGCTCTTGAGCGCGAAGTCGGACTCGACCATGTCGACGCGGATCAACTGCCCGCGCTCACCCTTGGTCTCGGCATTGACCAAGGTCTCGACCCCGTCGACGACGGCGTAGATGGCGGGCTTGGTCATGGTCTCGGCGCGGGCGCCGAAATCGAAATAGGTGTACGGGCCGAGCCGGAAGATGCGCTCGGGCGCGATGTCGCGATCGCCGTCTTGTCTGACGTACCAGCGATAGGAAAAGTCGAGCGGCTCGGCGGTCGGAGTCTTGATCGAAGCGTTCGGGGCGAAGGACGACGGTGCCAGTGACAGTGGCGAAGGATGGGGCGCGGATGGCTGGAGCGCGAGGTTGCTCGCCGCGGGCACGGGCGCGGGCGAGCTCGCTTCCACCACCGCGATCGCGTCGGGCGCCGTGCTGGCATTGAAGCCTTCGGCGCGGACATAGAACGTGTAGGTATTGCCGCTGGCACCCACCACCGTGACCATCGTGTCGTCGCCCGCGGCGTGACCGACCACCATCAGTTTCGACGGCGCGATGCGCGCGACTTCGAACGACCAGGGTTTGGTGTTCCAGACCGGCTCCTGCACGCGCTCCCAATCGGGCAGGTAGATGCGCGTGCCGAGATTGACCGGCGTACGCAGCTGCATCACCAGCATCGGATCCCAGGCGAAGCGCACGACGAACGGCTGGACCTGGCCGCGCGACGCGCTGGGATGGTCGAATTGCCGGTTGATCGAGCCGCTCGGCACGATGCCGGGCGGCAATTGCGTCCAGCGTTCCATCGCGCCGTAATCGCCGCGCGACTGGGCTTCGATCTGGCGCGCGGTGCTTTCGATCAGCGGCGGCGGGATCGGCGGTCGGTCGGCCAGGCTCATGGCCGCGGGCGCCGAGGCGGGGGTGGGCGATGCGGCTTGCGCTGCCGGTGCGCCACGCACCGGCAATTGCAGCGGATCGACCGCGGCCAGGGCCGGCCCACTCGCCAGCAGGCCCAGCACGAGCGCGCAGCGTCTCATCGCGCCTCGGCCGGCTTTTCGCGGAGGGCGTAGCCGGTGATTTTGAGGCGGAACGGGTTTTCGTATTTCGCCGCGCCGCGTGCGGCTTCATCGGTCGAATGCACGGTGAGCGAGGCGGTCCAGGCAGCGCGGGCCACGTCGCGCCCGGTCGCGTCGCGATCGACGGTGGTGAAATCGACGCTGAAGAATCCGTCGCGGCCGCGACGCACCGGCGTCAAGGTCGCGACGGCGCGAATGTCGGCGCTGCGGGTCAGGCCCAGCACGCGCAGCCGCTGTTCCTCGGCCCGCACGCGTGCATCGAAATTGCGCAGCTCGCCCGCGTCGGTGAATTCGGCGACCAGCCCGCCCGGACCCCACAGCTTCTGCTGCTCGGTCGGGCTGAGCAGGATTTCAGCGCGCGCTTTCACGTAAGCGCCGATCTGGCGTTCGATGACGAGGTCGGCGCCGTCGGCATCGATCTCGAACGGGCGCACCCGCACGATCTGCTGGTCCAGACCTTCCTGCTGCAACAGCAGCGGCACCACCGTCTTGAGGGGGAAAAGCCCGATGATGAGGAAGGTCTGGGCGCTGTTGCCCAGCAGCGAAAGCGCCAGGCAGAAACCGAGGATCCACGAAGTCGTCGCTTCGCGATTCGAATTGAGCGGCGAGGCGAAGCGCATCGGATAGGCAGCCAGCCGATCGCCAAGCGACTTTCGCCGGGCGTGCATCGCGGGCGCTTCCGCCGCGACGTCGCTCATCCGATGGCGCGCGCCAGATCGGCGCGCCAGGAATCGAGCGCCGGCCCTGACGGCGGCGGGGCGGTGATCTCGACGCAGGGACTGCCTGCGGCCGCGGCACAGCGGCTGCGCTTCAGGTCATTGGCGCCGCCGCCAATACCGATCGGATCGGCCGTGCTGCTGCCGCATGCGGTGACAAGCAGCAGCGCCAGCGACGAGAACAAACGAACGGCCACGACACCAACCTCCGACGAGCGACCGGCGCCATCCTGGCCGGGCCGGCAGACGAATGCAAGAGACTTTCGCAACACCGCGTAATAACGCCATCTAATGGAAAAGCTGATATGGGTGATTTGGGGTGATTCCCGCGCTGTGCTTGTGCAAATGACGCGGTTCTGCCGTGTCGTGCCCGGAAGATGCCGCGAAGTTTTAAGCGGCGATTCACCCGCCGGACCTAGCCTGCGCGCGTCTTCACCGGAGTCCGTTTGTGACCGACATAACGCTCGTTCTTGGTGCGCGCGGCGCCGCTCCCCAAGCATCTACTTACCTTCGCCGCGCGCTCACCTTCGCGCAGCCGTTTCGCGGCGTGATCGCGTTCATCCTGGCGCTCACCCTGGTGGCGTCCACCATCAACGCGCTCGAGCCGCTGCTGCTGAAAGGCATCTTCGACGAGCTGACGGGGCCGGCCTCGGCCGAGTCGCTGGCGGGCGGCATTGCCATTCTGGCGCTGATGGCGATCGGGCGCGAAGCGACCACCGCCTGTTCCAACTGGCTGTCCTGGCGCACCCGGCTGGCGCTGCACGAGACTCTGCTGCAGGCGACCGTGGGCAAGCTGCAGGCGATGCCGCTCAAGGAGCAGCGCAGCGAAGGCGTCGGCGCCCTGGTGTCGCGACTCGATCGTTCGATTCAGGGCGTGCTCGGCGCGGTAACGCAGATCCTGTTCCAGGCGCTGCCGACCGCTTTGTTCCTGATCCTGTCGATCGTGGTGATGTTCCAGCTCGAATGGCGCCTGGCGCTGGTGGCGCTGGTCTTCGCGCCGTTGCCCGCGGTGATCGCGCTGCTCGCCGCACCCGAACAGATCCGCCGCGAGCGCACGCTGTTCGATCATTGGTCGCGCATCTTCTCGCGCTTCACCGAAGTGATGGGCGGCATGCTGACGGTACGTTCTTTTGCCATGGAGGACGCTGAGCGGCAGCGTTTTCTGGCCGCGTTCGGCGTCGCCAATCGCGTCGTGATCGATGGGGTGCGCAAGGATGCGCGCTGGACCGCGCTCAGCGATTTCACAGTCGTCGCGGCCAAGATCGCCGCGATCGGCGTCGGCGGATGGCTGGCGCTGCATCACAAAGTCACCATCGGCACCGTCATCGCCTTTATCGGCTATGTCGCGGGAATGTTCGGGCCCGTGCAGGGGCTGACGGGCCTGTGGTCGAGCCTGCAGAAGGCGCGCGTCAGCCTCGAGGAGCTGTTCCGCATCCTCGACCTCGAAGAGCAGGTGAAGGATCGCCCCGACGCGATCGAGCTGCCGCATGTCGCCGGCGCCGTGACGTTCCGCGATGTGCGGTTCGGCTATGGCGACGACGCCCCGATCCTCGACGGAATCGATCTCACGGTGCGGCCGGGCGAGAAGGTGGCCATCGTCGGCCCGTCGGGCTCGGGCAAGACCACGCTGATGGGGCTCCTGATGCGCTTCTACGATCCGTGGTCGGGCGCGATCGAGATCGACGGCCACGATCTGCGCTCGCTGAAGCAGAAAAGCCTGCGCCAGCGAATCGGCGTCGTGCTGCAGGAGCCGCTGTTGTTCAACGACACGGTCGCCAACAACATCGCCTATGGCCGTCCCGGCGCCACCCGCGAGGAGATCGAGGCGGCGGCCCTGGCGGCGAATGCCGACGGGTTCGTGCGCCGGTTGCCGCAAGGCTACGACACGATGCTGGGCGAGCGTGGCGGGCTGCTCTCGGGCGGCGAGCGCCAGCGCATCTCGATCGCGCGCGCGCTGTTGAAGGATCCGTCGCTGGTCGTGCTCGACGAGGCGACGTCGGCGCTCGACGCCGAATCCGAACAGCTGGTCGGCCGCGCGCTCGACGGGCTGCTCAAGGGGCGTACGACCTTCCTCATCGCGCACCGGTTGGCGACGGTGATCGGCGCCGACAAGATTCTGGTGCTCAAAGCGGGCCGCATCGTCGAATGCGGCCGCCACCACGAGCTGCTCGCCGCCGGCGGCTACTATGCCTCGCTGGTGGCGCGGCAGGATCTCGGCATCATCCGCAACGACGAGGTGCTGGCCACGGCGCGCTAGAGCCCTAGCTACTCCCCGGAGTAACAAGATGACCGATCACCGCGAACCTACGGGCGACCGGAGGAGACAATGGATCGACGTGAATTCCTGATGGGAACGGCGGCGGTCGCCGTACTGGCGACGATGGGGGGAGCGATGTTCGGAAACGCCAAGGCTGCGCCTGAGGGCGAGAAGTTCGAGATCACCAAGAGCGAGGAAGAGTGGAAGCGCGTTCTCTCGCCCGCCGCGTACAATGTGCTGCGCGAGCACGGCACCGAGCGCGCCGGCAGCAGCCCGCTCAACGCTGAGAAGCGCGAAGGCTTGTTCCGGTGCGCCGGCTGCGAACTGCCGGTTTATTCGTCCGAGACCAAGTTCGAGAGCGGCACGGGGTGGCCCAGCTTCTGGGCGCCGATCCCGCACGCGGTCAGCACCTCGACCGACCGCAAATTCTTCATGACGCGCACCGAGGTTCATTGCCGCCGTTGCGGCGGCCATCTGGGCCATGTCTTCGATGACGGCCCGCCGCCAACCGGCAAACGCTACTGCATGAACGGCGTCGCGATGACGTTCCACGCGGGCGACACGGCATAAGCTCATCATTCGTCATGCCCGGGCTTGGCCGGGCATGACGGAAGGAAGACAACGTGCCCGATCTCTCAAACCTCCGCGCGCTGGTCTTCGACGTGTTCGGCACCGTCGTCGATTGGCGCACCAGCGTTGCGCGTGAAGTCGAAACGCTGGCGCGCAAGCGCGGATTGGCGGTCGATGCCCTCGCCGTCGCCGATGCGTGGCGCGGGCTGTACGCGCCGTCGCTCGCGACGGTCCGGGACGGCGGACGTCCGTTCGTCGATCTCGACGTGCTGCATCGCGAGTCGCTCGACGCGCTCGCCGGTCCGCACGGGCTGGATTCGCTGGGCGACGAAGATCGTGTCGACCTCGTCTCGGCCTGGCACCGGCTCGATCCCTGGCCCGACGTGGTCGAAGGGCTGACGCGGCTCAAGCGGCGCTTCATTCTCGGCCCGCTGTCGAACGGCCACCTCGCGCTGCAAGTCGGAATCGCCAAGCGCGTCGGCTTGCCGTGGGATGCGATTCTTTCGACCGACCTGTTCCGCACCTACAAGCCCGACCCGGCCGCTTATCTCGGCGCCTGCCAACTGCTTGCGCTCGAGCCGTCGCGCGTGCTGCTGGTCGCCGCCCACAACAACGATCTCGCCGCAGCGCGCGCGTTGGGTCTGCGCACCGGATTCGTGGCGCGCAACGAGCACGGGCCGGGTCAGGCCAAGGATCTTGCCGCGGAATCGGACTGGGATGTGATTGCCGCCGACTTCATCGATCTCGCTACGAAGCTCGGCGCGTAATCGCGGACGTTCGCAGCGCGCTGCGGGTCGGTATCCTCCCGCCGCTCGATGGCCGGATCGGGAGCATGACTCGCGCTCGCAGGCCGATCACCTGATTTTCGAGTTCGACCAGCCCCCCATGCGCATCGACGATCGCGCGGACGGTCGCCAAGCCTAATCCGACCCCGCCGCTGGTGCGGCTGCGCGCTGTCTCCAGCCGAAAAAATGGAGCGAAAACCGACTTCAGGGCGCGCTCGGGAATCCCCGGTCCCGAGTCCGTCACCGTCACGACGACGCGCTGCGTGTCGCCCTCGAGCACGATCTCGGCATGCCCGCCATATTGAATGGCATTGTCGACCAGATTGCCGAAGGCACGCTTGAGCGAGTTCGGATGCCCGGAGACGATGAGATGATCCGGCCCGGCATAGGTCGCGGTCTGTTCCAGTTCGTGATGCTCATCGACGATCACGCGCAGCAATTCCGCAAGGTCGAAATGAGTCGGTTGCGCCTCGTGGGCGCGGCCGGCGAAAAACGCCAGCGAGGATTCGATCATCTCCTGCATCTCATCGACGTCGCGGAACAGCTTTCGCTGCTCGTCGGCGTCGCCGATGAACTCACCGCGGAGGCGAATTCGCGTCAGCGGGTTTCGCAGATCGTGCGAAATCGCCGCGAGCATCCGGATCCGCTCGGCAACGAAAGCCTGGATTTGCTCTTGCATAGTATTGAAGGCGCGGATGGCGTCGCGAATCTCGCGCGGCCCGCTTTCGGGAATCGCCGCCGCTTTCGGGTTGGCGCCGAACCGCGCCGCGCCGCGTGTGAACTGTACGATCGGACGCGCAAGCCAATGCTGTGCCAGGAATGATACCGCGATGATCGAGACCAACAGACAAAGGCCAAACAGCACGGACCGCTCCCCGAGGCTCAATCCCCAGGTCTTGTGGGCCAGCGTGACGACGGCCCATCCGGCGCCGCGCAAAGGCAAGATCACCCAGTAATACTGGCCGCTTTCCATCATGGCGGGCTCGATCGCAACGGCCGCCGTCGGGCCTCTGAAGATCTGCATGAATCGTTCGGGATCGCGCAGCAGCGCGCGCAGCGATTGTTCGCCGCTCGGGTCGAAGACCTGATGCGCATCGCCGGGAACCAACGGCACCCGGTCGAGAACCGTGACCAGCATATGGTCGCTCGATGCTCGCGCCGCGATGGCGCTGCGGTCGGCAGGCGCAGCGCCGTCGAGAATGCGCAGGATCGCCGCGCATTCTTCGGTCAATCCCGTGCGCTCGATCGGCGGCCCCGAAAAAGGGCCGACGAAACGAAACAGGCTGACCAGAGCGATGGTCAGCAGCACGACGAGAAGCGTCATCGCCGCCAAGCGCAAGCTCATCGAGTCCCGAGACCAGGTCTGTAGCAGCGTCATCCGCGTTGTACCTTCGGCGTGGTGAGCAGAAGTGGGGTCACGCGCGCCGGATTGTAGAAGTGCGGCAAGCGCCGTCGAGCGGTTTCGGTTGGCGTCATGTGTCGTGTCCGACAAGTTGTTTCAAGCTCGACAAATCGACGCCGTGCAAGGGCCAGACGGCCTCGCCACGCCTCGCGGAATGGATCAGCGTGCGGACGGCCGACGCGGCAGGTCGCGCGCGGTTCCGCGCAGGAACACGTGTACCGCTTTTCGAACGTGCTGCTCGATCTCGCGTTTGGTCGGTGAGCGCCGGACGCCCAGCATCAGGCCGATATGCATGATGCCCATCGCCATGCCGAGCAGCATGAGCGTGGCTTCGTGCGCATCGTCGATTGCGATCTCGCCGCGGCGTGCGAGATCGGCCAGGCATTGTTCGACGGCAAGCTGGCCCGGTTTTCCTTCGTCGTGAAAAAGCCGCGCCAGCGCCGGGCTCGACGCGCCCTCGGCGGCAACCAGTCGGCACATACCGATCTCTTTCGGCGACACGATGAACTGCACTGATTTGCGCAGCGTCTCGATGAGAATCTGCTCGGCCGGGCCCTGCGTGACGACGGGCGCGAAGATCGGCGCGCGGCGCGCATGCACCAGCGCCTTGAACAACGCTTCCTTGGACGGGAACGTCAGGTAGATCGTCTTCTTGGAAACGCCCGCCGCGGACGCGACCTCATCCATCGTCGTGGCGTGATATCCCTTGCCGAGGAACAGCTTCTCGGCCGCGTCGATCAATTTGCGCTCGCGCGAAGCGCCCGGTCGGGCGGAACGAGGCCGCTTGTCGTCGAGTTTCATCCGAATTCCATCGTCCCGGCAGCGTGGTTTACCTCGGCGGCGGGCCGCCAATGGAAACCAAGGAGTACTCCATATCTGGAATTCTGGTTGTCAACCAGCCTCTTAGGAGTGGTTGACGCGGTATGGGGAAACTCATTAGTTTCCGCCTCCCGGCGTAATATCGTCGCAAACGCCGGGTCGCACCTGTACGATGCGGCGCGTTGGTTCGGCGGCCGATCGTCGTCCGTGCAGCAAGAAAGTTCTGCGATGTTTTCCCGTCCTATGCGCATGTCCGCTCTGCTTCCGCTCCTGGCGATCGTCGCGCCGCTGCTGCTGACGGGCTGCAAGGACGAGAACAAGACGGCGAGTGCGCCGCCGCCCCAGGTCGGCGTCGTCACGGTCAGGATGCAGCCGGTGGCGCTCGTCACCGACTTGCCCGGACGCGTCACCGCTTCGCGCGTCGCCGACGTTCGTCCGCAGGTCAACGGCGTCATCCTGAAGCGGCTTTTCACCGAAGGCGCCGAGGTGAAAGCGGGACAGCAACTCTACCAGATCGACGCCGCGCAATATGAGGCGGCAGCGGCCAGCGCCAAGGCTGCGCTGGCGCGCGCGCAAGCCACGGCCGCGGCGGCGCTGGCGAACTACAATCGCTACAAGCCGCTGGTCGAAAGCCAGACGGTCAGTCGCCAGCAATATGAAAGCGCAGTGGCGGCGAATCTGCAGGGCCAGGCCGACGTTGCCTCGGCCAAGGCGGCGCTCGACACCGCCAACATCAATCTCGCCTATACCAAGGTCTATGCGCCGATCTCCGGCCGCATCAGCCGCTCGTCGGTGACCGAAGGCGCCCTGGTCACGGCGAACCAGCCGGCTGCGCTCGTCACGGTGACGCAGCTCGACCCGATCTATGTGGACGTGACGCAGCCCAGCACGACTCTGTTGCGGCTCAAGCGCGAACTGGCCAGCGGACAGCTCAAGCGGGCCGGCGAGAACCAGGCGCAGGTCCAGCTCACGCTCGAAGACGCTTCGTCGTACGAGCACGCCGGCAAGCTGCAATTCTCCGAAGTGACGGTCGACCAGAGCTCGGGTTCGGTGACACTGCGCGCCGAGTTCCCCAATCCCGGCGGACTGCTCATGCCCGGCATGTTCGTGCGGGAACGGCTCGAAGAAGGCGTGCAGGAGAAAGGGCTGCTGGTGCCGCAGCAGGGCGTCACGCACGATGCGCGCGGCGAAGCGACGGCGCTTGTCGTCGGCGCCGGCGACAAGCTCGAACTGCGCACGCTCAAGACCGACCGCGCCATCGGCGCCAACTGGCTCGTGACCGATGGCATCGCCGACGGCGAAAAAGTCGTGGTCGAAGGGCTGCAGAAAGTGCGTGCGGGCGTCGTGGTTCAGGCCCAGGAAACGGGATCCAATTCGCGCCAGAGCTCGAGCGGCGGCAATGCGCCGAGTGGCGGTCCCGCCGCGCCCGGCTCTTCCCAAAGCTCGGCGCACTGATCCGGCGCAGCAAGGCAGTCCGAGATGGTCAATTTCTTCATCGATCGCCCGATCTTCGCGTGGGTGCTCGCGATCGTGCTGATGCTGGCGGGCGCGCTGGCCATCACCACCCTGCCGGTGGCGCAGTATCCGAGCGTCGCGCCGCCGTCGATCTCGATCAGCGTCAATTATCCAGGCGCCTCGGCAGAGACGGTCCAGAGCACCGTCGTGGAGCCGATCGAGCAGCAGCTCAGCGGCCTCGACAATCTGCT
This sequence comes from Rhodospirillales bacterium, assembly GCA_028291365.1. Classification (GTDB taxonomy): domain Bacteria; phylum Pseudomonadota; class Alphaproteobacteria; order BOG-932; family Roseiterribacteraceae; genus Roseiterribacter. The sequence goes on from JAQGIE010000254.1 coordinate 13,720, forward strand.
CTATTTCAGTTCGACGAGCGGCAAAGACGGCTCGATGACGATCACGCTCAGCTTCGCGCAGGGCACCAATCCGGACGTCGCGCAGGTGCAGGTGCAGAACAAGCTGCAGCTGGCCCAGCCGCGCCTGCCGCAGATCGTTCAGCAACAGGGCGTTCGCGTTGCCAAGGCGACGCGCAACTTCCTGCTGGCGGTCGGCTTCGTGTCGACCGACGGCCGTATGAGCAACGTCGACATCTCCGATTTCATCGCCAGCGTGGTGCAGGATCCGCTGAGCCGTACGCCGGGCGTCGGCGATTATCAGCTGTTCGGCGCCCAATACGCGATGCGCGTCTGGCTCGATCCGGCCAAGCTCACCAACTTCGCGCTGACCCCCAACGACGTGCGCACCGCGATCCTGACGCAGAACGTGCAGATCGCCACCGGCGAGCTGGGCGGCCTGCCGCAGGTGCAGGGCCAGCAGCTCAACGCCACCATCATCGGCCCCTCTTATCTGCGCACGCCGGAACAGTTCGGCGAGATCCTGCTGCGGGTGCAGCAGAACGGCGCGCGCGTCCTGCTGCGCGACGTCGCCCGGATCGAACTCGGCGGCGAGAATTACGGCAACGAGACAAAGTATAACGGCCAACCGGCCGCCGGCATCGCGGTCAAGCTGGCCAGCGGCGCCAACGCGCTGAACACGGCCGACGCCGTGCGCGCCACCGTCGAACAGCTGCGGCCAAGCTTTCCGCCCGGGCTGGACGTGATCTACCCGTACGACACGACGCCGTTCGTGAAGCTGTCGATCCAGGAAGTGATCAAGACGTTGGGCGAGGCGATCATCCTCGTCTTCCTGGTCATGTATCTCTTTCTGCAGAACTTCCGCGCCACGCTGATCCCCACCATCGCGGTGCCGGTGGTGCTGCTGGGCACGTTCGGCGTGCTGGCGGTGGCCGGCTACTCGATCAACACGCTGACGATGTTCGGCATGGTGCTGGCGATCGGCCTGCTGGTCGACGACGCCATCGTCGTGGTCGAAAACGTCGAGCGCGTCATGGCCGAGGAAAAGCTTTCCGCCAAGGAAGCAACCCGGAAATCGATGCGGCAGATCACCGGCGCGCTGGTCGGCATCGCGATGGTTCTGTCGGCCGTGTTCGTGCCGATGGCGTTGTTCGGCGGATCGACCGGCGTCATCTACCGGCAGTTCTCGATCACCATCGTGTCGGCGATGACGTTGTCGGTCCTCGTCGCGCTGATCTTCACGCCGGCGCTGTGCGCCACGCTGCTCAAACCGTCAGCCGTCGAACAGCACGCGCGAAGGGGTTTCTTCGGCTGGTTCAACCGCAATTTCGACCGCGCCAATCACGGCTACGTGGACGGCGTGCATTCGGTCCTGGGCCGCCCGCGGCGGTACCTGGTGATCTATGCGGCAATCGTGGTGCTGCTGGGCGTCCTCTTCGTGCGCATCCCGACCAGCTTTCTGCCCGACGAAGATCAGGGCGTGATGTTCGTGCAGGTAACGACGCCGCCCGGCGCCACCGCTGAACGCACGCAGGCGGTCCTGTCCGAGATCTCGAACTATCTTCGCACCGAAGAGGGCCACAACGTGAAGTCGGTGTTCACGATCCGCGGCTTCAATTTCGGCGGTGCCGGCCAGAATTCGGGTCTCGCTTTCATCAGCCTCAAGCCGTGGGGCGACCGTCCCGGCGAAGAAAACCGGGTGCAGAGCATCGCCGGGCGCGCCATGAAAAAATTCGCGCAGTACAAGGACGCGATCTCCTTCGCCGTTGCGCCGCCCGCCGTGCCCGAACTCGGAACCGCGACCGGGTTCGATTTCCAGCTGCTCGATCGCGGCAATGTCGGACACGAACGGCTGATGGCGGCTCGCAACCAGCTGCTCGGCCTGGCCGCGAAACGCCCCGAGCTGTTCGGCGTGCGCCCGAACGGCCTCGACGACGAGCCGCAATACAAGCTCAGCATCGACTGGCAGAAAGCGAGCGCGCTGGGCCTCTCGATCGCGGACATCAACGCGACCATGTCGACCGCCTGGGGCTCGTCCTATACCGGTGACTTCATCGATCGTGGACGCGTGAAGCGCGTCTTCGTGCAAGGCGAAGCCAGCGCCCGCATGCTACCCAACGACCTCGACGCCTGGTACGTGCGCAACGTAAGCGGCGAGATGGTGCCGTTCTCGACCTTTGCGCGCGCCGAATGGACCTACGGCTCGCCGCGTCTGGAGCGCTATAACGGCGTCCCGTCGATGGAAATTCAGGGCCAGGCCGCGCCCGGCCAGAGCACCGGCACCGCCATGGCGGTGATGGAGGAGCTGGCCCAGCAACTGCCGCCCGGCATCGGCTATGACTGGACCGGCCTGTCGTTCGAGGAACGCCAGTCGGGGTCGCAGACACCCATGCTGTACGGGATCTCGCTGCTGGTCGTGTTCCTGTGTCTCGCCGCTTTATACGAAAGCTGGTCGATCCCGGCCGCGGTCATGATGGTCGTGCCGCTCGGCGTCATCGGGGCGGTGCTGGCAACGTCGCTACGCGGCCTCGGCAACGACGTGTTCTTTCAGGTCGGCCTGCTGACCACGATCGGATTGTCGGCGAAGAACGCGATCCTCATCGTCGAATTCGCCAAAGAGAATTTTGACCGGGGCGAGACTCTGATCGAAGCCGCGACCAACGCGGCGCGTCAACGCCTGCGGCCGATTCTGATGACGTCGCTGGCCTTCATGCTCGGCGTGCTGCCGCTTGCGATCTCGACGGGGGCGGGCTCGGGCGGACAGAACGCGATCGGCACCGGCGTCATCGGCGGCATGCTGACCGCGACGGTGCTGGCGATCTTCTTCGTGCCGGTGTTCTTCGTGATTGTGCTGCGCCTGTTCAGGGTGTCGCCGAGAAGCGAGGCGCGGCGCGCCGACGACGTGCCCGACGCGCTGCCGGCGACTGGGGACTGACGCTCGATCGTCATCCCGATCCCGGGCTCGTCACCGCACGGCGATCGCCACCGCCGACAGCGCGGCCGGAAACAGCCAGGCCCAATCGCCCGTCTGCGAGATCGCGGCCCACGGAATCTGATGAACGCCGGCGGCGTGCCAGCGGCGGTGCGCCAGCTCGTCAGGGGCCGCTCAGTAGATCACTTCGTCGTCCTGGCCGCCTTCGGCCAGGATGATTTCGCCGCGCGCGGCCAGGTCCTTGGCGGCGGCGACGATGAATTGCTGCGCCTCGTCGACGTCGCGCAGGCGCACCGGGCC
>JAQGIE010000020.1 GCA_028291365.1 Rhodospirillales bacterium
GCTCGATCTGTGCGAGGATCTTCGCCTGACCCTGATCTTCGTCACCCATGCGATCGACGAGGCGATCGTGGTCGGTACGCGAGTCATCGCGCTGTCGGCCCGGCCCGGGCGCATCGTCGACGACGTCGTGGTCGGGCCGCGCGGCGCGGTGCCGCGCGGTTCGCCTTCGTTCGGCCGACTCGAATCGCGCCTCGAAGCCCGCTTGGCGCCCGAGGTGACGCGATGACCCCAAATGACTTGTCGCCCCGCAGGTGGGCCCCGGCCTGCGCCGGGGTGACAAAGAAATTGGCCGGGGTGACGGCGGAAACGGTGACGCGATGACCGTCTGGAACGAAGACGCGCTGCGCGCCGAAAGCGACGCCAACGCCGTCACGCGCTTTTTCGAATTGCAGACGGTGCGGCGCGCACTGCTCCTGCTGCTGCTCGCCGCGATCTGGGAATCCTATGCTCGCTACCTGAACGAGCCGCTGCTGCTGCCGACGCTGTCGCGCACGCTCGCGGCAGGATGGAGCTCGATCATCGACGGCGAACTGCCGCTGCGCATCGCGGCCTCGCTGCAGCTCCTCGCGATCGGCTATGCGATCGGCATCGTGCTCGCTGCCGTGCTGGTCGCCTTTTCGGTCGCGTCGCGCACCGGTACCGACCTGCTCGCGATGCTCACCGGCATGTTCAACCCGCTGCCCGCCATCGCGCTGCTGCCGATTGCGCTGCTGTGGTTCGGCCTCGGACCCGGCAGCCTGATCTTCGTGCTGGTTCACTCGGTGGTGTGGGCGGTGGCGATCAACGCCCAAAGCGGATTCCGTTCGGTGGCGCCGACCTTGCGCATGGTGGGACGCTCGATCGGGCTCAAAGGCGCGCGCAACGTCGTGGCCATTCTGATTCCGGCCGCGTTTCCGTCGATCCTTGCCGGACTCAAGATCGGCTGGGCGTTCGCCTGGCGCACCCTGATCGCGGCCGAGCTGGTGTTCGGCGCGTCGAGCCGCGGCGGCGGACTCGGCTGGTATCTGTTCGAACATCGCAACCAACTCGAAACCGACAAGGTTTTCGCAGGTCTGCTGACCGTCGTGCTGATCGGCCTGATCGTCGAATGGGGTGCCTTCGGCACGCTCGAACGACGCACCGTCGCACGCTGGGGCATGCAGCGCTGACCTCGAAAGCATGACGCGCTAGGAAGGCACCAAACCAATGACCAAATTCGTTGATCTGACGCCGACGCTCGGCACCGAGATCCTCGATCTCGACCTTGCCGACGACCTTGATGACGCGACCGCCGCGACCTTGCAGCGCCTGCTCGGCCTGCGCGGCCTGCTGGTGTTTCGCGATCAGGCCAAGCTGACGCCCGAACGCCATGTCGAGATCAGCCGGCGGTTCGGCGGGCTCGAAGTGCACGTGCAGAAACGTTATCACCACCAGGCCCATCCCGAGATTCTGATCGTCTCGAACGTGGTCGAAAACGGGGCGCCGATCGGCCTCGCCGATGCGGGGAAATACTGGCACTCGGACCTCTCCTATCTCGCCGAACCCAGCCTCGGCTCGCTGCTGCACGCCCAGGAGCTTCCCACCGACGGATCGGGTGACACGCTGTTCGCCGACACGCGCGCGAGCTACGACGCGCTCGACGCGGCAACCAAGCGACGGCTCGTCGGACTCAGCGCCGAACATTCCTATGTCGCGCGCAACAATGCGCAGGCGGCGGTGAATCCGGATCGCCGCATCGACGAATCGACCGCGGCGAAGGTGCCGCCGGTGCTCCATCCGGTGGTCCGCGCCCATCCGCTGACCAAACGGCCGGCGCTGTTCGTCAATGAAGGCTTCACGACGCGGATCGTCGACCTGCCCGACGCCGAGAGCCGCGCCCTGCTCGACCGTCTGTTCGCCCATTCGATCGAGCCGCGCTTTCTCTACCGCCACCAGTGGCGTGCGCACGACCTCGTCTTCTGGGACAACCGTTCGACCATGCATCTCGCGACCGGCTGCCCGGCGAACGAGCGGCGCACGCTGTTCCGGACCACGGTGCGCGGTGACCGGCCCATCGCCTACGTGCCGGCGGCGGCCGAGATCGCAGCGTGAACGGAGCGGCCGCAGACGCTTGATTGCGGCGCCGTTCGGAACAGTTTGTACCCGTGAACAAGAAGAAGATCAGTCTGCTGGCGGCGTTCGCGCTCATCGCGTTCGCCGCCTATTCGTTGTGGCCGTCGCCGCCCTCGCTGCAGAACCGCGCGGCGCACACACTGCGCATCGCGGTGACGCAGTTCCCGCCCAACCTGCATCCCGCCATCGGCGACGACATGGCGAAGAGCCTGGTCCTGGCACCCGCCCGGCCGTTGCTGGTCGGCTACGACGCCAAGCTCGAACCGACCTGCCTCGCCTGCGAAACCGCGCCGCGGGTCGAAACCAAGGGCGACGACGATCAGGTCGTGCTGACTTTGCGCGACGGGTTGGCCTGGGATGACGGTGTCAAGGTCGGGCTCGACGATTTCGCCTTCACGCTCGAAGTCGGACGCGCGCCCGCGAGCGGCATCGTGCACGGCTCGCTTTATCGCGACGAGATCATGTCGGTCGAAGCGCGCCCAAATTCTGCAGAGGGGCCTCCCAGCATCGTGCTGCAGCGGCGCGGCCACCATTGCGACGCGGCGGCGCTGCCGATCCATTTGCTGCCCGCCCACGTCGAACGCCCGGTCTTTCTCGCCAACCCAAGCCATTATCGCGCCGCCACGCGTTTCGACACGGCGCCGGCAACGCCGGGCCTGTCGTGGAGCGCCTATCGGATCGAGCAATTCAATCCCGGCGAACGGCTGATCTTCGCGCGCAACCCGCACTGGCCCGGACCGCCCGCTTTCTTCGACCGTCTCATCGTGAGCGTGCGCGGCAGCGGCGCCGCCTTGCGCGCGTCGCTGCTGGCGGGCGAAGTCGATCTCGTTCCGGGCGAAGCCGGGTTGGGCACCGAACAGGCAATCGAGATCGAGCAGCAGCACGGCGACCGGTTCCGCGTAATCTGGCAGGACACGCTGGCTTTCTCGCGCCTCACCTGGCCGCTCGACGATCCGCGCTTCGCCGATCTTCGCGTGCGGCGCGCGCTGGCCTACGGGCTCGATCGCGACGCGCTGATCCGCACCGTGCTTGCGGGCAAGGCCAAGCCGGCGACGTCGTCGACCAGCCCGATCCTGCCCTACGCGGCCGCAGCCGAATCCTATGGCTACGATCCGGCGCGCGCCAACGCGCTGCTCGACGAAGCCGGCTGGCGTCGTGGCGCTGACGGCGTGCGGCGCGACGCGCGCGGCAAGCGTCTCGAATTCGAAGTCGCCACCACCGCCGGCGTTCGCGAGCGCGAATTGGCCGTGCAGGTGATCGCCGCGGAGTGGGGCAAGCTCGGCGTCGCGGCGCATATCCGCCTGGTCGACCCGCGCGTGTTGTTCGGCGAAATGCTGCCGCATCGTGCCGTCGACGGCGTCGCGCTGACGCATTACGTGCTCGAGCCCGACGTCCCGCCACGCGCGCTGCGCCACAGCCAATCAGTACCGGACGATTCGAACGGGCATGCCGGCGTCAATTTCAGCGGCTATCGATCGCCGCGCATGGACGCGTTGCTCGACGAGCTTGCAACGACCTGCGAGACGCAAGCGCGCAAGCGCGTCTGGACCGAGCTGCAGCAACTCGAAGCCGAGGACTTGCCGGATCTGCCGCTGTGGTTCGCGCAACGACCCACCGTTACGGCGCGGTGGCTGACCGGCGTCGAGCCGACGCCCAGCGTGCCCTACGCCACCGCCTGGGCGTTTCGCTGGCGCGATCGTCGGGCCGCGATCAGCGCGGAGTAGATCGCCCGATCGGCATCATCTGACGACGCTCGGCAGGGTCGCCGCCTGAAGCCATCCCGCCCCCGCCAAGACGCGGCACGACGGCATCAACATCGCCCCTAGACGAAAACGAGAATCGCTCGCATCTTTGCGCATCGCAGCTTGCGGTAGCATTTTTGGCTCGAAAATACTTTTATTCGGTCGCGATTGCCCCGCAATGCGCGAACTATTGTCTTTTGTAGACTCAAAGGTCAAAGTTGGCTTCAGAGGCGGAACCGCCCGAGGACACGGAACAGGGGATAGGGGCATGCGGGTGCACGGTCGGTTGAACTGGAGACATGGGGCGAGCGCGCTCGCCCTCCTGATCGGGGGCGCCGCCCCCTTGCCGATCACAGCGCAGACCGCGCCACCGC
>JAQGIE010000025.1 GCA_028291365.1 Rhodospirillales bacterium
GCGCCTTGGCCGCGCGCAGCTTCGCCTCCACCGCCGCCAAATCGGGGACCCGGAAGCTCAGCACCGTTTCGCCCAGCGCGCCCTTGCCGCCGCGCGGATGGGTCATGCGGCCGAGCTTGGGATCGTCGACCTTGAGCAGCGTCAGCACGGCGCCGTGGAGTTCGCCGCCGTCGATCGTGCCGCTGGCGGTGCCGAGGACGACCGAGGTGATCCGCGCCGTCGCATCGGCGCCCAGGCCGCGCGCCAGATCGGCGCTGCTGAGATCGCGCCGCTCGAGCACCGTCAACCCCAGCGCGTCGCGGTAGAATGCGACCGACGCGTCGAGGTCGCGGGCGACCTGCATCACGCGCCGGAGCACGATCGTGTTGCCGGCCGGCGCGGCGTCGGCCGGCGCCGGACGCGACGAGGCACCGGAACTGCCGAACTCGGCCGAGCCGGCACAGCCGGCGAGCGCCAGCAGGAAAAGGGGGACGAAGATCCGCATGGGGCCGGGACGATACAAGCCCGGCCGGGATGCGGTCAAAGCGCGGCCATCCGCACAAAGAAAAGCGGCGGGACCCGAGGGTCCCGCCGCCAATCTCTGCCCTTCAGGGAAGGATCAGAACTTGTATTTCGCACCGACCTGGATCTGCCAGACCGAAGCACGGTTCGAGGTCGTCAGCGACGCGTCACGCGTCGTACCCGTGTACACGTACTTTCCGTCCGGTCCGATCGTCGGCGTGATGCCGGTTTCGGCAGCGTAGAAGAAGCTGCTCTGCTCGATCCGACCCCAATTCTTGTTGATCAGGTTGGTCAGGTTGAAGATGTCCATCGACACTTCGAAGTTGTGGCCTTCCCAGAAGGACGGAATCTCCTGGCTCAGCTTCGCGTCGAGGCGGTGCGTCCACGGGCTGTAGAAGGCGTTACGAGGTGCGATCTGGCCACGGAAGTTGTCCAGGCCGTTGCGCACGATGTACGCGTCCATCGCCTGCGCCGAGATGCTGCCCGGCGCGTTGAAGTTCACGCGCGGATCGGTTGCACCGGTCGGCACGTAGAACAGTTCGCGAGCACGCGAGCGGGTGCAGGCCGAGTCGCCGAACACGTTGCTGCCGCAGCTGAACACGAAGCTGTAGGGCTGGCCTTCGCGCGCTTCGTAGAAGAACGACAGGGTCGTCTTGGCATCGCCGAAGAAGCGCTTGGTCCAGCTGAAGTTCGCATTCACCCGGTGACGCGTCTCGTAGTTCGAGGTCGCCGTGCCCGGATTGTTGGGATCCGAGGTCGTGTACTGCTCGAAGTTCGAGTTCGCGACCGAGCTGGTGGCCGGCGAGACTTCCTTGATGTTCTGGTAGGCGTAGCCCAGCGCCGAGGCGAACTCGCCGTAGACGCCCGCGTCCCAGGTCTTGTCGACCTGGGCCGACAGAACCAGGCCGTGACCCGAATGCGTGTTGGTCAGCAGCAGGTCGTTCTGGCTCAGCGCGCGACCGTCATTGATCGTGCCGTAGATCGGACGGCCGTCCGGCGCGGTGCCGGTACGGACCATGTGCAGGTCGCGATAGAGGATGCCGTCCTTCACCTTGGTGTAGAGGGCATCGACCGTAACGCCGACGCCGTTGTCGAAGCGGTGGTCGACGCCGAGGTTGAAGCGCCAGCTCGACGGCGTGTTGAAGCTCGGATCGATCGCGTTGACCGGACCGTTGCCGCCCGCGAGCAGCGCCTTGGCGCGATCGCTCACGGTCAGGTTGGTGTTGTCGAGCACCGGATCACGCGCCGCAGTCGTGCTGGTCGGCGCCGTGATGTTCACCGCACGCTGGGTCACGCCGTCGTTCGAGTAGCTGTTGGAGACCCAGACCGCCGGACCCAGTGTCGAGAACAGGCCCGCGCCGCCGCGGATATTGGTGTTCTCGGTCAGCTTGTAGTTGAAGCCGAAGCGCGGCTGCCACAGATCGCGGCCGTCGAGATTCTGCGTGTTCGCGAAGCCGTAACGGTTGACGAAGCTCTGGTTGAAGCCCGGCAGCTTGTCCTGCTGATAGAGCTCGTAGCGGATGCCCGCCTGCAGGGTCAGCTGCGGGGTGATTTCCCACTTATCCTGCAGATAGAAGCTGTGCTGCTGGTAGTCGAAGATCGCAGCGGCGTCGTTCTGAACGTTCGTGAAGGCGTTGTTGTACTGGAAGTTGCCCAGGCGACGATTCTGGAAGTCGGTGATCGAGTTGAACGTGTAGACGCCCAGCGAGCCCTGGATGAACAGGTTGTAGTAGTCGTTGGACTCGCGCTCGTAGCCGCCCGTGATGGTGTGCTGGCCCAGCGTGTACTTCGCCTTGACCTTCAGCGTGTCGGTCTCGGTGTTCAGGATGTTCGACTGCGACGAGAAGTCGGGGCCGAAATAGATCTGGCCGCCGGTCGGCGTGCGTACGCGCACTTCACCGACCGTCAGCGCGCCCAGCGGCGGACGCAGCGAGTCGACGTCCTTGCGGCCGACTTTGATCTCGGTCGAGAAATCGCTGGTCCAATCCGAGAAGAGCTGGACGACGTAGGCGTTCAGCACCTGCGTGCGGTTGTACCAGTTCGACTGCAGCGCCAGACGGTTCGACCCCGTCGACGAATCCGGATCGATGAAGTTGTTGCCTTCGTTGCGCATGATCGTGAACGAGGCACGGTGCTTGTCCGTGATGTTCCAGTCGACCTTGCCGATGATCTTCTCGTCCTGCTCGGGCAGCTGGCCGGCGCCGAGGCCCAGCGTGTCGTAGCCGTACACGCTCTTCGCGATGGCGCTGACCTGCGCGACTTCGGCGCTGGTCACGCCGGGAATACGGTTGCCGAAACCGCCGTCGGACGGACCGAACAGAACCGGCGTCTGGCTGTCGAACTTTTCGTAGCCGAAGAAGAAGAACAGCTTGTCCTTGACGATCGGGCCGCTGAAGTTCCCGCCATACGTCTTGTTGGTGTACGGGCTGATCAGGTTGTCCAGGCTGCCGCTCTTTTTACCGGACAGGCTGTCCGACGAGTAATAATAGAAGGCGCCGCCGTGGAAGTCGTTCGAGCCCGACTTCGTCACGATGTTGATGACGCCGCCCTGGAAGCCGGCATATTCGACGTCGAACGGTGCGGTCAGCACCGACAGCTGCTCGACCGCATCGAGCGGGATCGGCTGGCGCTGCGTCGGGTAGCCACCGTTGTTGAGGCCGAAATCGTCGTTCAGCTTCACGCCGTCAATGGTCAGGCTGTTGAAGCGGTTGTTCGAACCCGCGATCACGATCGCGTTCGAGTTGGTCGGATCGATGACGACCTTCGGATCGCGACGGATGATGTCCTTGATGTCGCGCGTGACGGTCGGCTGTTCCTGGATCGCTTGCTGCGTGAACACCGTCGACGAGCCGATCACCTGGCGCTGGCTGCGGCGCGCGGTGACGACGACTTCTTCGATGCCGGCAGCGCGGGCGCGATCACCGAGGGTGATTTCGCTCGGCGCACCGACTTCGGTGAAGACACCATCGACCGGCTTGGCGGTGACGCCAGTGCCGGTGGCGCGAATGACGTAGGGACCGCCGGGACGCAGGTTCGGCGCGTTGAAACGCCCGTCCTGGTTGGTGGTGACCACACTGCGCGTGCCGGTCGGAACGTGCGTGACTTCGACCGAAGCGCCGATCGCGGGCGTGCCCGCGCTGGTCAGCACCTGACCTTGGATGATGCCCGTCGTTTCCTGCGCGACGACCGGCGTCGTGAACAGCGCGGCGCCGAGCGCCAGCGGTGCCACGCCGAGCTTCAGGATAAACAGATGGCGGCGAAGCGTAGCGCTTGTCGTCATGAGCATGTGGTGAGGTCCCCTTGTCATTCGGGTATCGTCATTCAGCCGCCGCGCACGTCGCGCGCCGGCACCATTCAGGTTTTTGCGATCCGTTTGAATCCGTGACGGTCAGTTGCGCGGCTCGGCTTTGCCGTTGTTGTCTCGCACATTGAATTCTCCGTCAGGCTGGCGGTGTCTAACCGGCAGTCAGGAGTCCGAGCAAGCAAACGCGCGCGGGAATCCCGCACCTGCGAAAGAATCCGCGGCCAGTGTGGCAAGTTTGCACTAGTGGGCCGAGCCACAGAGCAAGCAGCGCGGCCGGAAAGGCCGCGCTCAACAAAGTGAATCGCGAGTAAAGACTTGCCGAAACGGCAATCAATTCCGATGGTCGATCCCAACATGCATCACGCAACCAAAACGCTCATCTCGCGCCGGAAAGCCACGCTGCTTCTGGCTGCCACGGCAGTTTCGACCGCTGCAGCCCAACCTGGATTTTCCGCCGATGCGCCGGCACTCGAACTCACCGTGCTCGCGACCAGCGATCTGCACGGCCACGTC
>JAQGIE010000031.1 GCA_028291365.1 Rhodospirillales bacterium
ACGCCGCCGGTCGATCGCCTGGCCGTGCGCACCTTCGTGCTGCCCTACGATCCCGTCGTCATTCGCGAAGCACTGAAGCGCGAACATTTCCGCGGCGGGCAGAGCTTCTATGTCTGTCCGCGCCTGGAAGACCTGCCGCGGGTCGAACTGCGGCTGAAGGAACTCGTGCCCGACCTCAAGGTCGTGATGGCGCACGGGCAGATGAGCCCGACCGACCTCGAAGAGCGCATCGGCGCCTTCTATGACGGCAAGTTCGACATTCTGCTCGCCACCAACATCGTCGAGAGCGGGCTCGACATTCCGCGCGCCAACACGCTGGTGATTCATCGCGCCGATCTGTTCGGCCTGGCGCAGCTCTATCAGCTGCGCGGCCGCATCGGCCGGTCCAAGCTGCGCGGCTATGCCTATCTGACCTGGAATCCGGGCAAGCTGCTGACCAAGGCGGCGGAGCAGCGGCTGAAAGTCATCGAGACGCTCGACAGTCTCGGCGCCGGCTTCAGCCTCGCCAGTTACGATCTCGACATTCGCGGCGCCGGCAATCTGCTGGGCGAGGAACAGTCGGGCCATATCAAGGAAGTCGGCGTCGAGCTGTACCAGCAGATGCTGGAAGAAGCGGTGGCGATCGCAAAGTCGGGCGCGACCGCCGATGCGACCGAACTCGCGACGCGCTGGACGCCGCAGATCTCGGTCGGGCTGCCGGTGATGATCCCCGAAGCCTACGTGCCCGATCTCAATGTGCGCCTGTCGCTCTATCGCCGCGTTGCCGAACTGGCCGACCGCGCCGAGCTCGACGCCTTCGCGGCCGAGCTGGTCGATCGCTTCGGTCCGATGCCGCAGGAAGCGGAAAACCTGCTCGACACGGTGGCGATCAAGCAGCTGTGCCGGCAAGCCGGCATCGAGCGTCTCGACGCCGGTCCGCGCGGCGCGGTGGTGACGTTCCGCGACAACCAGTTCGCGCGCGTCGACCAGCTGATGGGCTGGGTGATGAAGCAGGCCGGCACGGTGAAAATCCGTCCCGACCAGAAGCTCGTCTATACGCGCACCGGTTGGGAAGATCCGGTCAAGCGCATGAAAGGCGCAACCAAGCTAGGCCAGGATCTGGCGATGCTGGCGGTCTAGTTCGCGCCGGGCGTGCGATGCGGACCGGCGTCAGCAGCGCGGCGCGGGCGCCTACGACGCCTGACGGGCGTCTGGCAGCGGCGCTTCGACCGGACGCTTCATGCGGATCGAGACGTGCAGGCCCAGGCGGCGCCAATGCATCGCCGCGACCTTCGCGGCGCGGCGCAGGCGCAGCGCCATCAAAGGCTGTCGGCCGCCGCCAAGCTCGTTCCAGCACGGCACCCACAGCACGACGCGCTTGGCGATCGGAAACTCATCGTAACGGAACGCGATGGCGCGCCCGTCAACGCCGATCTCGATCGTGTCGTGCGTGACGCGCAGGGCGCAACCCGGTTCGGGCGTCACACCACGCAAGCGAAGATCCAACGGGAAGGTGACGATCTGGCCCATGCCATGTGCAAGCCGCGAAGGGCGGCTTGCGTTCCGTCCGTCGGCGCAAAAACCCGCACCGTGGCGCAGCGCGTTCCGGCGACGGAGACTGACCGAACGGCGACCGGCCAAGCGCGCCGGATTCGCGGCGCGCCGCTCGATTTACGGCACTCGATCTACGGCGCTCGATGGCCTGGCTGGCGCGACGCCCCGGCGGACGATCCATCGGCCGCGCAGCAGAGCGCAAGCTTGCGTGCGATCGCGGCTCCAAATGAAACCGCAAATAAATTAGCCGAATTCGGTCAACAACGCCGCCGTGCACACGGCCATGATCGACGCACCGAAAAGAAAAAGCTGCGCCTTCAACCAGGCAGCTTGCCAGATCTCGTCCATTCAGCGCCTCCGCAACAGGACGACGAGTTGTCGTCGCTCGATGATCGTCTGCGAATTACCGTCGGCGTACATGCGCGACCAGATTCCGCCGCTCGTCGGCGCGGGCCAGCGCGTCCTCGATCGCCGTGTCGATCGCGGTGATTTCGTATTCACGCTCGCTCGGGACGTAGTTCCGGCCGCGTAAGCTGATCGGGTAGCTGGCCACGAAGCCGCCGCCCTTTTCGTGATCGGGGCTGCGATAAATGTCGACGATGCGCTCGCAGCCTTGCATCTCAATATTTCCGGATCAGGCCGACCAGGCGGCCCTGGACCTTGACGCGCTCGGCGCCGAACAGCTGCACCTTGTGTGCGGCGTTGGCGGGTTCGAGCGCGATCGTGTTGCCCTTTTTGCGGAAGCGCTTGAGCGTCGCTTCCTGGTCGTCGATCAGCGCCACGACGATCTGGCCGGTTTCGGCCGTGTCGCAGCGCTGGATGACCACCGTGTCGCCGTCGAGAATGCCTTCGTCCTGCATCGAATCGCCGGCAATTTTGAGCGCGTAGAAATCGCCGCTGCCGACCATGTCGGGCGGGACTTCGACCTGTGTGCCCTGGTCGCGCAGCGCCTCGATCGGCGTGCCGGCGGCGATCTTGCCGTAAAGCGGCAGTGCGATCGCGGCGCGTTCGACATCCATCGCGCCGCGCGGATCGACCGCGCGGCCCGACAGGACGGCGGAGAAATCACCTTTGATGACGCTGGGCCGGAACGGCGCCACGTTGCTGCGCGCGGCGGGCCGCGGCGGCATCAGCGACGTCGCGCTGCGCGTCCCTTCGGGCAGGCGCACCACTTCCAGCGCGCGTGCCCGATGGGCGAGGCGGCGCAGGAAGCCGCGCTCTTCCAGCGCGGTGATGAGCCGGTGGATGCCGGATTTGGATTTGAGACCGAGCGCGTCCTTCATTTCGTCGAAAGACGGCGCCACGCCCTCGGCGGTGACGCGCTCGTGAATGAGCATGAGCAGCTCGTGCTGCTTGCGCGTGAGCATCGACCCCTCCACACCAGAACCGGAACGAACCGGCAACGTCGGAGAGTGTTCTACGTACGTTCCTGGTGAGTCGTCAAGCCTGTGAATTAGGCCCCCAGCAGACCCCTGGTCGCGGCCTCGAGGTCGGGCTGGCGCAGCAGCGACTCCCCGACCAGGAAGCGGCGCGCCCCGACCTGGTGCAGGCGCTCGAGATCGGCCCGCACTTTGAGCCCGCTTTCGGCCACCAGCGACGCGCCCGGCGGCAGCAGCGGCGCCAGCGCTTCGGTGGTGGCGAGGTCGGTGACCAGCGTGCGCAGATTGCGGTTGTTGACGCCGAGCAAGGTCGCGCCCAGCGCAGCGCCGCGTTCGAACTCGGCCCGGTCATGCGCTTCGACCAGCACGTCCAGACTGTAGGAACGCGCCGCGTCGAACAGCTCGCGCAGCGTGGCGTCGTCGAGCGCGGCGACGATCAGCAGCGCGCAATCGGCCCCCATCGCGCGCGTCTCGGCGAGTTGCCACGGCTCGACGATGAAATCCTTGCGCAGCACCGGCAGCGCGGTCGCGCCGCGCGCCGCATGCAGATCGGCTTCGCTGCCGCCGAAATAGGGCAGGTCGGTCAGCACCGACAGGCACGCGGCGCCGGCCCGCTCGTAGGCGCCGGCGAGGGCGGCGGGATCGAACCCCGGACGAATGTCGCCGCCGCTCGGACTCTTGCGCTTGAGCTCGGCGATCAGCGCGTCCTGTCCCGACGCGACCTTGCGCGCCAGCGCGGCCTCGAAGCCGCGCACCGGGGAAGCGTCGCGTGCGCGACGCTCCATCTCGGCGAGCGGGGTCCGGGCCTTGCGGCGCGCGGTCTCGGCGCGCGTGTCGGCGAGGATGCGCAGCAGTACGTCACTCATGTGCTTTTTCTTCTCGGTGCCCGCTAGGGCGTGCCCTGCGTGACCTGGATCAGCCCGTCGAGCGCGCGCCGCGCCCGGCCGTCATCGATCGACGCGGCGGCGAGGCCGGCGGCGTCGCGGATCGAGCTGGTGACGCCCGCGACGATCAAGGTCGCGGCGGCGTTGAGCACGGTGATGTCGCGATAGGCGCCCGGCGCACCGTCGAGCAGCTGACGCAGCGCGTGCGCGTTGTACCCGGCGTCGCCGCCGCGCACCGCGTCGAGCGGCGCCTCGGCGAGGCCGGCATCGGCGGGTGTCAGCGCGAATTCGGTTCGCTTGCCGTCCGACAGCGCGACCACGTGCGACGGACCCGACAGCGACAGCTCGTCGAGGCCGCCATGCCCGTGCACGATCCAGAATGCTTCGGCACCGAGCCGCTGCAGCACGTCGGCCATCACGCCCTGCTTCTCGGCCAGTGCGACGCCCAGCAGCTGACGTTTGACGCCGGCGGGATTGGCCAGCGGTCCGGTCAGGTTGAACAGGGTGCGCAACGCCAGCTCGCCGCGCGTCGGCGCGACGTGTCGCATCGACGGGTGGTGCCGCGTCGCCATCAGGAACGCGACTTTGTGCATCGCGAGCGCGTTCTCGAGCGCGGCGATCGGGGGATCCAACCTGACGCCCAGCGCTTCCAGCACGTCGGCGGCGCCGGACTTTGACGAGGCGGCGCGGTTGCCGTGCTTGGCCACCGGCACGCCGCAGCCCGCGACCACGAAGGCGGCGGCAGTCGAGACATTCAGCGTGTGCGCGCCGTCACCGCCGGTGCCGCAGCAATCGACCGCGTTCGCCGGTGCCTGCACGCGCTCCATGCGGCCACGCATCGTGCGCACCGCGCCGACGATCTCGTCGATGGTTTCGCCGCGCATGGCGAGGGCCATGAGAAACGCGCCCATCTGCGCCGGCGTCGCGTCGCCGCCCATCATCACGTCGAACGCGTCGCGTGCTTCGTCCTCGGCGAGGGTCGCGCCGCTCACCAATCTGGCGAGCAGCGGTTTCAGGCCGCGCTCGGTCACGATCTGGCCAGGGTCAGGAAATTGCGCAGCAGATCGTGCCCGTGTTCGGACGCGATGCTTTCGGGGTGGAACTGCACGCCGTGCAGCGGCAGTTCCTTGTGACGCAGCCCCATCACCAGCCCGTCTTCGGTCTCGGCGTTGATCACCAGCGCGTCGGGCACCGTTTCGCGCGCCACGATCAGCGAGTGATAGCGCGTCGCCTGGAAGGGCGACGGCAGCGCGGCGAAGACGCCATCGCCTTCATGCCGGATCGCGCTGACCTTGCCGTGCATCGGGGCCGGTGCGCGCACTACCTTGCCGCCGAATTTCTGGCCCAGCGCCTGATGGCCGAGACAGACGCCGAGCAACGGCGTGCGCGTCGCGGCGGCGCGGTCGATCACGTCGAGACAGATGCCGGCGCGGTCGGGATCGCACGGGCCGGGCGACAGAACGATGGCGTCGGGTTTCTTGGCCAGCGCCTGATCGGCGCTCAACGCGTCGTTGCGATGGACTTCGACCTCGACACCGAGATCGCCCAGATACTGGACGAGGTTGAAGGTGAAGCTGTCGTAATTGTCGATGAGCAGAAGCATGGGAACATCCTCAATTCGTCGCCCCTGCGAACGCAGGGGCCCAGGTGATGGGGCTGACGTGACGTCAGCGCCATCGCCCCGGCACCTGGATCCCCGCGTTCGCGGGGATGACGGAAATGAAGATCTGCATTGGTTCGAACCTAGTTCCGCGTCTGGCCGGAGGCCAGGGCTTCTTCTGCCGCACGGATCAGCGCACGGGCCTTGTTCACGGTCTCCTGGTACTCGGCGTCGGCGTCGCTGTCGGCGACCACGCCGCCGCCCGCCTGCACGTACAAGGTCCCGTCCTTGACCACGCCGGTGCGCAGCGCGATGCAGGTATCCATCGAACCGTCGGCGCCGAAATAGCCGATGCAGCCGGCATAGACGCCGCGCCGCGTCTTCTCCAGCTCGTCGATGATCTCCATCGCACGGACCTTCGGCGCGCCCGACACGGTGCCGGCCGGAAAGCCCGCGGCCAACGCGTCGAGCGCGTCGTATTTCGGATCGAGCTCGCCGGTGACGTTCGACACGATATGCATCACGTGGCTGTAACGTTCGACGATCATCTGCTGCGTCACGCGCACGGTGCCGGTCTTGGCGATGCGGCCGACATCGTTGCGGCCGAGATCGAGCAGCATCAGATGCTCGGCAAGTTCCTTGGGATCGGCCAGCAATTCGTCGGCGAGCGCCTGGTCCTCGTCGGGCGTGCGGCCGCGCGGACGCGTGCCGGCGATCGGCCGGATGGTGACTTCCGGCCCGCGCACGCGCACCAGGATTTCGGGGCTGGAGCCGACGATCTGGAAGCCGCCGAAATCGAGGAAGAACAGGAACGGCGAGGGGTTCAGCCGGCGCAGCGCGCGATAGAGATCGAACGCGTCGCGACCGAACGGAACCGTGAAACGCTGCGACGGCACGACCTGAAACGCGTCGCCGGCGCGGATATATTCGCGGGCGCGTTCGACCATGCCGCGATACTCGTCCTTGCTCGTGTTCGAGCTCGGTTCGAGGCGCGGCGGTTCGACCGCGAGGCGCGGCGGCTCGGCCGGCAACTGCGCCGAGAGATTTTCGACGACCTGGTCGAGCCTTCGTTCGGCAGCGGCGGCGTCCCCGTCGCGCACGACGGTGACCAGCACGATGGTGCGCTCGACATTGTCGAACACCGCGACCACGGTCGGCCGCAGCAGCATCGCTTCGGGCACGCCGAGCTCGTTGTCGTGCCGATCGGGCAGGCGCTCGACCAGGCGCACCATGTCGTAACCGAGATAGCCGAACAGGCCGGCCGCGATCGGGGGCAGGCCGGCGGGAAGATCGACACGGCTTTCGGCCAGCAGCCGGCGCAGCGACGCGAACGGCGCGTCCGGTTCGGCGACCGCGCCGTTGCCGCGATCGATCGAGGCCTTGGCGCCGCCTTCTGCCTGCGCTTCGCAGCGCCAGATCAGGTCGGGATCGAGGCCGATGGCGCTGAAGCGGCCGAGCGAATTGCCGCCTTCGACCGATTCCAGCAGGAAGGCGTGCCGATGACGCGGCATCAGCTTGAGCATCGCCGAGACCGGCGTCTCGAGATCGGCGACCAGACGCCGCGACAAGACCAGCGGCGCAGCCATGACGTCGTTACTCGGCGTTGGAACCGTACATGCGGTCGAGCGCAATCTTGTCGACCTGGACCGGGTACCGCGTGCGCAACGCCTTCATGAACAAAGCGGCGCGATCGTTGGCGAGCGAACGTTCGACTTCCTGCTTGGTCGCGGCCAGACCTGCCGCCGATTGCGCCAGGTCGGCGGGCACGATCTGCGCCAGGCGCGCGAGGACGACGCCGTCCGGCGCGTCGGCGCTGGCGACGACGCCGACCTTGCCGCCGAACAGCTTCGCGACCAGATCGCGCGGCAGTGCCGGCGCGCTGTTGGCACCGGTCGCGCCCGAGCGGTCGAACGGTTGCGTCGTCGCCGGTTGCGCGCCCGCTTCCTTGGCGAGCGATGCGAGCGTTGCACCGCCATTCGCCTTTTCGAGCAGGGCGGCGGCCTTCTTGCGCGTCGCCTCGGCGCGCTGGTCGGCTTTCCAGGCGGCGGCGACGTCGTTCTTCACGTCGGCGAGCGGCTTCAGCGCCGCCGGCGTGATCTGGTCGGCGCGCACCACGACGTAGCGCGCGTCGCCGGATTCGACGAGATTCGACGTCTCGCCCTGTTTGAGGCCGAAGCCGGTGCGCACCAGATCGGCGGCGACGTTGGCGATCGGCTTGGCGTCGGCGCCGCGGCCCTGCGCGTCGACCGGGCCGATCTTCAACGGCTGCGCGCCGACGTCGCTCGCGATTTCTTCCAGCGGCGCGCCGCCGGCGAGGCGGTCGTCGAGCTTCTGCGACTGTTCGATCAGACGATCGGCAGCGCGTTCGCGCTTGATCTCGTCGGTGAGCTTCGGCTTCGCCTGGTCGAACGGAATCTCACCGCCCGGCGTAATGTCGGTGACGACGAAGACGTGAAAGCCGAGCGGGCTTTGCACCGGTCCCGCAACGGCGCCCTTGGCGGCTTCGAACACGGGCGCCTGCAACGGTTCGGGCAGTTCCTCTTTCGCCGCCGCGTCGAGCGTGACGGGGGCGGGCGCCTTCACCTGCTTGGCCGCGTCGGCGAGGCTCTTGCCCTTGGCGGCCGCGAGCAGCGCGTCGGCCTGCGCCTTGTCGCCGACCACGACCTGGTCGAGCTTGCGGCGCTCGGGTTTCACGAACTCGGTGCGGCGCGCTTCGTAGGCGGCCTTGAGATCGTCTTCCGACACCTGGATCTGGGGCACGAAGCTTTCCGGCGTCAGCACCAGCGCGCTCAGCGTGCGCAGCTCGGGCCGCGTGAAGGCGACGGCGTGCTGCTGGTGATATTCGGTGAGCTGCGCGTCGGTCGGCTCGGGAATGCCGGTGGCGGCGTCGTTCTTGAGCGTCAGCGTTTCGGCGACGCGACGTTCGGCGCGCGAGCGATAGAGATCGTCGACCAGCAGGCCGGGCGCGGCCGGGCCGCCCGCCATCGCGTCGAGCAGCAGACCGGTGGTCAGGTCGCGCTTGGTCGCTTCGACGAAACTCTGCTCGGTGAAGCCGGCCTGCTGCAGCATCGCCAGCATGCGGAGGCGGTCGAACTGCTTGGTCGTCGGGTCGACGAAGGCGGGCTGCTGACGGATCAGCGCCACCGCCTGCGCATCGCCGACCACGAGTCCGGCATCCTGCGCCGCGCGCAGCAGCACGCGCTCGTCGATCATGCGGTCGAGCGTCTGGTCGAGCAGGCCGAGCCGCTTCGCCGTCGCGGTGTCGAAGGCGGCGCCGCCGGAGGCGCGGCGCACGCGGTCGAGCTCGCGGCGGAATTCGCGATCCAGGTCGACCGTCGCGATCTTGTCGCCGTCGACCGTGGCGACGTTCTGATCGAGGCCGCGATTGCGGAGCACGTCGCTGACGCCGAAGAAAGCGAACGACACGAGAAGGAGCACGAACAGCAGCTTGATAACGATCGAGCCGGCCGCGCCACGAAGCGCCTGAAGCATTGCGAAAAGATCTCGAAGAAAAGGTCAGCCCCGGAGGGCCGCAAACGGGCGCGGATCGTAGGGTCCGGCCCCCGGACTGGCAACCGCGCCCGGAGCCGCAAGCGGCCCTCTTAAAATTTAGACCGCGGGCCGTTACATGGCCCCATCCCAAGAAGGAGCAGCGCCTTGTCCGACCGTCCTGTCCTGATCGCCGGCAATTGGAAGATGAACGGCAGCCTCGCCGCCGCCGACGCCTTTGCCTTCCAGCTCGGCGAGCATCTGGCCAAGACGCGCGCGGCCGCCGAATTGCTGGTCTGTCCGCCCGCGACCCTGCTGCAGCGCCTGGGCGAGAGGCTGCGGCCGCTGAAGGTCGGGTTGGGGGCCCAGGACTGCCATGCCAAGCCATCGGGCGCCTTCACCGGCGACATCGCCGCGCCGATGCTGGCCGAGCTCGGCTGCCGCTACGTCATCGTCGGCCATTCCGAGCGTCGCCAATTTCACAAGGAAGACGACGCCACCGTGCGTGCCAAGGCCGAGGCGGCGCTGGCGGCCGGGCTGACGCCGATCGTCTGCGTCGGCGAGACCGAGGCGCAGCGCGAATCGGGCCAGGCCGAATCGGTGGTCGGCGGACAGCTCGACGGCTCGCTGCCCGCGTCCGGCACGGTCGTGGTCGCCTACGAGCCGGTGTGGGCGATCGGGACCGGCAAAAACGCGACCCAGGCCGATATCGCGCAGATGCACGGCTTCCTGCGCCGCAAACTGGGCGCGCCCGGCGCCGCGACGCGCTTGCTGTATGGTGGTTCGGTCAAACCTTCCAACGCGGCGGAGATCCTGGCCACCGGCGACGTGGACGGGGTGCTGGTCGGCGGAGCGTCGCTCGCGGCCGAGGATTTCTGGGCCATCGCCGCCGCCTCACCGGCGCGGTAGCATCGCCTGCCGGAATAGTTTACGACGCGCGCTTTCGCCTGCCTCCGGTTCGTTCGCGCGGTTTCGCGCCTCGCAGACGCGTGCGAACCGAAGGCATAACTAGAAGAAGGTGCCGGCCTCCCGGTCGGCACGAGCAGGTACTTCCATGGACACTGTCCTCCTCGTCATCCACCTGTTCCTTGCCATGGCGCTGATCGGCGTCGTGCTGCTGCAGCGCTCGGAAGGCGGCGGTCTCGGCGTCGGCTCGTCGGGCGGCATGGGCTCGTTCATGAGCGTGCGCGGTACCGCCAATCTGCTCACCCGCATGACCGCGATCCTGGCCGGCCTGTTCATGGTCACCAGCCTGGCGCTGGCGCTGCTGGCCGGTCACGGCAACAAGCCGCGCTCGCTGTTCGACACCACGGCCCCGGTCACGGCACCGGCCGCGCCGACCACGCCCGCACCCGCGGCGCCGCCGACCAACCAGACTCCGGCAACTCCTCCGCAGCAACAGGCTCCCTCCGTCCCCCTCTCGAAGTGAGGGGCGGCGTGACCCGCTTCATCTTCATCACCGGCGGCGTGGTCTCGTCGCTGGGAAAAGGTCTCGCGTCCGCAGCGCTGGGCGCGCTGCTCCAGGCGCGCGGCTTCAAAGTCCGTCTGCGCAAGCTCGATCCGTATCTGAACGTCGACCCGGGCACGATGAGCCCGGTGCAGCACGGCGAAGTCTTCGTCACCGATGACGGCGCCGAGACCGATCTCGATCTCGGTCACTATGAACGTTTCACCGGCGTCGCCGCGCGTCGCACCGACAACATCACCACCGGCCGCATCTATTCGAACGTGATCTCGAAAGAGCGTCGCGGCGACTATCTCGGCGCAACGGTGCAGGTCATCCCGCACGTCACCGACGAGATCAAAGCCTTCATCGGCTCGGACCTGTCGGACGAGGATTTCGTGCTGTGCGAAGTCGGCGGCACGGTCGGCGACATTGAAAGCCTGCCGTTTCTCGAAGCGATCCGTCAGTTCGGCAATGAGATCGGCCAGGACCACGCGCTGTTCGTGCATGTCACGCTGGTGCCGTTCCTGGGTGCGGCGGGCGAGCTCAAGACCAAGCCGACGCAGCATTCGGTGAAAGAGCTTCTGTCGGTCGGCATCCAGGCCGGCATGCTGCTGTGCCGGACCGAGCATCCGATCCCGGCCGATCAGCGGCGCAAGATCGCGCTGTTCTGCAACCTGCCGCCCGAGCGCGTCATCGCCGCCAACGACGTCAGCACCATCTACGAAGTGCCGCTCGCCTATCACGCGCAGGGCTTCGACGAGCAGGTGCTGAAATATTTCAACATCGATGCGCCCAAGCCGGATCTGCGCCGCTGGGATTCGGTGGTGAAGCGGGTGCGCGAGCCCGAGCACGACATCACCATCGCGATCGTCGGCAAGTACACGAGCCTGATCGATTCCTACAAGTCGCTCGCCGAAGCGCTGGCCCATGGCGGCATCGCCAACAATTCGCGCGTGCGGCTGGAATGGCTCGACAGCCAGATCTTCGAAACCGAAGACCCGGTTCCGCATCTCGAGAACGTGCACGGCATTCTGGTGCCGGGCGGTTTCGGCGAGCGCGGCACCGAGGGCAAGATCCGCGCGGCGCAGTTCGCACGCGAACGCAAAGTGCCGTATTTCGGCATCTGCTTCGGCATGCAGATGGCGGTGATCGAAGCGGCGCGCAATCTCGCCGGTCTCAAAGGCGCCGGTTCGACCGAGTTCGGCCCGACCGAACATCCGGTGGTCGGGCTGATGACCGAATGGCTGCGCGGCAACGAGATGGAAAAGCGCACCGTGTCGAGCGACCTCGGCGGCACGATGCGGCTGGGCGCCTATCCCGCGATCCTGCGCCAGAATTCGAAAGTCCGCTCGATCTACGGCACCGGCGAAATCAGCGAACGCCATCGCCATCGCTACGAAGTGAACATCAATTACCGCCAGGCGCTGGAGCAGGCGGGGCTGATCTTCTCGGGCCTGTCGCCCGATGGTGAACTGCCCGAGATCGTCGAGCGCGACGATCACCCGTGGTTTGTCGGCGTGCAGTTCCATCCCGAACTGAAGTCGAAACCGATGGAGCCGCATCCGCTGTTCGCGGCCTTCATCAAAGCCGCGATGGATCAGTCGCGGCTGGTGTAGCCTCGCAGGACTGCTTCGGCGCCGGGGTCGTGCTCAAAGGGATCGGCGGCGCTGAGCGCGCGTCGAAAACGCTCTCTAACGGGCGAGCGAGCCCATCATCGCTTCGGCATAACGCGTGCCGGCTGCGGCGCCCTTCGGCACGGCGCGGTCGAGTTCGCCCAGATCCGCCTCGTCCAGCCGCAACTCCAGCGCTGCCAGATTCTCTTCGAGCCGCCTGACTTTCGTGGTGCCCGGGATCGGCACGACGTCGTCGCCACGTGCCAGGACCCAGGCGAGCGCAAGCTGCGCCGGCGTGCAGCCTTTGCGCGCGGCAATACGTTCGACTGCCTCGACGAGCCGCAGATTGGTATCGAGATTGTCGCCCTGGAAGCGCGGGTTGGCGCGGCGGTAATCGTCGGCCGCCAGCGTGGCGGCGGACCGGATTCCGCCGGTAAGGAAACCGCGGCCGAGCGGCGCGTAGGCGACGAATCCGATGCCGAGTTCGCGGCAGGTCTGAATGACGCCGTCCTCGGGGTCGCGCGTCCACAGCGACCATTCGCTCTGCAGCGCCGCGATCGGATGTACTGACGACGCGCGGCGAAGCGTTTCGGGTCCGGCCTCGCTGAGGCCGAGATGGCGGACCTTGCCCGCGCGCACCAGCTCGGCCATCGCGCCGACCGTCTCCTCGATCGGCGTCTTCGGGTCGACGCGGTGCTGGTAGTAGAGATCGATCGTCTCGACGCCGAGCCGCCGCAGGCTCGCCTCGCAGGCGGTGCGCACGTAAGCGGGGCTCCCGTCGATAGCGCGCGACGTCGGATCTTCGCTGCGCACGAAGCCGAACTTGGTTGCGAGTACGATCTGGTCGCGCTTGCCGGCAATGGCGCGCCCGACCAGCGTCTCGTTGGCACCCTGGCCGTACATGTCGGCCGTGTCGAACAGCGTCACCCCAAGCTCGATGGCGCGGTGGATGGTTCGCACCGACTCCGCCTGGTCGGCCTGACCATAGAATTCCGACATGCCCATGCAGCCGAGACCCAGGGCGGAAACGACGGGGCCATTGCGCCCGAGATGACGTGTTTGCATGGCGAAAAGAGTAGGGCGTCGCACCCCCCGGTCCAGCCGGCGCGCGCACGGCTGCTTCAATTCGTCGTTGGTGTGCACACCAGCTGCGTTCACTCGCCATAGGGCCGCTGCGCCTTGCGCGCCACCGTCGTATGTCGGGTTGCGTTGCGTCGGTCGTGCGTCCGCTACGGCGCCTGCGGAAGCCGCGCCTTGCGCGCCACTGTCGCGAACCGTGAATCGATCGCGCTGCGTCCGGTCGTGGTCGCGTAGGCGCGGCCGTTCGCTTCTTCGTGGATCCAGCCATACGAGACCGCGGTGACGAAGTCGCGGTTGAGATTGTGCGGCGGCGGTTCGCGCGCGCTCGAGAAGCAGCGCTTGATGTCGAGCCGGGTGAAATGCGGCTTGCCCTCGTCGCGTTCGAGATGGACCGCGAAAGCGAGGATCTTCTCGGGGTTGGACGAGGCCTGACTCGCGTCCAGCGCCTCGCGCGCCGACAGCAGCGGCGGCCCCGAGCCGGTGGCGGCGGCGGGCAGGGGCGAAGCCGTCGGCATCCCCAGCACCATCGCCAGGACCCGGTGCGCCTCGTCGCGGTCGAGCGACCGTTCCAGCTTCAACCCGTCTCCCTCGAGCGTCAGCCGATACGGTCCGTCGGGGCGATCTTCCAAAGGCTTTTCAATCCACATGTATCGATCCTGTACCGACGATACATCACTTGTATTGCCCCTGTCTTCCACAGCGGCGGGACCGATACGGGCGAGACGGGATCCCGTCCCGCACAGACAATCCACAGGGCTGCCTTGCCGCCCGCACGGCTTGCCGTTCAGGCTGAGATCCGCGATGAACCAGCGCGCTTTTTGCGGGCGTTCGTCCGCGCCTGCCCCAGGAGGTTCGCTTGTCCGCCATCGTCGACATTCACGGCCGCGAGATCCTCGACAGCCGTGGCAACCCGACCGTCGAAGTCGAAATCGTGCTCGAGACCGGTGCCTCGGGCCGCGCCGCGGTTCCGTCGGGTGCCTCGACCGGCACGCACGAGGCGGTCGAGCTGCGCGACGGCGACAACAGCCGCTACGCCGGCAAGGGCGTGCTGAAAGCCGTCGAGGCGGTGAACGGCGAGATCTTCGACACGCTGTCGGGCTTCGATGCCGACGATCAGATCGCGCTCGATCGCACGCTGATCGAACTCGACGGCACGCCGAACAAGGCGCGGCTCGGCGCCAATGCGATCCTGGGTGTGTCGCTGGCGGTGGCGAAGGCCGCTGCCGACGAAGCCGGCCTGCCGCTCTACCGCTATGTCGGTGGCGCCGGCGCGCACGTGTTGCCGGTGCCGATGATGAACATCGTCAATGGCGGTGCCCACGCCGACAACCCGATCGACTTCCAGGAATTCATGGTCATGCCGGTCGGCGCGGCGACCTTCTCGGAAGCGCTGCGGGCCGGCGCCGAGATCTTCCACGCGCTCAAGTCGCAACTGAAGAAAGCCGGCCACAACACCAATGTGGGCGATGAAGGCGGCTTCGCGCCCAACCTGAGATCGGCTGACGAAGCGCTCGATTTCATCATGCGCGCCATCGAGACGGCCGGGTACAAGCCGGGTGACGACGTCATGCTGGCCCTCGATTCCGCTTCAACTGAATTCTTCAAGAACGGCAAGTACGAGTTGGAAGGCGAGGGCAAGTCGCTCTCGTCGGCCGAGATGGTCCGCTATTACGAGCAGCTGGTCGGCCGCTATCCGATCGTGTCGATCGAAGACGGCATGGCCGAAGACGATTGGGATGGCTGGAAGGCGCTGACCGACGCGATCGGGGCCAAGGTGCAGCTGGTCGGCGACGATCTGTTCGTCACCAACCCGGCGCGGCTGCGCGACGGGATCGCCCGCGGCACCGCCAACGCGATCCTGGTCAAGGTCAACCAGATCGGCACGCTGACCGAGACGCTGGATGCGGTCGAGACGGCGCATCGCAACGGCTATCGCGCCGTGATGAGCCACCGTTCGGGCGAGACCGAGGACGCGACCATCGCCGACCTCGCGGTCGCGACCAATTGCGGGCAGATCAAGACGGGCTCGCTGTCGCGCTCGGACCGGCTGGCCAAGTACAACCAGCTGCTGCGGATCGAAGAAGGGCTTGGACCGGCCGCCGCCTATGCCGGCCGCAACGCCCTGAAGCAGGCGCGCTGAAACCAGGCCGTCGTCCCTGGCAAAGCAGGGAGGACGGCCCGTTGGCGCGAATGACGGGTCGGTTGGCAGCGAGAACGGGTCGCCGGCCGAAAAAACTTCAAACCGCAAAATCGCGAGTCATCTGAATCGCTTACGGGCGACTGTAGAATCCGCGACATCGGCATGCGGCGCCGCGGACTCGAAAAAGCGTTTGACCGAGCGAATCGCGGTGTGATTCCGTCCGCGCATCATGGGTTCGCGTCTTCGCCGAAAGCTGCTGCAGATACTTGGCCCCGTCTCCGGCGCCTGCCTCGTCGCGTACTTCGCGTACTACACGGTGCAGGGCGATCGCGGACTCATGACCCTCACGCGGCTGCAGGGGCAGATCGCCCGATCCGAGGGCCAACTCGCCACGCTGCAGACGAAGCGTGAGCGGCTGCAGAAGAAAGTTGCGTCTTTGAGGCCCGAAAGCCTGGATGTCGATCGGCTCGACGAACAGGCCCGGACGCTCCTCAACTACGCCGCTCCCGACGAAGTGGTCGTGCTGCGCCGCAAACACTGACTCTGCCTCGTTTTCCGGCACAGGTTGCGGCAGTTTTCTTGCCTCCCCATGCCTTGCCAGGGCGGGGGTCCAGCGGTAGCTCTCTTCAGCGAATTTCGACAGCAACGATCGATGCGCGCCGCCGGCCGGGTCCAAAGGGATCGGTCCGCGGTAGGGGAGTGAAATGGCAAAAGCCGCCGAGAAGTCTGACCCGAAAGCGGGTGCCACGCCGTCGGGTGGCGTGGAGCCCTCGCACAATCTGCTCCGCAAGTTCTATCGCGACATGCTGATGATCCGGCGCTTCGAAGAGCGCGCCGGCCAGCTCTACGGCATGGGTCTGATCGGTGGGTTCTGCCACCTCTATCTCGGCCAGGAAGCGGTCGTCGTCGGAACCCCGGCGACGCTGAAGGAAGGCGACAGCGTCATCACCGCCTATCGCGACCACGGCCACATGCTCGCCTGCGGCATGGACCCGAAGGGCGTCATGGCCGAGTTGACCGGACGCGCTACCGGTTACTCGAAGGGCAAAGGCGGCTCGATGCATATGTTCAGCCGCGAGAAGAACTTCTTCGGCGGCCACGGCATCGTCGGCGCCCAGGTGCCGCTCGGCACCGGCCTGGCGTTCGCGCACAAATACAAGAAAGACGGCCTGCTTTCGGTGACCTCGTGCGGCGACGGCGCGGTCAATCAGGGCCAGGTCTATGAGAGCTTCAACATGGCGGCGCTCTGGAAGCTGCCGGTGCTCTACGTCATCGAGAACAATAAATACGGCATGGGCACGAGCCAGGAGCGCGCCAGCGCCGGCGAACTGCACCAGCGCGGCGCCGCCTACGGCATTCCGGGCAAGGTCGTCGACGGTATGGACGTGCTCGCGGTCTACAAGGCCGCGATCGAGGCGACCGAATATGTGCGCAACAACGGTCCGATGATCCTCGAGATGAAGACCTACCGCTATCGCGGTCACTCGATGTCGGATCCGGGCAAGTACCGCTCGAAGGAAGAGGTCGAGGACATGCGCAAGCACCACGACCCGATCGAGCTGCTGAAGTCGAAGATGATCGAGCAGAAGCTCGCCGACGAAGCGCAGCTCAAGGAAATCGACCAGGAGATCCGCGCCATCGTCGTCGAAGCCGCCGACTACGCGCAGCAAAGCCCTGAACCCGATCCCAAAGAACTCTGGACCGACGTCATGGTCGAGGCCTGACCCGAATGACCGACATTCTGATGCCGGCCCTGTCGCCGACCATGACCGAGGGCAAACTGTCCCGGTGGTTGAAGAAAGAGGGCGACACCGTCACCGCCGGTGACGTGATCGCCGAAATCGAAACCGACAAGGCGACGATGGAAGTCGAAGCAGTCGACGAAGGCACGCTGACCAAGATCCTGGTGCCCGAAGGCACCGAGGGCGTCGCGGTCAACACCCCGATCGCGCAGCTGAACGGTGCCGCGAACGGGGTCCAGGGCGGCGCCAACGGCAAGCACGCGCTTGCACCCGATACGACCAAGCCGGAAACGGCGTCGTCGGGCGTGGTGCAGACGGGCAAGGAGAGCGACGCCGCCAAGCCGCCCGCCGCCGCCAAGTCGAAGGGCACCCAGACTCCGGCGAGGCCGGAAGCCAGGCCGGTCTCGGCGGAAGAAGCGAAGTTCTACGACAAGACCGTGAGCAAGACGGTCCGCGAAGCGCTGCGCGACGCGATGGCCGAAGAGATGCGCCGCGATCCGAGCGTGTTCCTGATGGGCGAGGAAGTCGCCGAGTACAACGGCGCCTACAAGGTCAGCCAGGGGCTGCTCGACGAGTTCGGCGCGCAGCGCATCATCGACACGCCGATCACCGAACAGGGGTTCGCCGGCCTCGGCGTCGGCGCCGCGTTCAACGGGCTGAAGCCGATCGTCGAGTTCATGACCTGGAACTTCGCCATGCAGGCGATCGACCAGATCGTCAATTCGGCGGCGAAGACGCAGTACATGTCGGGCGGCCAGATGGGCTGTTCGATCGTGTTTCGCGGTCCCAACGGCGTCGCCTCGCGCGTCGGTGCGCAGCACAGCCAGGATTACGCATCGTGGTACGCGCACGTGCCCGGCCTCTACGTGCTGGCCCCATACAGCGCCGCCGATGCCAAAGGCTTGCTGAAGTCGGCGATCCGCGATCCCAACCCGGTCGTGTTCCTCGAACACGAATTGCTTTACGGCACCGCGTTCGACGTACCGGTCGACGAGAATTTCGTCGTTCCGATCGGCAAGGCGCGCATCGCGCGCCAGGGCACGCACGTCACCATCACGGCCTATAGCCGCATGGTCGGCATGGCCCTGGTCGCCGCCGAAGAACTGGCCAAGGAAGGAATCGAAGCCGAGGTCATCGACCTGCGCACCATCCGTCCGCTCGACGTCGAGACCATCACGAACTCGGTGAAGAAGACCAACCGTCTCGTCTCCTGCGAAGAAGGCTGGCCGTTCGCCGGCATCGGCAGCGAGATGGCCGCGCTGGCGATGGAGCATTTCTTCGACGACCTCGACGCGCCGGTGGCGCGCGTCTACGGCGTCGACGTGCCGCTGCCATACGCAGCCAATCTCGAAAAGCTCGCATTGCCGCAGGTCGAGCACATCATCGAAGCCGTGAAGAAGGTGAGCTACCGCTGATGGCGACCGACATTCTGATGCCGGCGCTCTCGCCGACGATGACCGAGGGCAAGCTTGCCAAATGGGTCAAGAAAACCGGCGACAAGATTTCGTCGGGTGACGTGATCGCCGAAATCGAAACCGACAAAGCGACGATGGAAGTCGAAGCGGTCGACGAAGGCACGCTGGGCGAGATCCTGGTGCCCGAGGGCACCGAAGGCGTCGCGGTCAACGCGGTGATCGCCAAGCTGCTGGCCGAAGGCGAGCAGCCCGGTGCGAGCGCAGGCGGGCAAAAAACCGCCGCGGCGACAAAGGGCGACGGGCCGACAAAACAGGAGCCGCCAACCCCGGCGCCCGCACCGCCCGCGAAAGAGCCGGGCAGCGCGCCAGCCAAGCAGGAACCGCCGGCCTCGAAGCCGCCGGTGCAGGGCAACGGTCACGCAGCAGGTTCGCGTGTCATCGCAAGCCCGCTGGCCAAGCGGCTTGCCGAGCAGAACAAGATCGATCTCGGCAAGGTGCAGGGCTCGGGCCCGCACGGCCGTATCGTGAAAGCCGACATCGAAGCGGCGCAGAAGGGCGGCACTGCGACCCGAGCGGCACCGGGTGCTGCAGCGCCTGGACCCGCGAAGGCGGGGATCGATGCGCGCGGCCTCGCCGATGCGCTGAAGATGAAATACGAGGTGCTGCCGAATTCGGGCGTGCGCAAAGTCATCGCGCGCCGCCTGACCGAAGCCAAGCAGACGGTTCCGCATTTCTACCTGACGCTCGACTGCAGGCTGGATGAGCTTCTGGCGCTGCGCGCCAAGATGAATGCCGCCGTCGAAGGCTCGAAGATCTCGGTCAACGACTTTGTCATCCGCGCCTCGGCGCTGGCGCTGAAGAAGGTGCCCGATGCCAACGTCTATTACACCGACGAAGCGATCCTGAAATTCGCATCCGCCGACGTTTCGGTGGCGGTCGCGACCGACAACGGTCTGATCACGCCGGTGATCAAGGCGGCTGAAACCAAGAGCCTGGCGCAGATCTCGAAGGAGATGCGCGATCTCGGCACGCGCGCACGCGCCGGCAAGCTGAAGCCCGAAGAATACCAGGGCGGCACCTTCTCGGTGTCGAATCTCGGCATGTTCGGCATCAAGCAGTTCGAAGCGATCATCAACCCGCCGCAGGCCTGCATCCTCGCAGTCGGCGCCGGCGAGCAGCGCGCCATCGTGCGCGACGGCAAAATTGAAGTCGCGACGATGATGTCATGCACGCTGTCGGTCGATCATCGCGCCGTCGATGGCGCGCTGGGCGCGGTCTATCTGCAGGCCTTCCAGGCGCTGATCGAGAATCCGTTCGGGCTGATTTCGTGACCCAGGTCATCGACCTGGCGAAGAAATTCGCGAGCTTCTCCGAGACATGGCAGCCGAAGATCCTCGCTGAGGTGAACGGCCAGGAAGTCCGCATCGTCAAAATCGAGGGTGCGTTCGAGTGGCACCGTCATGACGAGGTCGACGAGATGTTTCTCGTCGTCAGCGGCAAGCTGCGCATGCGCTTCCGCGACAAGGACGTGGTGGTCCTGCCGGGACAGATGATCGTCGTGCCGCGCGGCACCGAGCACCTGCCGGTCGCCGAACCCACCGCCGAGATCCTGATGATCGAGACCGCGGGCACGCGAAATACCGGCGAACACGAAAGCGAACGCACCGCGGTTCTGGAGCGTATTTAAATGGCTGCACAGGAATTCGATCTGGTCGTCGTCGGCAGCGGCCCGGGCGGCTATGTCGCCGCCATTCGCGCGGCGCAGCTCAAGATGAAAGTGGCGATGGTCGAGCGCGCCGAGCTGGGCGGCATCTGCCTCAACTGGGGCTGCATCCCGACCAAGGCGCTGCTGCGTTCGAGCGACGTCTACCAGCTGCTGACCCACGCCGAATCCTTCGGCTTCAAGGTCGAAGGCAAGGTGACGATCCAGCTCGACAAAATCGTCGAACGGTCGCGCGCCGTGGCGAAGCAGATGTCGCAAGGCATCGCCTTCCTGATGAAGAAGAACAAGATCACGGTGATCGCGGGCAGCGCCAAGCTCGCGGGCCGCGGCAAGCTCAACGTGAGCAAGGACGGCCAACCGGTCGCCGAGATCAGCGCCAAGCACATCATCCTGGCGACGGGTGCGCGGGCGCGTCAGCTGCCCGGCCTCGAAATCGACGGCAAGCTGGTCTGGTCGTACCGCGAAGCTTTGGTGCCGAAAGAACAGCCCAAGCGCCTGCTGGTGGTCGGCTCGGGTGCGATCGGCATCGAGTTCGCGAGCTTCTTCCGCACGCTCGGCAGCGACGTCACGGTGGTCGAAGTGATGGACCGCGTGCTGCCGGTCGAGGACGAGGAGATCTCGGCCTTCGCGCGCAAGGCGTTCGAGAAGCAGGGCATCAAGATCCGCACGTCGGCGAAGGTCACGAAACTCGACCGCAAGGACAACAGCGTCGTCGCGACGATCGAAGCGGACGGCAAGAGCGAGACGCTCGAAGTCGATCGCGTCATCTCGGCGGTCGGCATCATCGGCAACACCGAAGAAGTCGGGCTCGACACCGTCAAAGGCGTCAAGGTCGATCGCGGCTTCATCCAGGTCGACGAATATCTGCGCACCGGCGAGGCCGGCATCTATGCGATCGGCGACGTGGTGAGTCCGCCCTGGCTCGCGCACAAGGCGAGCCATGAAGGCATCATCTGCGTCGAGGCCATCGCCGGGCTGCACCCGCACCCGATGAAGGTCGAGAACATTCCGGGTTGCACCTACTGCACGCCGCAGGTGGCGAGCGTCGGCTGGACCGAATCGCGCGCCAAGCAAGAAGGGCGCGAAGTTCGGGTCGGGCGCTTCCCGTTCATCGGCAACGGCAAGGCGGTCGCGCTGGGTGAACCGCAGGGCCTGGTGAAGACGATCTTCGACGCCAAGACGGGCGAACTGCTGGGCGCCCACATGGTCGGCGCCGAGGTGACCGAGCTGATCCAGGGCTACGTCATCGCCAAGACCGGCGAGCTGACCGAAGCCGAGCTGATGGAGACGATCTTCCCCCATCCGACCATCTCGGAAACGATGCATGAGAGCGTGCTCGACGCGTATGGGCGGGTGATCCACATGTGAGTCGGGGTCGTGCCGGTCCCGTTGGTCCCCCGCCACCACCAAGACGCCAAGACCGCCAAGGAACGCCAAGGAACGCCAAGAATGAGTTCCTGACGCGCGTTTCGCGCGTCGATCAACAGCTTGGCGCTCCTGGCGCACTTGGCATCTTGGCGGTGAATGGCACGAATGCGACCCTGGCGCGCGCGCCGCGCCGGTAGCGGCGCCCGCCCGCTCGACCTATCTTGCCTGACGTCATGAGTGCACCGACCGACCCCAAGCTCCGCCATCCCGAGAAGGCCAGGCGTCCGGACAATCCGATCGCGCGCAAGCCCGACTGGATCCGCGTCAAGGCACCGACCTCGAAGGAATATTTCGAGACCAAGGAGCTCATGCGCGGCATGAGCCTCAGCACCGTGTGCGAAGAGGCCGCCTGCCCGAATATCGGCGAGTGCTGGGCCAAGAAGCACGCCACCTTCATGATCCTGGGCGCGACCTGCACGCGTGCCTGCGCCTTCTGCAACGTCGCCACCGGCAAGCCCGATAATCTCGATCCCCACGAGCCGCTGCGCGTCGCCATCGCGGTCGGCAAGCTGGCGCTCGAGCATGTCGTGGTGACGTCGGTCGATCGCGACGACCTCGACGATGGCGGCGCCCAGCATTTCGTCGAGACCATCGAACAGATCCGCCGCCGCAGCCCCCGGACGACGATCGAAATCCTGACGCCCGACT
>JAQGIE010000075.1 GCA_028291365.1 Rhodospirillales bacterium
AAAAGCTATCGCACCGACGAAGTGGAGACGACGGCGCTCGCCGATCTCTCGCTCGCCATCGATCCCGGCGAGTTCGTGGCCATCATGGGACCGTCGGGCTGCGGCAAATCCACCTTGCTCAACATTCTGGGCCTGCTCGACAAGCCCGACGGCGGCCGCATGGTCGCCTTCGGCGAAGAAGTCGGCGATGCCGGCGAACGCAAGCTGGCGCGGCTGCGCGCCGACTCGATCGGCTTCGTGTTCCAGAGCTTCAATCTCATCGACGAACTCACCGTCGAAGAGAATGTCGAAGTCTCGCTGCTCTATGGCAGCAACGGCCGCACCGACCGCAAGCGCCGCGTCGCCGAGGCGCTGTCGCGCGTCGGCATGGCGCATCGTGCGCGCCACCGGCCACAGCAGCTTTCGGGCGGCCAGCAGCAACGCGTCGCCATCGCGCGCGCCATCGCCAGCGACCCCAAGCTGATCCTCGCCGACGAGCCGACCGGCAATCTCGACACCAAGAACGGCGACGAAGTGATGGCGCTGCTCGGCGAACTCAACCGCGCCGGCCGCACCGTCGTGATGGTGACGCACTCGCCCGATCACGCCGCCTACGCCAAGCGCACCGTGTCGCTGCTCGACGGCCGCGTCGTCGCCGAGACGCGGAACGGCTGACCCATGTGGCGCAACCTGCTGACGACCGGACTGCGCGTGCTGTGGAAAGACCGCTTCTACGCCGTCATCAACCTGGTCGGTCTCGCCGTCGCCTTCAGCGCCGCGATCTTCATTGCGCTGTGGCTGCGCTTCGAACTGACCTGGGAACCGTTCCTCAAGAACCCCGACGACGTGCGCGCGATCTCGATCGACATCGAACTTCCCGCTGCCAGGGGCTTTCACACGATGAACGGCCCCGCCTTGCTGCGCGAGGAACTCGACGCCGCGCTGGGCAATCGCATCGTCGCGGCGCGCTATATGACGGCGCGCGTCGTGATGTCGACGGGCGATCGCCGCGCCGTTGAAAGCGTAGGCACCGTCGACCCGAATTTCTTCCGTATCGTCACCATTCCGTTCATCGCCGGAGATCCGGATCACGCGCTGGACGAGCCCAATTCGATCGTGCTCACGCGCAGCCTCGCGACCAAGTATTTCGGGACCGACGACCCGATGGGCCGCACGCTCGAGCTGCAGAATGCCGCGACGGGAAGAGTCACTGGAATAATCGCGGACGTCCCCGGCAATTCGCTGTTTCGGCAGAGCGCGTTCATCGCGGCGCAATCGGCGGGCAGCCATCTCGCGGACGCCAGCAGCCGCTGGGAAGACCTCAACGCCTACACGCTCATGCGCTTCGCGCGGCGCGTGACCGACGGAGATCTGATGCCGGTGCTGCAGCAGCTCGCGGCGGCAAAATATCCCGACGACGCCACGTCGGGCGTGCGCCATGCGTTCGAGATCATCAAATTGCGCGACGCGCACCTGCTGGGCATCGTCAACGGCCAGACGCGCAGCCCCACGTCGCTCGCGGAGCTGGGCCTGGTCGGCATTCTCATCCTCGCCATCGCGGGCATCAATTTCGTCAACCTCGCCACCGCGCGGGCGACGCGCCGCACGCGTGAGATCGGCGTGCGCAAGGCGTTGGGTGCGTCGCGCGCCATCTTGGTGGTTCAGCTTCTCGCTGAACCCGTCCTGCTGGCGCTGGCATCGCTGCTGGTCGTGTTCGTCGCGGTCGAAGTGTCGTTGCCATTGGTGTCGAACGTGCTGGGCACGCGGCTCGAGTTCGCCTACTGGCGCGAGCCCTTATTGACCATCGCGATGGTGCTGTGCGGGCTCGGCGTCGGGGTTGCGGCCGGATTCTATCCTGCGC
This sequence comes from Rhodospirillales bacterium, assembly GCA_028291365.1. Lineage (GTDB taxonomy): Bacteria > Pseudomonadota > Alphaproteobacteria > BOG-932 > Roseiterribacteraceae > Roseiterribacter. Next base: position 1,841 of record JAQGIE010000075.1, read on the forward strand.
TGGTGCTGTCGCGCCTGACGCCCGTTGCAGCATTGCGTGCGGCGGGCCGCAGCGGCGGCGGCTCCAGCTTCGTGCGCCAAGTGCTCGTGGTGATGCAGTTTGCGGCCTCGATCGGGCTGATCGTGCTGACGATCTTCATCCAGCGACAGACCGAACATGCGCGCGACGCCAATCTGACCCAGATCGCGGGCGATCCGCTGGTCATTCTCGACGACTTGCAGCGCCTGCCTGACCTGTCGAGGCGCAAGCTGATGATCCAGCGCCTGGCGGACGATCCCGCCTTGCGCGGCGCCAGCGGCTCGTCGCTGGTGCAGGGCGACAGCAAACAGTCACTGTCGACGCGCGACGATCTCGTGCCGGGCCAGAAGATTACCTACTCGGTCGTTCGCATCGATCAGAACTTTTTCACGGTGCACGGGCTGCGGCTGCTCGGCGGCCGCGACTTCGATGACAGCCGCGACAGCGACGAGAGCGGCAAGGCGTTGCGCGACGTGGCGATCATCACCGCCAGCGCCGCGAAGGCCTTCGGATACACCAATCCGCGCGACGCAGTCGGCCGCAGCCTCGGCGGCGACAACGGCGATCCGGACGATCGACCGCTCGACGTCATCGGCGTGGTGCAGGATTTCCCGCTGCACTCGGCGCAGGAAGCCATGGGTCCGACCATCTTCGTCAACCGGCCGAACGCCTACCGGTTCGTCACAGTGCGGGTGCCCGGTTCGCGGATGCGCGACGGGCTCGCGGCAATCGACCGGATCTGGAACGAGGTCGCGCCGACCTATCCGATCCAGCGCCAGTTCGCCGAGGCCCGCGTCGAGCGTATGTGGCGATCGACCCAGCGCGAAGCCGACGTGTTGACCACCTTCGCGTTGGTTGCAGTGCTGATCGGCTGTCTCGGCCTGCTCGGTCTGTCGGCCTACACCGCCGAACGCCGCACCAAAGAGATCGGCGTGCGCAAGGCGATGGGCGCCTCGACCGCCGATGTGGTGAAGCTGCTGGTGCTGCAGCTGACGGGGCCGGTGATCGCGGCCAACCTGTTCGCCTGGCCCGTGGCGCTTTGGTTCGTGCAGCGCTGGCTCGGCGGCTTCGCGCAGCGCGTGTCGATCGATGTCTGGCCGTTCCTGGTCGCGGGCGGGGGAACGCTGCTCCTGGCCTGGGCGGTGGTGATCGGCCACGCGCTCGCGGTCGGGCGGGCGCGCCCGTCTTACGCGCTCCGCTACGAATAGACGGGGCACGGCGGGATCCCGTATAGCGCTCGGACGTTACAGGTCCGGCGGAAAAATGCGCGATCCCTACGAAGTACTCGGCGTGGCGAAAAAAGCGACGGCGGACCAGATCCGCGCCGCATACCGCAAGCTTGCCAAGGCCAACCATCCCGACCTGCATCCCGGTGACAAGGCGGCCGAGGCGCGGTTCAAGGATGCGTCGGCGGCCAACAACCTGCTGAGCGATCCCGACAAGCGCGCGCGCTACGATCGTGGCGAGATCGATGCCGCGGGCAACGAGCAGGCACCGCGCGGCGGCGGCTTCTATCGCGATTTCGGCGACGGCGCGCAGGGCACGAAATACACGTCGAGCACGTTCGACTTCGACGATCTGTCCGAACTGTTCGGCGGCGGCGGTTTCAGCGCGCGCACCCGTGCCGCCTATCAACGCCGCGGCAGCGACGTTCAGTATCTGCTCGACCTCGATTTCGCCGAGGCGGCGCTGGGCACCACCAAGCGCATGAACCTGCCGGGCCAGTCTTCACCGCTCGACGTGCGCGTGCCGCCCGGAACTACGTCGGGCACGGTGTTGCGGCTCAAGGGCAAGGGCGAGCCGGGCGTCAATGGCGGTCCGCCGGGCGATGCGCTGATCGAGATTTCGGTGCGCCCGCATCCGTCGCTGCGCCAGGACGGCAAGGATCTGCGCGTCGATGTCGATGTCGGCCTGCGCACCGCGGTCCTGGGTGGCGAGGTCGAAGTGCCGACCTTGGAAGGCGCGGTGAAGCTGAAGGTGCCGCCGCGCTCGAACACGGGCACCGTGCTGCGCCTCAAAGGCAAGGGCGTGCCGCAACGCGACGGCAAGCGCGGCGATGAATATGTCACGCTGCGCGTGGCGATCGAAGATCCTGCCGATCCCGCGCTGGCCAAGTTTCTCGAAACCTGGCGCGCGCCGGCAGGTGCCGCGTGATCGCGATCGAAATGGTGCTGCAAGAGGTTCGCGGCCTCGACCGGCGTGAACTCGAAGCCTTTGTCGCGGAAGGTTGGGTACGACCCCAGGACGGGCAGTTCGAGGACATCGACGTGGCGCGCGTGCGGCTGATCGTCGAGCTCCGCAAGGAGATGGCGGTCGAGGAAGAAACGATTCCGCTGGTGCTGTCGCTGCTCGACAGCCTCTACGATGCGCGCCGCCGTCTGCGCCATCTGATCGAGGCGGTGACGGCACAGCCCGAACAGGTACGCGCGGCAATCCACGCGGCGCTTCTCGACGAGGAGCAGACTTAGCCGCGTCCGATCCAGGCGGATCGGATCATGCGTCCAGGCGCGGCTCCACGTGTACGTCGCTCTTCACCGAATTGGCGATGAAGCAATAACGATGCGCCTGTTCGTGCAGCAACAGGAGCGACGCCTGGTCGACCGGTGACGCGAAGGTCACTTTCGGGCGCAGCCAGACATGGTCGACCCAGGATTTGCCGTCGGCGTTCTTGCCCACCGTGCAGCTGGCGTCGTCGTCATAGGTGTCGACGACGAGGCGCCGCTTCGCCGCCAGCGCCAGGAAGGTCAGCGCATGACAGGAGGACAGCGCAGCGACCAGCGCCTGTTCGGGATCGACGCGCCCGTCGACGCCGCCATATTCCAGCGCCGGGCCGCCCGGCACGGTCAGGCCGCCGGGAAAACGCAGCTCGTAGCTGTGCGGATCGGATTTGGCGTTGAACGCGGCGTCGCGGCGCGCCCAGGCGAACGCGATTCGATGTTCGGACATGGCCTATCGATAGCGCACCGACAGGTTGCGCACATGCCCAATCGTGCCCCGTACTCGATACGGGGGTGGGTGCATGCTTTACGCCGCGTCGGCGGTGTCGAAACGGGCACGCTCCCAGGCCAGCAGCGCGCGTTTGGTCGGCGTGCCCCAGCGGTAATGATGCACCGCGCCGCTGGCCTGGATGACGCGGTGGCACGGGATCAGCAGCGAGATCGGATTCGATCCGACCGCCGTGCCGACCGCGCGGCTCGCCGCTTTGTTGCCGATGCGCCCGGCGAGTTCGCCGTAGGACACGGTGTTGCCGGCGGGAATCGCCAGCAGCGCCTGCCAGACTTTGATCTGAAAATTGGTGCCGTGCAGATCGAGCGAGATGCGCGTGCGATCGGGACCGAAGATGGCGGCGGCGGTCTTGGCGGTCGCTTCGTCGTCGCGCCGGTAGGTCGCTTGCGCATAGGTCGCGTGCAGCTCGCCGAACATCGCCTCGATCGTCTCGTCGGTGCCGAACGACAGCCAGCACACGCCGATCGGCGTCTCGGCCAGCAAGACGCGGCCGAAGGGCGACGCATGTACGCCCCATTTGATCTCCAGCCCGCGGCCGCGACGGCGCACGTCGCCCGGCGTCACCGCTTCACAGGCGACGAACAAATCGTGCAGCCGGCTCGGTCCCGACATGCCGACATCGAGCGACGCGCTGAGGACCGGCGTGTCGCTGGTCAGCAGCGCGCGGGCCGGTCCCAGCCGCAGCGCCTGCGCAAACCGTTTCGGGCTGACGCCGACGCCGCGCTTGAACAGGCGCTGGAAGTGAAATGGCGAGTAGCCGAGCTCGGCGGCGAGCGTCTCGAGGGTCGGCGGATCTTCCGGCGTGGCCACCATGCGCGCGATCGCATCGGCGACCGGGGCCAAACCGGCATCGTCAAACAGCGTTTCGGTCTGCATGGAGGGAAGATCGGCCTTGGCGGCGCCTGCTTCGACCCGTTTCTTGCTCATGCCAGTGCCGGAGACCGGCGCCAATCCGTCAGCGCCTGGCGCAGGCTGCGCGCGAATTCCCGGCGCGGCTCGGGCGCCACCAGCAGGCCGATATCGAGCGCCTTGCCGTGGGTCCACAGCCGCACCGGACTGTCGTGCCGCACCGGCTCGGCCAATTCGACCTTCAACCAGGTCGGCGGCAGGTCCCAGCGCCGGGTGGCGCCGTTGGCGGCGACGCGTTCGACGATCAGGCTGGCCTCGGTCAGCCGGACCTGCTCGTACGCTTTGGCCTGGCTGTAGGAAGCGCGCAGCGCCACCCACAGCAGCAGCACGTCCAGCCCCATGAAACCGATTACCGGCCATGCGCCGGCAAGCCAGAAGATCGTGCCCACGGTCAGCGACAAGGTCCCCAGCGAACCCAGCAACAGATGAAAGCCACGCCGCGACAGCGAGCGATGCGGCACCAGCCGCCGCTCGAAAAACACGCTTCGCTCAGGCGTGACGCTGCCCATGCCGTACGATATGCACCGGCATGAACCGCGCTCAAGCCGCTGAATTCTTCGCCCGCCTGGAAGCGGCCAATCCCGAACCGAAATCGGAGCTCGAGTATCTCGACCCGTACACGTTGCTGGTCGCGGTCGTGTTGTCGGCCCAGGCGACCGACGTGGGCGTCAATCGCGCCACCGGTCCCTTGTTCAAAAAGGTGCGAACGCCGGCGCAGATGGTGGCGCTCGGCGAGGCCGGGCTGAAGGCGTTCATCAAGGCGATCGGCCTGTTCAACACCAAGGCCAAGAACGTGATCGCGCTGAGCGAGATTCTGGTGCGCGACCATGGCGGTCAGGTGCCGCGCGACCGCGAAATCCTTGAAAGCCTGCCCGGCGTCGGCCGCAAGACCGCCAATGTCGTGCTCAACGTCGCGTTCGGCGAGCCGACCATGGCGGTCGACACCCACGTCTTCCGCGTGTCCAACCGCACCGGCCTCGCGCCCGGCAAGACGCCGCTGGAAGTGGAGCTGAAACTACTCAAGATCATTCCGGCGCAATTTGCGCAGCACGCGCATCACTGGCTGATCCTGCACGGCCGCTACACCTGCATCGCGCGCAAGCCCAACTGTCCGCACTGCGTCGTACGCGACCTGTGCGCCTACAAGGACAAGACGCCGGGACCCGGCGACGTGCTGGCCCCCGTCGCGCAGGCGACAAAGAAAGAGCCCATCGCGCAGGCGATAGGCCGAAAAGCCGTCGCGCAGGCGACAAGCCGAAGTGCAATTCCCAGCAAGAAGACCGCACAAAAGAAAAGCGCCGCGAAGACGCGGCGCTGATCCACAGTTTTGTTGGCCGCGCGCTTCAGCGGCCCGGAAGTTTCGGCTTATGGCCGGGGACGGGCGGCGATTCTTCCGCGGCCTGCGGTTCGGGCGGCGGCGTTTGACACCCCGCCACCAGCACCAGCAGCAAGCACAAGGTCGCCGTCCTGAGCACCGGCCGGGCCATAGGTCAGGGCTTAACCTCGAGCGTCGACTGGTTGCCGTTGCCGGCCTGCTGCTGCTGCGCCGGGCGCGCCCGGCCCAGGCCCGCCACCTGGCCTTCCAGGTGTCCGCCAGCTTCGACTTCCAGTTCGCCGTACTGGATCTTGCCGTCGATGCGGCCGGTCGACCGCACGCGCAGGCGGCCCCGAACGGTAATTTCGCCCTCGAAACGGCCGGCGATGTCGGCTTCGCTGATCTCGACCTTGCCGCGGAACAGGCCGCTTTCGGTGATCTCGATGCGCTGGCCTTCGCGCAGGGTCGCGTCGACCGTGCCCTCGACGACCAGGTGATCGCAGGCGGTGATCTCACCCGACAGCGAGATGTCGCGGCCCACGATCAGCTTGCGCGGGGTCGTGTCGGTGGCGAGCGCACCGGTCGGTCGGGCGGGCACGGCGGAGACCGGCGAGGCTGGGCGCGAGGCGGCGCCGACCGGCGTGGGTTTCGGCGGCTCGGGGCGCAGCGGCGTCGGCCCCGGCGGCGTGGCGGGGCGCGACGGCGCAGAGGACATGCTCGGCTGCGGCGTCGGTGTTGGCGTAGTCGTGGGCGTGTCGGTGGGCTTGCGTCCGAACATAGCGTCGCCTCGGGAGCTGGTTGTTGCTGCGGTGCCGGCGTCGATTCTGCCGCTGAGCCCCACGTAAGAATGCGTCGCGATCCGTTGCGACCAACTCGTCCTAGCGAGGCGCGCCTTCGCTCGCAAGACGCGCGCGGTGATAGACGTGCGACATCGCCGCCGCGCCGACGATCGGGGCGAGCAGGTTCAACAGCGGAACGTAGGACATTGCGGCGATGCCGACGCCCGCCACGAAGGCAGTAAAGGGCGTTGCGTTCAGGCGCCGCCGCGCGTCGGCAGGGCGTTCGTGGCGCACGCCGACCATCTGGAAATATTCGCGCCCGATCAGCCAGCCATTGACCACCAGGAACACGACCAGGTTGGCGCCGGGAATGAGATAGAGCGGCAGCACCAGCAGGTTCAGCAGCAGCGCCTTCAGCGCAAAGCCGACTCCGGTCCATAAGATCTCGGCCAAGGTCTGTTTGCGCGGTGCCGGAACGCCCGGATACCAGCGCCGCTCGACCGCTTCGAGCACGTTGTCGAGCAGAAGCCCCGCCACCGTCAGCACGATGGTCGAGAACAGCAGCAAGGTGACGCCGACCGTGGCGAGAAAGGCGAGCGCGCGCGCCGCCCAGTCGAGCCACGACGCTTCGAAGAAATGCGTCTGGTGAAGCGCAGCGCCGGCACCGAACCAGGCCAGCAGCAAGAACAGCGCCGTCGCTACGACGCTTTTGAAGAAGGCGCCGCGGATGGCGGGGTCGCCGAGCTGGCCGAAAGCGCGGTTGAAGGCTTCGAGCGTGAAGATGTCAGGTCACTCGCACGTTCAGGAACTGCCACGGATCGGAACGATCCAGATCTTCGGGGAACAACGTCGCCCGATCGACCAGGGGCGTCCAGTCTGTGTAAACGCCCACCAGCTTGCCGAGATACGGCCGCATGATCGCCATGCAGCGCTGGTGATCCATCTCGTCGGCTTCGACGACACCCTCGTTCGGATGTTCGAGCGCCCAGACCATGCCCGCGAGCACTGCGATGCAGACCTGCAGCGAGGTCGCGTTGTTGTACGGCGCCAGCTCGCGCGCTTCCTCGACGCTGAGCTGCGAGCCGTACCAGTACGCATTCTTGGCGTGACCCGCGAGCAGCACGCCGAGTTCGTCGACGCCTGACACGATCTCGTCCATCAGCAGACGTTGCGTCGCCTGCTGGTGCCAGTTCTTGCCCGCCAGCTCGTGCACCGACTTCACCGCGTCGTCGCACGGGTGATAGGCGTAATGCACGGTGGGCCGGTAGGCCGGCCTGGCGGCGTCGCCGACCGTGTAATAGTCGGCGATCGAAATCGCTTCGCTGTGCGTGATGAGAAAGCCGTGGAACGGACCTTCGTACGGCGTCCAGGTGCGCACGCGCGTCGACGCGCCCGGCCGCATCAAATAGATCGCGGCCTTGCAGCCGACTTCGTGGCCACGCCCGTCAGCGGGAAAATGTTTCTCGTGGCTGCCCCAGCCGAGTTCGGCCGGCTGGCAACCTTCGCTGACGAAACCGTCAATCGACCAGGTGTTGACGAACTCGCCGACTTTCTTCGGCACGCTCGCCACCTGCGTGTCGCGCTCGGCGACGTGAATCACTTTGACGTTGAGCTTGTGCGCCAGCGCGGCCCAGCCGGCGCGATCTTTCGGCACCGTCGCGTCGACACCGGTATCGCGCGCGATGTTGAGCAGCGCTTCTTTGACGAGGTGCGAGACCAGACCGGGATTGGCGCCGTGCGTCATCACCGCGGTCGGCGCGTTCGGCTCTTTCAACGCCAGCGCGCTGGCGCGCAGCGCGTAATTGGTGCGCTGGTCCTGGGTCAGGTTGGGATCGGTATAGCCGCCCCGCCACGGCTCGACGCAGGTGTCGAGATAGAGCGCGCCGACTTCGCGCGCGAACTCGACCAGCGCCACCGACGACACTTCGACCGACAGGTTGAGCAGGAAGTCGCCTTTGCCCAGCAGCGGGCGCAGCACGTCGCGATAATTCTCGCGCGTCAGCGGATGCTGCACGAACTTGATGCCGTAATTGGCCGCTTCGGCCGAACCTTTCGGCTCCGCCGTCACGATGGTGATGCGTTCGGGCGCGACATCGATATGGCGCAGGATCAGCGGCAGCACGCCCTGGCCGATCGAGCCGAAGCCGACGATGACGAGACGACCGCCCAAGGCGGCATGTTTGATCTGGTCGTGCGCCATGGGACGGACCTCGACGAAAAAGCAGGGGGAGCGCGGAAAAAGGCGGAGCCGCAAAAACAGGATAAGGACCCGGATCGTCAAGCTTCGGGCGGTGCTCGATCCGCGGACATGCCGAATCCGGCGCTTGCCTTTGAAGCGCAGATCGCGTTAGAACGTCGCAGTGCGGCAGGCTGTCGCATACGCCGGCAGAACAAGTAAAAACCGCCGGTCACCACGGGAGGAACGTCGGGAGGAACGTCGATGGCTAGCAAAAACACGCTGTATTACATGCTGGGCGTCGCTGTCGTCGGCGCGCTCGGATTTACGGCGTTGCAGTTCCTGACCGGCTAGTCCGGTCGAACTGGACCGGGGATCGTCCCCGGAAGGCGCAAAAAAGCGCCGAACCACGCGAGGCCTGCCTCGCACCGAGGGGCCGCCTTCCGCACACCGGAAGGCGGCCCTTGTTCTTTGTGGCCGGGCTGCCTGCGGGTGGGTTCGTCGTCGTGGTTGCGGCTCGTTGACCGGGCTGCAGCCACCGTCGATGGTCGCCGCTGTTTCGAGTCGAGGTTTCTCCCCCCGTGTCCGCCGCATCTCAACTGACGCCCGTCGAGCGTCGGATCACGCTGCTCGTTGCCGCCGTCCAGTTCGTCAACGTGCTCGACTTCATGATGGTGCTGCCGCTCGGCCCCGACTTCGCGGTGGCGCTCGGCATTCCGACCTCGCATCTCGGCTATATCGGTGGCGCCTACACGCTCGCCGCCTTCGTCAGCGGCCTCGCCGGCGCGCTGGTGCTCGACCGGTTCGACCGGCGCCAGGCGCTGGCGGTTGCGATCGGCGGTCTCGTCATCGCGACTGCGTTGGGCGGCTTCGCGGTCGACCTGCCGACCATGCTCGGCGCGCGCATGCTGGCTGGATTTTTCGGCGGACCCGCGACGTCGCTCGCACTCGCCATCATTGCGGACTCGGTGCCGCCGGAACGGCGCGGCCGTGCCATGGGCATGGTCAGCGCATCCTTCGCGGTGACCAGCGTCGTCGGCATGCCGATCGGACTCGAACTGGCGCGCCTCGGCGGCTGGCGGTTGCCGTTCTTCGGCGTCGCCGGGCTCGGCGCCGTAATCGCGTTTCTCGTCGTCTGGGCGATGCCGCCGCAGCGCGCACACCTGCAACAGCCGGGCGGTGAAGCGCACCGCGTCGCCTCGTTCGGCGAGTTGCTGGCGCAGCCGATGACGCGGCTGGCGATGCTGCTGGTGTCGCTCGCGATCGTGACCGGCTTCATGCTGTTTCCAAACTTCTCAGCCTGGATCCAGTTCAATCTCGGCTTTCCGCGGGCGCAGATCGGCGTGCTCTACATGCTCGGCGGCTGCATCGGATTCTTCGTCACGCGCTATGTCGGGATCGGGATCGACAAATTCGGCGGTGCGCCGATCGCGATCGCGTCGGCTGTGCTCAACGTCGTGATGATCTGGGCGGTGTTCCTCACGGACAAGCCGCCGATCTCGCTCTACGTCATCTTCCCGCTCTTCATGGCGGCGAACGCCGCGCGCATGGTGGTGGTCTCGACCATCACGTCGAAAGTGCCGGGGCCGACCGAACGCGCGCGCTTCATGTCGTTGACCTCGGCGACGCAGCACATTTCGAGCGCGTTCGCGGCATTTCTCGCGTCGGCCGTGCTGATCGAGCTGCCCGGCGGTGCGCTGGCCGGGATCATGCCCTTGGCGGTTGCTGCGATGGTGTTGGCGACGGTCGTGCCGCCGCTGGTCTGGTCCGTCGAACGCTTCGTCGACTCGCGTTCGCGTTCGCTGCGCGTGCAGACGATGGTCGAGACCTCGCCGGCCCGTTCCTGAAAAACAAAAGGCGGCCACATGGGCCGCCTTTCTTCTTCGGTTGCGCGTGCCGTTTAGCGGCGAACGACCATCAACTTCTTGATCTCGGCGATCGCCTTGGCGGGGTTGAGGCCCTTGGGGCAGGTCGTCGTGCAATTCATGATGGTGTGGCAGCGATAGAGGCGGAACGGATCTTCGAGATTGTCGAGACGTTCGCCCTTCGCTTCGTCGCGGCTGTCGGCGATCCAGCGATAGGCCTGCAGCAGGACCGCGGGGCCGAGATAGCGGTCGCCCGACCACCAATAGCTCGGGCACGAGGTCGAGCAGCAGAAGCAGAGAATGCACTCATAGAGACCGTCAAGCTTGGCGCGCTCTTCCGGGCTCTGCAGCCGCTCGCGCGACGGCGGCGGGGACTGGGTCTTCATCCACGGCTCGATCGAGGCGAGCTGCGCATAGGTATGCGTCAGGTCGGGGACGAGGTCCTTGACCACCGGCATGTGCGGCAGCGGATTGACCTTCACGTCGCCGTCGATCTCTTCGATCGCCTTGGTGCAGGCCAGCGTGTTCATGCCGTCGATATTCATCGCGCACGAGCCGCAGATGCCTTCACGGCATGAACGGCGCAGCGTCAGCGTCTGGTCGATGTCGTTTTTGATGTGCAGCAGCGCATCGAGGATCATCGGCCCGCAATTGGCGAGATCGATCGTGTAGGTATCGACGCGCGGCGTCTGCCCGTCGTCGGGCGACCAGCGATAGATCTTGAAGGTCTTGGGCTTCTTCGGAGACGGCGGCGCCGGATGCGTGGTTCCGGTGCGGATCTTCGAGTTCTTCGGGAGCGTGAATTCGGCCATCGTCCAAGCCTTTTATTTAATAGACGCGCTTCTTGGGCGGGAAGGTCTGCACTTCGTTGGTCAGCGTGTTGAGGTGCACGGGACGGTCGCCGAGGCGCGTCGTGCCTTTCTCGACATCGACCCACACGGTCGAGTGCTTCATCCAGTTGACGTCGTCGCGATCGGGAAAATCTTCGCGCGCGTGGGCGCCGCGGCTTTCCTGGCGATTGAGCGCCGAATGCACGGTCGCAACCGCCTGCGCCATCAGATTGTCGAGCTCGAGCGTTTCGACCAGATCGGAATTCCAGACCATCGAACGGTCGGACACGTTGACGTCGCCGCGCTTCGACCAGACCTGCTCCATGCGCTTGCGGCCCGCTTCGAGCGACTCGCCGGTGCGGAATACCGCGACATCGGTCTGCATCGTGCGCTGCATCTCGAGACGCAGCTTGGCGGTCGGGGTCGAGCCCTTGGCATTGCGCCAGCGATCAAGGTGAGCCAGAGCGCGGTCCGTTTCGGACTGCGGAATGGAGCGGTGCGACGAGCCGGGCTCGACCACTTCGGCGGCGCGGATCGCGGCGGCGCGACCGAACACGACGAGATCGAGCAGCGAGTTCGATCCGAGACGGTTGGCGCCGTGCACCGACACGCAGGCCGCTTCGCCCACCGCCATCAGGCCGGGCACGACGCGATCCTTGTCGGTCTCGGTCGGGTTCAGCACTTCGGTGCGGAAGTTGGTCGGGATGCCGCCCATATTGTAGTGCACGGTCGGCTGGACAGGGATCGGTTCCTTGGTCACGTCGACGCCGGCGAAGACTCTTGCGGTCTCGGAAATTCCGGGCAGGCGCTGATGGATGATCGCCGGATCGATATGCTCGATGTGCAGATGGATATGGTCTTTGAGCGGACCGACGCCGCGGCCTTCGCGGATCTCGATCGTCATCGAACGCGAGACGACGTCGCGGCTGGCGAGGTCCTTGGCGCTCGGCGCGTAACGCTCCATGAAGCGCTCGCCGTTCGAGTTGGTGAGATAGCCGCCTTCACCGCGCACGCCTTCGGTGATGAGACAGCCGGCGCCGTAGATGCCGGTAGGATGGAACTGCACGAATTCCATGTCCTGCAGCGGCAGGCCGGCGCGCAGCACCATCGCGTTGCCGTCGCCGGTGCAGGTATGCGCCGAGGTCGCGCTGAAATAGGCACGGCCGTAGCCGCCGGTCGCCAGCACGGTCTGGTGGGCCCGGAAACGATGGATCGAACCGTCGTCGAGATTCCACGCCATGACGCCGCGGCAGCCGCCGTCGTCGTCCATCAGCAGATCGAGCGCGAAATACTCGATGAAGAATTCGGCCTGATGCTTCAGCGCCTGCTGATAGAGCGTGTGCAGGATGGCGTGGCCGGTACGGTCGGCCGCGGCGCAGGTGCGATACGCGGTGCCTTCGCCGTAGCGCGTGGTCATGCCGCCGAAGGCGCGCTGATAGATCTTGCCCACGTCGGTCCGGCTGAACGGCACGCCGTAATGTTCAAGCTCGATGATCGCGGGGATCGCCTCGCGACACATATATTCGATCGAGTCCTGGTCGCCGAGCCAGTCCGACCCCTTCACGGTGTCGTACATGTGCCAGCGCCAATCGTCCTCGCCCATATTGCCGAGCGCGGCCGAGATGCCGCCCTGCGCCGCGACCGTATGGCTGCGCGTCGGGAAGACTTTGCTGATCACCGCGGTCTTCAATCCGCGCTCGACCATGCCGACGGCCGCGCGCAGGCCGGCACCGCCGGCCCCGACGATGACGACGTCATATTCATGCTCGGTGACCGGATAGGCGCCGGTGGAAACAGAAGCCATCAGACGACTCCGAAAGCGATGCGCAGCACCGCGATGACGGTCGCGGTGATCAGCCCCACCGCGGCGAATTTGGTGACAATGATCGCGGCCAGGCGCGCGCCTTCATGGCCGATGTAATCCTCGTACACGACCTGCAGACCCAGCGCGGCGTGCCAGAAGGAAACGACCGAGGTCAGGATCAGCAGCACCGTGTTGAGCGGCCGGGCGACGAAGATCAGCGCCGCCTCATGGCTGGCGCCCGAGAGGCGCACCACCACCCAGACGAACCACAGCGTCAGCACCACCAGCGCCAGCGCGGTGAGGCGCTGCAGCCACCAATGTTCGACGCCTTCCTTGGCCGAACCGAGTCCGCGGGCGCGGGCGAGCGGCGCGGCGTACGAGCGAATGCGCGACGACATGTTCGCCTCTTACAGAACGAAAGCGGCGGCCCAGGCGGCCGCGGTCAGCAGGATCGAAGCGGCGATGACGATCACGCCGCCGGTCTTCACCGAAGGCAGGTCGAGCGCGGCGCCGGTGTCCCAGACGAGGTGCCGGATGCCGTTCGCCAGGTGCAGGAACAGCGACCAGGTCCAGCCCAGCAGCAGGAGCAGGCCGAGCGGCGAGTTGAGGAAGCCGCGCAGCGACCCATAGGCCTCGGGGCCGCTGGCCAGCGCCAGGATCCACCAGGTGAAGAGCAGCAGGCCGCCCGCGAGCGCGATGCCCGTCGCGCGATGCAGCACCGAGATCACCATCGACAGGTGCCAGCGATAGATCTGCAGATGCGGCGAGAGCGGGCGGTTCGCGCCGGCGATCGGCGGCGAGGAAGTATTGTGCGTGGCCATGCGGGACCTATCCCGTTGATGCGCTGCGATTAACGGTCGGACTTATAGAGTCATAAGAAGCCCGTGGTCTACGCCCCGCAGGTGAAACGAGTTTCTTACGCCGCCGGACCGATCTGATGGTCCAGACGGTGGTCGTCGAGCCCGGCCGGTTCCTGGTGGATCAGAACTTCGGCCCTGGGGAAGGCCACGCGCAATTGCTGTTCGATCACGTCAGCGATCTCGTGCGCGCGGGTCAGCGAGAGCTCGCCTTCGAGTTCGAGATGGAGCTCGACGAATTCAGCCGTACCCGAGCTGCGCGTGCGCAGATCGTGCAGCCCGCGCGCCTCGGGATGCGCCAGCACGATGCGCTTGATCTCGGCCCGCGCCGCTTCGGGCAGTTCGCGATCCATCAGCATGTCGAGCGAGCCGCGCGCGATGCGGACCGCGCTCCACACCAGCCAGGCGCCAACCGCGAAGCCCAGCCCGACGTCCCACCATGAATTGCCGGTCCACCGGACCAGCAGCAGCGCCACGATCACTGCCGTGTTGGTGGCGAGATCGCTGACGTAATGAATACTGTCGGCGCCGATCGCGACCGAGCCCGACGCGGCGACGACGCGGCGCTGGAAACTCACCAGCAGCGCGGTGATTACGATCGAAAAACACATGACGCCCAGCGCCCAGCCCTCATTGACGATGGGCTGCGGGTCGAGCGCCTTGGCGCCGGCCTGGATCGTCAGCAGCACCGCCGAGCCGCCGACGAAGGCGGCCTGGACCAACGCCGCCAGCGGTTCGGCCTTGCCGTGGCCGAAACGGTGATGCCGGTCGGCCGGCTTGGCTGCGTGAAGCACGCTGATCAGCGTGACGCCGGACGCCAGCAGGTCGACCGACGAATCGATCAGCGACGACAGGATCGCGACCGAGCCCGAGGCGAGATAGGCGGCCGCTTTGCCCGCGATCAGCAGCAGCGCCGCGGTGACGCTGGCATAGGCAGCGCGGCGGACGGACCTTGCCGTCATGCGGCCTCCGTCACGGATACAGCCGCTCGACGGTCCAGCTCTCGCCGGCCCGGCGGAACAGGAACCGGTCATGCAGCCGGAATTCGCCGTCCGACCAGAATTCGATTGTCTCGGGCTCGACCCGCCAGCCCGACCAATGGGGCGGGCGCGGCACCGGGTCGTTGTCGCCGAATTTCTCGGTCTCGCTGGCCCACCGCGCCAGCAAGGTCGCGCGGTCCTTGAGCGGCCGCGACTGGTCCGAAGCGCGCGCGGCCAGCCGGCTGCCGCGCGAGCGGCTGGTGAAATAGGCGTCGGCCTCCGCTTCGCTGACGGGCACCACCGGACCTTCGATCCGCACCTGCCGCCGCAGCGATTTCCAGTGCAGGCACAAGGCTGCACGCCGCGTCTGCGCCAGCTCGGTTCCCTTGCGGCTTTCGTTGTTGGTGTAGAAAACGAAGCCGCGCCGATCGACGCCTTTCAGAAGCACCATGCGCACCGACGGGCGTCCGGCGGCATCGACCGTGGCCAGGGCCATCGCGTCGGGATCGTTGGGCTCGCTGGTCTTGGCCTCGTCAAACCAGCGCTGGAACTGGTCGAAAGGGTCGGAAGTTTGAAGGTCCACTGGGATTCTAGGGATCTGCGCCGCCGGTTGCCGCGTTGTCGCCGGAATTGCCACGTTGCATCGTGGACTTGGCTCCGCACGAATTCGCTGGGGCCGCGAACCTAGCTTCGAAGGAAGGAAGAGAGAACCCATGAGGCGGAACCTGACGAAGAGCAGGGCGATCATTCTCGCCCCGCTGCTGGCGGGCACGCTGGCGCTGACGGCCTGCCAGCAGGACCCGTACGGGCCTGGCATGAACAAGCAGACCGGCGGTGCGCTGGTCGGCGCGGGCCTCGGCGGCCTGCTTGGCAACCAGTTCGGCGGCGGTTCGGGCAAGGCCTTCGCGACGGCGGGCGGCGTGCTGCTCGGCGGCCTGCTGGGCAGCGAAGTCGGCAAATCGATGGACCGCGCAGACCGGGCCTATCTCGATCAGTCGACCAACCGCGCGCTCGAAACCGGCTACGCCAACTCGCGCAATGAATGGCGCAATCCGGACAGCGGCAATTACGGCTACACAGTGCCGCAGAAAGCGTACCAGTCGCCGGACGGCCGTTACTGCCGTGAATACACGCAGACGGTCTTTATCGGCGGCCGCAAACAGGACGCCAATGGCACGGCCTGCCGTAATCCGGATGGCAGCTGGCAGGTCGTCTCGTAAAAAATCGGCGCTGCGGTGCGTCGGGCGTGTGCCCGAACCTGTCCGCACCCGTGCTAGGAAGGGGCCGCCGCGTCCGAATAGGATGCGGCGGCTTTTTCGTCTCGTGATTCTTTGAGGAGCTGATGACCGATCGACCGGGCCTGATGGCCGGCAAGCGCGGGCTGATCATGGGTGTCGCCAACGATCGTTCGATCGCCTGGGGCATCGCACAGCAGCTCGCCGCACACGATGCCGAGCTGGCCTTCACCTATGTCGGCGATGCGCTGCAGAAGCGCGTGCAGCCGCTGGCCGAAAGCGTCGGCTCGAACATCGTTCTGCCGTGCGACGTCGGTGAAGACGCGTCGATCGACGCGACGTTCGACGAACTCGGCCAGCGCTGGGGCGGACTCGACTTCGTGGTGCATGCGATCGGCTATACCGACAAGGCGGCGCTCGACGGCCGCTACTGCGACACGTCGCGCGACGTGTTCAAGCTGACCATGGACATCTCCTGTTACAGCTTCACCGCGGTGGCGCAGCGCGCGGCGAGGCTGATGAAGGACGGCAGCGGCCTGCTGACGCTCAGCTATTACGGCGCCGAGCGCGTGATGCCGAACTACAACGTGATGGGCGTCGCCAAAGCGGCGCTCGAAGCGAGCGTGCGCTATCTCGCGGTCGATCTCGGCCGCGACGGCATTCGCGTCAATGCGATCTCGGCCGGCCCGATCAAGACATTGGCCGCGAGCGGCATTTCGGACTTCCGCTACATCCTGAAATGGAACGAGCTCAACGCGCCGCTCAAGCGCAACGTGACGCAACAGGAAGTCGGCGGCGCCGCTCTCTATCTGCTTTCCGATCTCGGCGCCGGCGTCACCGGCGAAGTGCTGCACGTCGATTCCGGCTATCATGTCGTCGGCATGACGGCCCCCGACGCCGCCGAAGGAACGGCGCAGCTTCTGCAAAGCATCGCCGACCGTCCCAGTACGTGACCTGACGTGAACAGCTTCGGCCATCTCTTTCGCGTCACCACCTTTGGCGAAAGCCATGGTCCCGCAATCGGCTGCGTCGTCGATGGCTGTCCGCCGCTGCTGCCGCTCGACGAAGCCTGGATCCAGCCATTTCTCGATGCGCGCCGTCCCGGCCAGTCGCGCTTCACGACGCAGCGCCGCGAGCCGGATGCGGTTCGCATCCTGTCCGGCGTGTATGAGGGACAGACGACGGGCCATCCGATCGCGCTGATGATCGACAATGTCGATCAGCGCTCGAAGGATTACGGCGAGATCGTCGACAAATACCGGCCCGGCCACGCCGACTACACGTACGACGCCAAATACGGCATTCGCGATCCGCGCGGCGGCGGCCGCAGCAGCGCGCGCGAGACCGCGTCTCGCGTCGCCGCCGGCGCAGTCGCGCGCCGCATTCTCGGCGACGCCGTGCGCATCCGCGGTTGCGTCACCCAGATCGGCCCGCGCGCCATCGACCGCGCGCGCTTCGACTGGGACGAAGTGCAGCGCAATCCGTTCTTCGGCCCCGACGCCGATACCGCTGCCAAGTGGGAAGACGATCTCGACGCGACGCGCAAGGCGGGCTCGTCGCTGGGCGCCGTCGTCGAAGTGACCGCCGAAGGCGTGCCGCCGGGCTGGGGCGCGCCGGTCTATGGCAAGCTCGACGCCGACATCGCCGCCGCGATGATGGGGATCAACGCGGTGAAGGGCGTCGAGATCGGCGCCGGTTTCGCGGCCGCCTCGTACAGCGGCGAGCAGAATGCCGACGAGATGCGCGCGGGCAATGACGGTCCGACGTTTCTGTCGAACCATGCCGGCGGCGTGCTCGGCGGCATTTCCAGCGGGCAGCCGGTGGTGGTGCGCTTCGCGGTCAAACCGACCAGCTCGATCCTGACGCCGTTGCGCACCATCACGAGCAGCGGCGAAGAGACCGAGATTTCGACCAAGGGACGTCACGACCCCTGCGTCGGCATTCGCGCGGTGCCGGTCGGGGAAGCCATGCTTGCCTGCGTGCTTGCCGATCATCTGCTGCGCCACCGCGCGCTGGGACGCTGAACTCCGGAGAGACTTCCATGCGCTACGTCGTCGGATTCTTCGCAACGATTGGCGTGCTTTTCGTGCTGCTGCTCGCGGTCATGTTCTGGGGCGTGTCGAACCTCAAGAACGTTACCCAGCATCCGGCCAAGCCGATCCCCTCGATTGCGGTGCTGCAGCTCGATCTCAAAGGCGAGATCGCCGAGCCGTCGCCGGCGCCCGAGCTGCCGCTGCCGTTCGGCGCACGCGCCGCCAAGCTACGCGACCTCGTCGTTGCGATCGATCGCGCGCGCACCGACGACCGCATCAAGGGCATCGTGCTGCATGTCGGCTCGGCGCAGCTGCGCATGGCGCAGGCGCAGGAGTTGCGCGACGCGCTGCAGCGCTTCCGCGACCGCGGCAAGTTCGCGATCGCGCACGCCGATAGCTGGGCGGTCGGCGGCGACAGCGCCTATCTGCTGGCGACGGGCTGCGACGAAGTCTGGATGCAGCCCATGGGCGAGCTGCGCGCCACCGGCTGGAATCGCGAATTCGAATTCTACAAAGGGCTGCTCGAAAAGGTCGGCGTCAATTTCGAAGTCAGCAAGCGCAAGGAATATAAGAGCGCCGGCGACCAGTTCACCGAGACCAAACTACCGCCGGCCGTGCGCGAGAATTACGAAACGCTGGGCAAGGACCTGACCCAGCAGCTGGTCGACGGAATCGCCACCGGACGCAAGATCGAGCCCGATTCGGTGCGCCAGGCCATGGCGCGCATGCCGCTGTTCGGCGACGAGGCGAAAGATGGGCATTTCATCGACCAGCTCGGTCATGCCGACGAAGCCGATTCGGCGGCGCTGAAGCGCGCCGGCGCGGGCGCGCAATTCGTCAAGTACGACCAGTTCCGGCGCCAGCCGGAGCCGCCGTCGCGCCCCGAGGCGACCAAGATCGCGGTGATCTATGCGATCGGCGTGATCGCCCCGTTTGGTGCGCCCGACTTCAGTGGCGATTCGATCGTGACGCCCGACACGATGCGCAAGGCGTTCGAAACCGCCATCGACGACAAGGCAATCAAGGCGATCGTGCTGCGCGTCGACAGCCCCGGCGGCGAAGTCGTGGCCGGCGAGTCGATCCGCCGGCTGGTGCTGCGCGCCAAGGAATCGGGCAAGAAGATCGTCGTCTCGATGGGCTCGGTGGCGGCGTCGGGCGGCTATTGGATTTCGATGGATGCCGACAAGATCGTCGCCGAACCGGCCACCATCACCGGCTCGATCGGCGTGCTGGCGGAACGTCCTGACGCGCAGGCGCTGCTCGACAAGCTCGGGGTCACGGTCGACCAGGTGAAGACGACCGACGCGCCGATCATGTCGCTTGCCCGTCCTGCCTCGGCGCAGGAGCGCGAGCGGCGCAACGCCTCGCTCGATCGGATTTACGCGAGCTTCGTCGACGGGGTCGCGAAAGGCCGGAAATTGTCGCCCGACAAAGTCGAAGCGATTGCCCGAGGCCGCGTCTGGACCGGCAAACAGGCCAAGGATGTCGGGCTGGTGGACGAGCTCGGTGGTCTCGACGTGGCGCTCCGCGTGACGCGACAGGAGCTGGGCCTGCCGACCGATTCACCGCTGGTCGCGACGGTGCTGCCCGAGCGCCGTTCGCCGCTCGAAGAGTTGCTGCGCTACATGCGCGGCGAGAACGAGGCGGTCGCGCGGCTCGCTTCCTGGGCAAGCGTGGCGCAGCCACTGCTGCGCGCCGCGTCGCCGCTGTTCGAATCGCCCGACGCGCGCACGCTGCGGCTGCCGGCAGAACTGCTGGACTGATTTCGCGGGGCGAACGCGCTCAGGATTCGCGCACGCCGCCGAGAAGGAACTCCTTGTTTCCTTCCGGGCCGGTGATCGGGCTTTCGACCACGCCCAGCACGCGCCAGCCCGGTTGCGCAGCGAGCCATAGCTGCGCTCGCGCGCAGACTTCGTCGTGCAGTGCCGGATCGCGCACGACGCCTTTCTTGCCGACCTGTCCCTTGCCGACTTCGAATTGCGGCTTGATCAGCGTCACCAGTCTTGCCGGCACGCGGGTCAGCGCCAGCGCGGCGGGCAGCACGGTCGACAGCGAAATAAAACTCGCATCGCACACGACGAGGTCGATCGGATCGGGAATCTGCTCGCGCGTCAGCAGGCGCGCGTTGGTGCGTTCCAAGGTCACGACGCGCGGATCCTGGCGCAGCTTCCAGGCAAGCTGCCCGTGCCCGACATCGACGGCATAGACCTTGGCCGCGCCGCGCTGCAGCAGCACGTCGGTGAAGCCGCCGGTCGAAGCGCCGACATCGATCGCCGTGACGCCGGCCGGGTCGATCGCGAACGCGTCGAGCCCGTGCGCCAGCTTCAGGCCGCCGCGCGACACGTAGGGATGATCCTGGCCTTTGATCGTCAGCGCGTGATCGGCGGCGACCATGTCGCTCGCCTTGTCGATGCGTTTGGTGCCGTCGAAGACGAGGCCGGCGATGATCAGCGCCTGGGCGCGCGCGCGACTTTCAACCAGACCGGCATCGACGAGGGCCTGGTCGGCGCGTTTCTTCGCACTCACCGCGCCGCTTCGGCGTAGAGGCCGCGCAGCCGTGTCGCCAGCGTCATCGGATCGAACGGTTTGGCGATCACATCGCACGCGCCCAGTGCACGCAGCCGCGCCACGTCCTGCGGCTGCACTTTGGCGGTGCAGAAGGCGGCGGGCACATCGGCGAAGCCGTGCCGAGCGCGGATCAAGGCCAAGGTCTCAGGCCCGTCCAACCCCGGCATCATCACGTCGAGCAGCACGAAGTCGGGGCGAAACTCGTCGATCACGTCGAGCGCTTCGCGTCCGCTCGAGCAGACGTGCAACTGCAACCGTCCGACCGTTTCCAGCGCGATGCGGACGATCGCCTGAATGTCGGGATCGTCCTCGATATAGAGGATTCGGGTCGGGCCGGTGGCGGCGAGATGATTCACGGGGCGCTTCGTACGATGCGCTGGATGGTTTGCGCCAGCTCGTCGCTCGAGACGCGCGATTTGACCAGCGTCGCCTCCACCGCGCGGGCAGCGTCATCGCTGACCTGGTCGGCCGAAAAGACGATGACCGGCACCGGACGGTCCTGCGCCGAACGTGCCAGCGGCAGCAGATCCAGCCCCGACCCGTCGGGCAACTCGACGTCGAGCAGCAGCAGATCGAACCGTGTCGCCAGCATCGCGGCGCGGCCCGAAGCGAGATCGGTCGCCACCACGACGTCGCCGACGTCGCGCAGCAACAGCTGGGTCACGCGGGCGACGTCGGGATCGTCCTCGACATGCAGGATGCGCGGCCGCAGCGTGCCCGCCACCGCCATGCGCACCGCCTCGAGCAAGCGCACCGGATCGATCGGCTTTGGAATCCAGTCGACCACGCTCACCGCGTCGCCATTCAGCTCGCGCTTGCCGTCGACCATGACCGCCGACACGACGACGATCTTGAGCTCGGCGGTTGCGGCCGCGCTGCGCAATTCGCGCACCAGCTCGATCGCATTGCCGTCGGGCAGCATCAGATCGAGCGTGATCGCGGCGTAGCGTTTGGCCGAAATGGCGCGCCGCGCCGCGCGCAGATCGGCGACGCGATCGACCGTATAGCCGGCGCGCTCCAGGATCATTCGCAGCAAGGTGGCGACGTCGTCGTCGTCTTCCACCACCAGCACCGGCGAGCCGACATGATCTTCGAGCGGCGGCAGCGCGCCGACCGGGTCGAGCGCCGGCAGCGCAAACCAGAAGCTGGTGCCATGACCCAGCTCGGTGTCGAAGCCGATCCGGCCGCCATGGCGCTCGACCAGGGATTTGGCGATGGCGAGGCCGAGTCCGGTGCCGCCCTTGCCGCGCGTGTCCGATGAATCGGCCTGCGCGAAGCGCTGAAAGATGCGGTCGCGAAATGCCAGCGGAATGCCGGGCCCGCAGTCGCGCACTTCGACGCGCGCCTGCTCGCCGTCGCGCGTCAGCGTGATGTCGACCATCCGTCCCGACGGTGAGAATTTCGCCGCGTTCGACAGAAGGTTGGTCAGGACCTGCGTCAGGCGGTCGGCGTCGCCGTAGATCGTCGGGTCGGCGTCGTTGACGATGATGCGGTACTCGACGCCATATTCGCGCGCATAGGCGCGCGTCGCTTCGACCGAACCGGCGATCAGGTCGCGCAGATTGTGACGCCGGAAATCCAGCGTCAGCTGGCCCGATTCGATCTTCTCGACGTCGAGAATGTCGTTGATCAGCCGCACCAGCCGGCGGCTGTTCTTGCGCGCGATCTCGACCAGCGCGGCGGCTTGCGCCGGCACCTCGCCCGCAGCGCCGGCTCCGATCAGGTCGAGCGAGCCCGCGATCGAGGTCAGCGGCGTCCGCAGCTCGTGGCTGACGGTCGAGACGAACTCGTTCTTCAGCCGCTCGACACGCTTGCGTTCGGTAATGTCGCGCAGCACGCAGACGAAGATCGCATCGCCCTCGCGATCGACGCGGCCGATGGCGACTTCGACCGGGCGCTCGCCGTCAGGCGTTGCGACACAGGATTCGACGAAGCGCTGGTCGCGCACCGGCTGGCTGGCAAGCTGCTCGACGCTCAATGGCGCGCGCGGGAAAAATCCCGCCAGGCTGCGTCCACGCAACGTCTCGGCGTCGTAACCCAACAACAATTCCGCGGCCGGATTGAGCTCGTGGATGGCGCCGTTTTTGTCGACCACCACGACGCCTTCCGCCACCGTGTCGAGCACGGCGCTGAGGCGCTGGCGATTGGCGGCGAGTTCGGCTTCCTGCCGCTGCACCAGATCGGCCATCGAATCGAAGGCGCGCGCGGCGGTGGCGATTTCGTCGTGCCCGGCGACGCGGGCGCGCCGCGAACGGTCACCGAAGCCGAACGCCAGCGCGGCATCGGTCAGGCGGCCCAGACGGCGCGTCAGCGTACGGGCGAGCAGCAGCGCCAGACCGCCGCCGGCAAGTGCCAGGAGAAGAATGACCGCAACTGCGCCGACTTCGAAATTGCGCTGCGCCCGATGCGCGGCCTCCTCGGCTTCGTCGCGGCGGGCGCTGGCGCGCTGCTCGATCCCGCTCAACATGGCGCGGATGCGCTCCATCGAGTCGCGCCCGCGGTCTGAATTGACGATGGCGAGCGAAGCTTCGGCGCCTTTCTCGCGACGGACCCGGATCGTGTCAGCCAGTTCCTGCAGCTTCTCGAGGATGAGCGGCTTCACCTCGGCAAGCGCGACCTGGTTCGCCGGAATGTGCAGCAGCCCGCTCAGCCGCTCGAGCTCAGGCGGGATCGTGTCGCACGCGGCGCTGTAGGGCGTGAGATAGATGTCGCGGCCGGTCAGCAGATAGCCGCGCTGCCCCGTCTCGGCATCGATCAGCCCGACCCGCAGCCGCCCGAGCGCGTCGAGGATTTCCTGCGTGCGATTGAGTTCGGCGAATGTGGCGGTGGTGCGATCGCCAAGGGCGAAGCCCGTTGCGGTGATCACGCCCATCAGGGCCACGACCGCCATATAGGCGATCAGAATCTTTCGGCGAAGGGTCACGCCCCCAGTATCGACGCTAGACCACAGCCGATACAGGGGGTTTCTTGCAGCGAGCCTGGTCCGATCGCTTGAATCGGACCAGACCTGACGGCTCGTCAGGCGCGCGCGTGCAGGTCGACTGCGTCGATGCCGAGCGCCGTCAGCGCCTGCAACGCGATGCTGCGGGCGTCGAGGCCTGCTTCTTCGTACTGCTTGTTCGGCGAATCATGTTCCTGGAACACGTCCGGCAGGGTCATGGTGCGGATCTTCACGCCCGCATCGAGCAGGCCGGTTTCGGCCAGGCGATGCAGCACGATGGCGCCGAAGCCGAGCTTCGAGCCTTCTTCGATGGTGATCAGCACTTCGTGCTCGAGCACGAGACGCTTCACCAGATCGTTGTCGAGCGGCTTGGCGAAGCGCGCATCCGCGACCGTGGTCGACAGGCCGCGCGCACCCAGCAGTTCGGCCGCCTTCATGCACTCGTTGAGGCGGGTGCCGTAGGACAGCAGCGCGATCTTGGTGCCTTCGCGCAGGATGCGGCCCTTGCCGAGTTCCAGGATCTCGCCGCGCTCCGGCATGGTGACGCCGACGCCTTCACCGCGCGGGAAGCGTACGGCCGAGGGCGCGTCGTCGATGGCGAGCGCGGTGCGGACCATGTGGCGCAGCTCGGCTTCGTCGGCCGCCGCCATCAGCACCAGGTTCGGCAGGCAGCCCAGATACGGAATGTCGAACGAGCCCGCATGCGTCTGGCCGTCGGCGCCGACCAGGCCGGCGCGGTCCATCATGAAACGGACCGGCAGCTTCTGGATCGCCACGTCGTGCACGACCTGGTCGTAGCCGCGCTGCAGGAAGGTCGAGTAGATGGCGCAGACCGGACGCATGCCTTCGGTCGCGAGACCGGCGGCGAACGTCACTGCATGCTGTTCGGCGATGCCGACATCGAAGCAGCGTTCGGGGAAGCGCTGCTGGAACTGGTCGAGGCCGGTGCCCGATGGCATTGCGGCTGTGACCGCGACGATCTTGTCGTCGAGCGCGGCTTCCTGGATGAGCGACGACGCGAACACGTTGGTGTAGGTCGGCGCGTTCGATTTCGCCTTCACCTGCGCGCCGGTGACGACGTCGAACTTGGCGACCGCGTGCAGCTTGTCGGCGGCCTTTTCCGCCGGCGGATAGCCGTGGCCTTTTTCGGTGACGACGTGCAGCAGGATCGGACCTTCATCCGCGTCGCGCACGTTTTCGAGCACCGGCAGCAGATGGTCGAGATTGTGACCGTCGACCGGGCCGACATAGAAGAAGCCGAGCTCTTCGAACAACGTCCCGCCGGTGATCATGCCGCGCGCATATTCTTCGGCGCGACGCGCCGCGGTGCGCAGCGCCGACGGCAGCACGCTCGACACTTCTTTGCCGAGATGGCGCAGCGAGCGATACGATTTCGACGACAGCAAGCGCGACAGATACGCCGACAGCGCGCCCACCGGCGGCGCGATCGACATGTCGTTGTCGTTGAGGATCACGACGAGGCGCGAGCGCAGATGGCCCGCATTGTTCATCGCCTCGTACGCCATGCCTGCCGACATGGCGCCGTCGCCGATCACCGCGACGACTTTGTTGTTCTTGCCGAGGAAGTCGCGCGCGACCGCCATGCCGAGTCCGGCCGAGATCGAGGTCGAGCTGTGCGCGGCGCCGAACGGATCGTATTCGCTCTCGCTGCGCTTGGTGAATCCGCTCAAGCCGCCACCCGTGCGCAGCGTGCGAATGCGATCGCGACGACCGGTCAGGATCTTATGCGGGTAGCATTGATGGCCGACGTCCCAGATCAAACGATCGTCGGGCGTGTTGAACACGTAATGGATGGCGGTGGTCAGTTCGACCACGCCCAAGCCCGCACCGAGATGGCCGCCGGTGATCGACACGGCGTCGATCGTCTCGGCACGCAATTCATCGGCAAGCTGGCGGAGCTGCGACGGGTCCAGGCGGCGGAGATCCGCAGGCACATGGACTGTGTCGAGCAGGGGTGTCTTGGAAGCGGTAATCACAGCTTTGGTCACTGGGGGTGGGCTCCTCAGGCTCCCTTCAGGCGCGGCGTTCAACGACATAGCGCGCTAACTGGCGCAGAACATCGGCCCTGTCTTCAAATATGTCCAAATGTTTCGACGCCTGATCGGCCAGCAAAATGGCCTGCGTACGGGCTCGTTCGAGCCCCAAAATCGAAACGAAAGTCTGCTTGCCGGCGGCCGCGTCGGCGCCCACCGGCTTGCCGGTCACGGCCTCGTCGCCCTCGGCGTCGAGCAGGTCGTCGGCGATCTGAAAAGCGAGTCCCAAATCATGGGCATAGCCCCGAAGCGCCTGCCGTTGCGGCGGTGACGCCCGGCCCAGAATAGCCCCGGATTCGGCCGAGAAACTGATCAGCGCACCGGTCTTCAGGCGCTGCAGACGGGCGACTTCGCTTTCGTCCAGCGGCACGGTCTCGCCGATCAGGTCGAGCATCTGGCCGCCGACCATGCCCTCCGGGCCCGCCGCTTTCGCGAGCGCCGTGACCAAATTGCAACGCACAGCCGGATCTTCATGCGTTTCGGGGTCGGCCAGGACCTCGAACGCGAATGTCAGCAAGCCGTCGCCCGCCAGGATTGCAGTCGCGTCGTCGAACTGCTTGTGCACGGTCGGACGGCCGCGACGCAGGTCGCTGTCGTCCATCGCCGGCAGGTCGTCGTGAATCAGCGAGTAGCAATGGACGAATTCGATCGCGGCGGCGACGCGCAGCGCGCATTCCGTGTTGACTGCAAAGAGCGAAGCGCTTTGCAGCACAAGGAGTGGGCGCAGCCGCTTGCCGCCGGCGAGGCAGCCCCAGCGCATCGCATCGAACAGCTTGGACTCGGTCAGCTTCTTGTTCGGCAGCAGCGTGGTCAGCGCCTCGCTGACCTGCGCCGCCGTCTGGGCCATGACGGCTTCCAACGTCGCGTTCATCTCGAACTTTCGAATCCTGATTGAGTCAGCCGTCGCTGAGTCTTGGGTGATTCAGCTGTCGCTGAAGGGGCGCGTCTGCACGGTGCCGTCAGACGCCAGCGCGATCTGTTCGATCCGCGCCTGCGCGTCTTTCAGCTTGGCCTCGCAATGACGCTTCAGCAGCACGCCGCGCTCATAGGCGGCGATCGCGTCGTCGAGCTTGGCGCGGCCTTCCTCGACTTGGCGCACGATGCGTTCGAGCTCGGCCAGCGCGTCCTCGAAGCTGAGGGCGGCGATGTCGGCGGGTATCGGAGGGGCGGGGGTCGCCATGGGGGCGGGACGATAGATAGGCGGCCTTCTTCGAACAAGTCCGCGCGCGGCCCGTTTTGCTGGCGCAGGGCTGGATCAACAGAACGGGAGCTGTGAAAGAGGCTTGAACACCGCGTCAACCCGCCGCGTGCCGACCGGGTATTCCCGATCCCGCCGCGCCCAGGCGCTGCTCCGGCAGGCCAGCGCGATGCACGTGCGGAAAGACGTGGTGGCGAGTCAGGGCGAAAGCGTCGGCGACACGGTGCTCAAAGCGCTGCCTGATCGCCATGCCCAGGCTTGTCCCGGGCATGACGAAAGAGCGATCAGCCGAACGCCTGGATGCCGGTAATCGCGCGGCCGAGAATCAGCGCGTGAATGTCGTGCGTGCCTTCATAGGTGTTCACGGCTTCGAGATTCATCGCGTGCCGGATGACGTGATATTCGTCCGAGACGCCGTTGCCGCCGTGCATGTCGCGCGCCTGCCGCGCGATGTCGAGCGCCTTGCCGCAATTGTTGCGCTTCACGATCGAGATCGCTTCGGCGGAAAGTTTGCCTTCGTCGAACAGGCGGCCGACGCGCAACGATGCGTGCAGGCCGAGCGTGATTTCGGTCTCCATGTCGGCGAGCTTTTTCTGAATCAGCTGCGTCGCCGCCAGCGGCTTGCCGAACTGCTTGCGCTCCAGCGTGTATTCGCGGGCCTTCTGGAAGCAGAATTCCGCCGCGCCCATCGCGCCCCATGAAATGCCGTAGCGGGCGCGGTTGAGGCAGCCGAACGGACCCGACATGCCGACCGCGCCGGGCAGAAGATGTTCTTCGGTCAGCTGCACGTCGTCGAGCGCGATGCCGCCGGTGACGCCGGCGCGCAAGCTGAATTTGCCTTCGATCTTCGGCGTGGTGAATCCCTTCATGCTGCGGTCGCAGAGAAAACCGCGGATCTTGCCGTCCCACTCGCACTTGGCCCACACGACGGCGACGTCGGCGATCGGCGAGTTGGTGATCCATTGCTTGGACCCGTTGAGCACGTAGCCGCCCGGCACTTTTTTGGCGCGGGTCTTCATGCCGGCGGGATCGGAACCGGCGTCCGGCTCGGTCAGGCCGAAACAACCGACCAGCTCGCCGCTGTTGAGGCCGGGCAGCCAGCGTTCCTTCTGTGCCTCCGACCCGTAGGCGTAGATCGGATACATCACCAGCGACGACTGCACGCTCATGGCCGAGCGATAGCCCGAATCGACCCATTCGATTTCGCGCGCACACAGGCCATAGGCGACGTAGGACGCGCCGACGCCGCCATAGCCGTGCATGGTGACGCCCAGCAGCCCCAGCTCGCCGAGCTCGTTCATGATCTCGCGGTGGAAGATTTCGTGCCGGTTGGCTTCGAGCACGCGCGGGAGCAGCTTGTCGCGCGCATAGGCGCGCGCGGCGTCGCGGATCATGCGTTCGTCTTCGGTCAGCAGCTCGTCCAGATGAAGCGGATCTTCCCAGTCGAACTGGGTCATCTTCGCCTCCGCTTTCTTGGCGGGCTTCGTCAGGTGGATAGCTTGCTGGGTCACGGTCGGGCTCCTGGAGAAAAGCGCGCTACCTTATGCCGACGAATCCCCGTGCGGATAGCAGCCCACGGGCTCGAACAGCGGACGTATTCATGGGCCGGACACTGACCGAAAAAATTCTCGCGCGGGCGGCGGGCAAAAATGCCGTGACGCCGGGCGAAATCGTGACCGCCACGGTCGATCTGGCGATGTTTCACGACAGTTCGGGTCCGCGACGGGTCAAGCCGCGCCTGGAAGAACTCGGCGCCAAAGTCTGGGATCCGTCCAAGGTCGTGGTGGTGAGCGACCATTACGTGCCCGCGGTCGATCCGGAATCCGCGGCCATTCTCAAACTCACGCGCGAGTGGGTGCGCGACCAGGGAATCGCCGCCTTCTATGACATGCAGGGCATCTGTCACGTGATGCTGGCCGAGGGTGGGCATCTGCGCCCGGGCCTGTTCTGCGTCGGCGGCGACAGTCATTCCACCATGGCGGGCGCCTATGGCTGCTACATGGCCGGGTTCGGCGCGACCGAAATGACCGGCGTGATGGTGACCGGCGAGATCTGGACGCGGGTACCCGCGACCATCCGCGTGGAATGGGACGGTGTTTTCGCCGACGGCGTCGTCGCCAAAGACGTCATGCTGCATCTTTGTCGAACGCTCGGCATGGATAACGCGTTCAAGGCAATCGAATATGGCGGTACCACAGTACGCGCCATGTCCATGTCGGAACGCGGCGTGCTGACCAACATGGCGGCCGAACTCGGCGCCGAAAGCGGCATCATCGAACCCGACGCGACGACCCTGGACGCGATCCGGGCCGCCGGTGTCGCAATCGACGACGAAGAGGCGCGCATCTGGCGTTCGGATCCCGACGCGACCTACGAAGCGGTGCACCGGTTCGACGCCGCGCAGCTGGTGCCGCAAGTGGCGCGGCCGCATTCGCCCGCGAATGCCGGGCCGGTCGACGAAGCGGCGGGGGCGCGCATCGACCAGGCCTATATCGGCGCCTGCGTCGGCGCGAAACTCACCGACCTGCACATGGCGGCGCGCGTGCTCAAAGGGCGCAAGGTGGCGAAGCATGTGCGGCTGCTGGTGGCGCCATCGTCGCGCGCCACGACCGAGGCGGCGGCCAAAGACGGCACGCTCGCGACGCTCACCGAAGCAGGCGCAATCCTGATGCCGACCGGCTGCGGCGCCTGCGCCGGCATCGGGGCGGGCGTGCTCGCCGCAGGCGAAGTCTGCATCTCGTCGACCAACCGCAACTTCAAAGGCCGCATGGGCCACAAAGACGCGTCGGTCTATCTGGGCTCGCCCTACACGGTCGCGGCCAGCGCGATCGAAGGCTGCGTCGCCGATCCGCGGCGGTTTCTTATTCCCCGCGAAGCTTGTTCCGCCCCCCGAGCCGGGGGCGGGGATCCTTCGATGGATCAAGTGCACGCTTCGACGTTCCGCGCCGGCGTCGACATGGATCGCCGCTTTCGCGGGGAACTGAAATGATCGCGGGACGCACTTGGAAATTCGGCGACGGCATCGACACCGACGTGCTGGCGCCCGGCATGTACATGAAGCTGCCCCTGGAAGCGCTCGCGACCCACTGTCTCGAAGCGATCGCGCCGCGCTTCGCCGCCGAGGTCCGCCCCGGTGACGTGGTGGTCGGCGGTGCCTCGTTCGGCATCGGCTCGTCGCGCGAACAGGCGGCGCAGGCCTTGAAGCATCTCGGCGTCGGCGCCGTGCTCGCCACCAGCTTCGCGCGCATCTTCTATCGCAACGCGCTCAATCTCGGCCTGCCGGCGCTGTTCTTTCCGCAGGCGAACGAGATCCAGGACGGCGAGGCGATCGAGGTCGATCCCGTCGCCGGCCTCGTGCGCGCCGGTGGGCGCGAATTCCGCGTCGAGCCGATCCCGGCCCATCTGATGACGATGATCGAAGATGGCGGGTTGATGCCGCATCTGAAGAAGAAGCTCGCCCGCGGATGAAGCCCCTGCAGGTGCGCCTGCCTGCGCGCGGCCGGCCATGCCCCGGTCGAGCCCGAGAATCCCTATTGGCGCACGCACGGAATGACGTTCGAAGATCCCGACGGATGGCGGGTCGTACTGATGGAAACGGGCGGACTGGGCGCATGAACAAACCGGCTGCAACCTTGCGGGCGCTGCTGGCGCGATCCGATCGCGCCGTGCTCGCCCCCGGTTGCTACGACGCGCTGACCGCGTCGCTGATCGAGCGCGCCGGGTTCGAAGCCGCCTATCTGTCGGGCGCTTCGGTCGCCTATACGCGGCTGGGCCGGCCCGATATCGGCCTCACCACTGCGGTCGAGGTCGCCGACGTGATCGCCAACATCCGCGATCGCTGTCCCGACCTGCCGCTGGTCGTCGACGCCGACACCGGCTTCGGCAATGCGCTCAACGTGCAGCGCACCGTGCGCAGCTTCGAGCGCGCCGGCGCCTCGGCGATCCAGCTCGAAGACCAGGTGATGCCCAAACGCTGCGGTCACCTCGCCGGCAAGCGCGTCGTGCCGGCGGCCGAGATGGTGGGCAAGATCAAGGCCGCCTGCGATGCGCGCAACGACGACGCGACCCTGATTGTGGCGCGCACCGATGCGCTCGCGGTCAACGGGTTCGACGATGCGCTGGCCCGGGCCGAGGCCTATGTCGAAGCAGGCTGCGACCTGCTGTTCGTCGAGGCGCCGCAAAGCGAAGCGCAGATGCGCAGCGTCGCCGCGCGCTTCGCCGCGCGCGTACCGCTGCTCGCCAACATGGTCGAAGGCGGCACCACTCCGATCCGCGACGCCGGCGCGCTCGCCGCCGCCGGGTACCGGCTGGTGATCTTCCCGGGCGCCGCGACGCGGGTGCTGGTGTTCGCGCTCGAGCAGTTTTTCGCCGACCTCAAACGCGACGGGTCGAGCGCCGCGTGGCGCGAGAAAATGCTCGACCTGAAAGGGCTGAACGCGGTGCTGGGCACCGACCGGATGCTTGCAGCAGGACGCGCCTACGATCCCGACATCCAGGACGCCTAGCGCGTTTTCCCGCAGACGAAAGAAGGGCCGGATGCTCGTCCATCCGGCCCTTCTCTTGAAGCGTCTGCGCCCCCGAAGAGCGCTCCGCCTCGCCGGCGACTACCCTTCGTGCTGGATCGCCGTCCGGGCGTCGGCTCAGTGCCCGGCCCACATGCGTCACATGCGACGAAGGTCGGCGTCGCCGCCTTCTTTCCCCTTGGTGTTACGGTTGCAACAGGATGAACCCCATCTGTGTTCCGTGGCATGAAGCGTTTCATGCGCCGCATCATCCTCACCCTGCTCGCGCTCGTCGTTCCGGTCGTGATCGCGGTCGTGGCGGCGCATCAGACGGCGGACTTGCCGGCGCTGGGCGGCGACGCCTGGGCGCCGATCGGCTTCGGGGTCGGGCTGATCGCGGTGGTCATCGGCCTGCTGCTGTGGGTGCAGCTGCGCAAGCGCTGACGGGAACCGTCGCGGCGTAGGGCGGGAACCGTCCAGGTCGTGCGCCGTTGGCCCGAGCATGCCGCAGCCCCGCCCGCACGAGCCGCACCGAGCGCACCCGCGCAACCTCGACCAGTATCGCCACCAGACCGACGCCGGCAGGTTCGGGGACAAGGTCGCGGTCGGCGATCCCGCGGCGGCGCCGATCGGCACCGACGAAGAGGCTGGCGGCTTTTCCACCCCACCGCACATCGTCGCCGAGACGGCGGCCCATCAGGCAAGCATCGCGCGTGGCGAGCCGGCGACCCGGGCGCGGGAGGCTTCCAGCGTCAGGTCCACGCGGCGCGATCGCGCCGCGTTCGGCTGGCTGCTGTTGCTGTTCGCGCTGCTCGGCTTCGTGGCGCTGCTCTACTTCGCCACCGGCGGCGCTTCCACCTAGCGGCGTGAGCCCCTGATTCTCAGGCCGCGTTCGCTTGACGCGGCCCTCATGCCGCGGCTTCGATCGCGCGCATGGAATTATCCGACAAAACACCGCGCCAGTATTTCGAAGAAATCCGCGCGCGCCCGGCGCGCGCCAAGTTCGGCTTCGGCGCGCGTCCGGCGCTGATCAATATCGACCTGCAGAAGGCCTATACCTGCGTCGGCGAGTTCGCGACCGCGTATGAGACCGATCCGAAGCAGATCGAGTACGTCAACGAACTCGCCGATCTGTTCCGCGCCAAAGACCTGCCGGTGGTCTGGACCTATGTCGCCTACATGGAAACCGCGGCCGACGCGGGGGTGTGGGGCACCCGCACCAACACGCCGGACAGTTTGCAGAACATCAAGGTGGGCAGCCGCCGGAGCGAGTTCGACGACCGGCTGCGCATCGACCGCGTGCGCGACGCGATCTTCAACAAGCGCATGGCCTCCGCCTTTCACGAGACCAATCTGCAATCGCTGCTGGTGTGGCACAAAGTCGACACGGTGGTGGTCACCGGCGGTTCGACTTCGGGCTGCGTGCGCGCCACCGTGGTCGACTCGCTGTCGCGCGGTTATCGGACCATCGTTCCGGAGGAGTGCGTCGCCGACAAGCACGAGATCCCGCATTTCGCCAATCTCTCCGACATGCTGCTGAAATACGCCGACGTCGAATCCATTGCCTTCGTGCGTGAGCAGCTGGCCAAGCTGCCATGAACAAGATCGCGCTGGTCTGGCCCGCCGCCGCACTGGCGCTGCTGACGTTCATCACGCTGGTCGTCGTCGGCCTGCGTCGTTCGAACGCGGTGAAAAGCGGCAAGCTGCCCGTCGACTATTTTCGCACCTATCAGGGCGCCGAGCCGCCCGACGACGCCGTGCAGGCGGCGCGTCACTACGAGAATTTGTTCGAACTGCCGGTGCTGTTCTACGCGCTGGTCGCGATCCTGATCGCGATTCCGTTCTTCGATGTCGTTTTGCTGGCGCTCGGCTGGGCCTTCGTGCTGATGCGCTACGCGCACGCGACGGTGCATCTCGGCAGCAACAATGTCCGGCTGCGCTTTCGCACCTTCACCGCCGGCGCTGCACTGCTGCTCGCGATGTGGGTCTACGCAGCAGTGAAGCTGATGCTGCGCGGAGCGCCGTTGCTGTGAAGGACGATCCCGGCCTGTACGACTACTGGCCCTATCGCGACCGGCCCAAAATCGAATGGCCGGGCGGCAAGCGGCTGGCCTTCTGGGTGGCGCCCAACATCGAGTTCTACGAACTCGACCCGCCGCTCAACCCGCAGCGAAAAGCGTGGCCGAAACCGTACCCGGACCTGGTGCCGTACAGTTTTCGCGACTACGGCAACCGCGTCGGCCATTGGCGCATGATGGAACTGCTCGACCGCCACAAGATTCGCGGATCGGTGTCGTTGTCGGTGGCGCTGATCGACCACCATCCCGAGATCATCCAGGCCTGCGTCGAGCGCGAGTGGGAATTCTTCAGCCACGGCATCTACAACACGCGCTACTGCTACGACATGGACGAGGCGCAGGAGCGCGCCATCATCGAAGACTCGATCGAGACCGTGCAGCGCGCCACCGGGCAGCGTATTTCCGGCTGGCTGGCACCGGCGCTGACCCATACCGAACGCACCATGGACCTGCTGGCCGAATACGGCCTGACCTATACGTGCGACCTGTTCCATGACGATCAGCCGACGCCGGTGAAGGTGGCGGGCGGGCGCCGCTTCTGTTCGGTGCCGTACTCGCTCGAGATGAACGACTCGATCACCTTCAACGTGCAGAACATCACCCCGCGCCGCTATGTCGAGATCCTCAAGGCGAATTTCGATCGGCTCTACGAAGAGGGTGCGGAAAGCGGCACGGTCATGTGCATTCCGCTGCACGCCTATCTGATCGGCCAGCCCTACCGGCTCGAACCGTTCGCCGAAGCGCTCGACTACATCACCGGCCATGACGGCGTCTGGGTGACCACCGGGCGCGAGATCGCGCAGCACTGGCTGGCGAACTACTACGACAAAGCCGTGGCCGACATTGCGGCGAAAGCGGCGTGATGGCGCTCGACCCGTCTTACCTTCGTTACGACAAACGCCGCTACGGCATGGATCACGAGCGCTATGCGTGGTCGATGCTGGTCGACCGGCCCAAAGTGAACTGGCCGAACGGCGCGCGCATCGCGCTGTGGCTTTCGGTCCATCTCGAATTCTTCCCGCTCAATCCCGAAGGCAAGCCGTTCAAGCTGCCCGGCGGCATGGTCACGCCCTATCCCGACCTGCGCCATTTCACCCTGCGCGACTATGGCAATCGCGTCGGCGTGCAGCGGCTGCTGCGCCTGTTCGAGCGGTTGCGGCTGCGCGCATCGTTTCCGACCAACGCAGCGGTGGCGCTGCGCATGCCGTCGCTGCTGCGCGATCTTGCCGGGCACGAGCTGGTCGGGCACGGGCGCGACATGGACCATCCGCATTTCGGCGGCATGGAAGAAGGCGCCGAACGCAGTTTGATCGCCGAATCGCTGGCGGCGCTGCGCGGCGCCTCGGGCCAGAAGGTCGAAGGCTGGATCTCGCCCGGCAAAAGCGAGTCCGCAGCCACGCCCGAATTGCTGGTGGAGCACGGCGTGCGCTGGTTCGGCGACTGGATCAACGACGACATGCCCTATCGCTTCGAGACGGCGCGCGGTCCGTTGGTGGCGCTGCCGCATTCTCTCGAGCTCAGCGACCGGCAGATCCTGATCGACTATCGCCACGCCGAAACCGACTTCACCGACCAGCTGCTCGACCAGCATCGCTTCCTGGCGCGCGAGGCGGCGGCCACCGGGTCGGGCCGCGTGCTCGCGATCACGTTGCATCCGTGGGTGATCGGCCAGCCGCATCGCATCTTCGCGCTCGAACGCGCGCTCGAGGCGATTCTGCGCGAGCCGGGTGTATGGAATGCGACCGGCGCCGAACTCTGCCAGTCCTGGGAAGCGCAGCAATCTCGCGCGCCTTGAGGTAGATTGGGGGTCATGTCGCACGACGCACACGCCCATTCCGATCACCAGCACGGCCACACGCACGATCATCCGCACCGCCATGATCAGGCGCCGGCGCGCTGGTCGGCGCGCTTCGCGCTCAGCGTGGTGCTCAATCTCGCGCTCGTCGCTGTCGAAACGGTCTACGGCGTGCTCGCCAATTCGTCGGCGCTGCTGGCCGATGCGGGTCACAATCTTTCCGACGTGCTGAGCCTGCTGCTCGCCTGGGGCGCCTCCTGGCTCGCGACAAGGCGGCCGACGGCGCGGCGAACGTACGGCCTGCGGCGCAGCTCGATCCTCGCCGCCCTGCTCAACGCGGCCATTCTGTTCGCCGCCATCGGCGCCATCGCGATCGAAGCGCTGACCCGCTTCCACAATCCCGAACCGATCGCCACCACCGAGGTCATGGTGGTCGCGGCGATCGGCATCGCGGTCAATCTCGGCACCGCCTTCCTGTTCCAGCACCATCACGGCGACCTCAATGTGCGCGGCGCCTTCCTGCACATGCTCGCCGATGCGGGCGTGTCGCTGGGCGTCCTGGTGGCCGCCTGGCTGGTCCAACGCACCGGCCTGCTGTGGATCGATCCGGCGGCCAGCCTGCTGATCGTGGTGGTGATCGCGGTGGGCACCTGGGGATTGCTGCGGGACTCGGTGTCGATGTCGCTCGACGCCGTGCCGCCCGGCATCGATGACGGCGCGGTCCGGCGCTATCTGGCCGATCTGCCCGGCGTGGTGCAGGTGCACGACCTGCATATCTGGGCGCTGTCGACGACCGAGACCGCGCTCACCGCACATCTGGTGCGGCCGGCCGCAACGCTCGACGACGCGTTCCTCGACGCGATCGCGCTCGAACTCAAACGGCGTTTCGCAATCCACCACGCGACGCTGCAGATCGAATGCGGGGACAGCACGCATTTGTGCCCCCTACACCTGCACTAATCACAGACTTCGCCCCATCGTCGCCGTGTTCTGGCGCGTTAACTCTACGGAAGTGCAGTCACCGTAGCGTCGTGCCATGGCGAACAAGGCCAGCGAATGGATTGTTGTTGGACGTGCCGCGCGCCGCGGTGCGGCCATCGCTTGCGGGCTGGTCGTGCTGACGACGGTTCTGCTGCGTACGCCGGCGCCCGCCGCCTCGCCCGATTCCACCTTCTTTCGTATCGGCGGCACCAAGGTCGAAGACGCGGCCTTCCGCTGGTCGGCGGCCCTCGCGGGGGTGGCGTCGCGTCCGCCGGGCCTGCCGGCGTGCGAGGTCGGCGGCACCTGCGGCATCCCCGGCGTGATCGCGGTGGCGCAGACATTCGACTCGTCGCAATCGGTGATCCGCGCCGTCAGCACGGGAAGCGTCGAATCCGGCATCGCCTCGGCCAACGTGGTGCAGACGTCGCGCTGCGACGGCAAGTCGGCGGGCGATCTGCGCGTGCTGGCCAATCTCTATCGCGAGCAGCTGCATCTCGTTGCGCGCCGGGACGCGCATGTCGCGTCGCCCAACGATCTCGCCGGCAAGACCGTGATCGTCGGCGAGAAGGACAGCGCCGCCGAACTCGCCTCGCGCGCTTTGTTCGAGGCCGCCGGCATCGCCAAGAAGGTCAAGATCCAGACCGCGAACTGGCCCGCCGCGCTCGATGCGCTGCAGACAGGCAAGGTGCAGGCGGCGATCTTTCTCGGACCCGCGCCCGACCCGCGCCTGGTCGAAGCGGCGCAGACCGACGAGTTGATGCTGGTGCCGATCACCGGCGGCACGGCGCAGAAGCTGATCAAGCCGGGCACCGTCTTCGCGCCCGAAGAGATTTCCGCCGATGCCTATCCCGGGCTCGGCGCCGCCAACACGGTCGCGCAGTTCGTACAATGGGTGGTGCGCGACCAGCTCGACCCCGCGCTCGCCTACAAGCTGACCCAGGCGGCGTGGGCACCGGCCAATCACAAGCGGATCGTCGACATGGTGCAGCCGATCGCGGTGGCCGAACTCGGCACCGCCTGGACCGAAGTGCCCGCCCCGGTCGATGCCGGCGCCCGGCGCTACTACACTGAAAAAGGTGTACCGGGGAGCGAACTCGCCTGCCCGCAGGAGACGATCACGCCTTCCGCACCGCCAGCACCAGCGACCCCACCAGCACCGCCGCCCCGATCGCGTGTGCGATCGTAGGGCGCTCGCCAAGCGCGGCGATCCCGACCGTGACCGCGGTCAGCGGCATCAGCACGGTGAATAGTCCCGCCTTCGCCGCCGGTACCCGCACCGTGCCGCGATACCAGAGCCAGAAGCCGAAGACGCTCGCCATCAGCGCGTAGGCGATCAGCAGCAGCCAGACCGACATGTCGATCGCGCCGAGATGCACGCTGCCGAACGCGAGCGGTGCAAAGGGCAGGAACAGCGCCAGCCCGACCAGATTGGCCCACATCGTCGCGTGCAGCGGTTCGACCCGGCCGGCGAGCTGCTTGGCGTAGATCGTGTAGAGCGCCTCGAACAGCACCGCCAACAACACCAGCGCGTCACCCAGCAGCGAATTTTCGGTGGCGCCTTGCGCGCCGGCGATTTCGAGCAGCGCCACGCCCGCGATCGCCAACATCACCGCGATGCGCGTCGAAACCGCGATGCGTTCGCCCAACATGCGCCAGGCAAGCAGCGCGATCATCGCGGGCAAGGTGCTGGTGATCAGCCCGGCTTCGATGGCGCCGGTGCGCTGCAGACCGGCAAGCAGCGCCAGGTTGAACAGGAAATTGCCGAACAGGACCTGCAGCAGCAACGGCCGCCAGGTATCGCGCGGCGGCGGTCGCAGTGACCGCCCGGTCGCGGCGACCCATCCGACCAACGTCACCGACGCGATCACCTGACGCAGCGTCACCAGGACCAGCAGCGGAAACAGCGCCAGCAGCGGCTTGGCGAGCGCCACCACCGCGCCGACCATCGCCATGGCCAGCGCCAGCTGCGCGTAGCTGAAGATCACCGGATGACGATCGCGTGATCGACCAAGGTGAGCATCGGCAGATCGTGCGGCGCATTGCCATAGCCCCACCGCTCGCCGAATGGACCGTGGGCCGCGATCCAGGCCTCGAGGCGCGCACGCTTGGCGGCGCGGACCGGGTTGGGTGCCAGCAGCCGGCCGGTGAGGCGTCCATCCGCTTCTTCCAGCTCGGCGCCCAGAATCGCGTCGACCGGCAGATGCGCCAGCAGCGCGGGCAGGTAGATCGACGGCGCGCCGGTGATGACGACGACACGGTGCCCGAGTGCGGCATGCGCACGCAGCGCATCGACCACCGGCGCGCGCCAGCGGATCGTCTCCCGCACGCTTGCGCCGGCTTGCGCGGCGCGGCCGGCCTCGATTCCCGCAACATTGGCGAGGAAGGCGCATTTGACGCGGCCGCGCCAATCGGCGGCCATCGCGTCCGGCTTGCGCAGCCGGCCGAAGGCGCGGGCAAAGGCGGCGCTGGCCCGGGTCCGGCCGATCAACGCCGCGATCCACCAGAACAGCGTGTCGCCCCGCGTCAGCGTGCCGTCGAGGTCGAACAGCGCCAGGCTCCCATCTTGGCCTGAACGTTGCGGCGAAAGCTTCGCCTGGGCTACAGACGGGGCCTTCTCCGCCCGGTTTTCCCCGCTCGCCGCAAAAGGTCCGTTCATGGCCTCGTACCAGTACGTCTACGTGATGAAGAACCTGACCAAGGTCTACCCGGGCGGGAAGAAGACGCTCGAAGGGATCTGGCTCAGCTTCTATCCGGGCGCGAAAATCGGCGTGCTCGGCCCCAACGGCGCGGGCAAGTCCACACTTCTCAAGATTATGGCCGGTCTCGACAAGGACTGGTCGGGCGAGGCCTGGTCCGCCGACGGGGCAAAGATCGGCTTCCTGCAGCAGGAGCCGCATCTCGATCCGACCAAGACTGTGTACGAGAACGTGCTTGACGCGCTCGCCGACACCAAGGCGGTGCTCGACGAGTTCGAGCAGGTCTCGATGAAGCTCGGCGAAGTCACCGACGACGACGAGATGACGAGGCTGATCGAGCGCCAGGCCGAGCTGCAGGAAAAAATCGAGGCCAGCAACGCGTGGGAACTCGACCGCACGATCGAGATCGCGATGGACGCGCTGCGCTGCCCGCCGGGCGACGCCGACGTGACGACGCTGTCGGGTGGTGAAAAGCGCCGCGTCGCGCTGTGCAAGCTGTTGCTGCAGAAGCCCGACCTGCTGCTGCTCGACGAACCGACCAACCATCTCGACGCGGAATCGGTGGCGTGGCTCGAACGCACGCTGCGCGAATATACCGGCACCGTCGTGCTGGTGACCCACGATCGCTACTTCCTCGACAACGTCACCGGCTGGATTCTCGAACTCGATCGCGGCAAGGGCGTGCCCTACGAGGGCAACTACACGTCCTGGCTCGAACAGAAGCAGAAGCGGCTGGTGCAGGAAGAGGGCGAGGAATCGTCGCGCCAGAAGCGGCTCGCCGAAGAGCTGGAATGGGTGCGCGCCAGCCCGAAGGCGCGCCAGACCAAATCCAAGGCGCGCATCAGCGCCTACGAGGAATTGCTCGCCAAGGGTCCGCGCGAACAGACCGGCGAAGCGCAGATCGTGCTGCCGACGCCGCCGCGCCTCGGCGACGTGGTGATCGAAGCCGATCACCTCAAAAAAGGGTTCGGCGATCGTCTGCTGATCGAAGACCTGTCGTTCAAGCTGCCGCCCGGCGGCGTGGTCGGCGTGATCGGTCCCAACGGCGCCGGCAAGACCACCTTGTTCCGCATGCTGACCGGACAGGACACGCCCGACGACGGCGCCTTCCGTCTCGGCGACACGGTGAAGCTCGGCTATGTCGACCAGAGCCGGGACGCGCTCGACGACAAGAAGAGCGTCTGGGAAGAGATCTCCGACGGCAAGGAAGTGATCGAACTGGGCAAGCGCCAGATGCCGTCGCGCGCCTATGTTTCGGCCTTCAACTTCAAAGGCTCGGACCAGCAGAAGAAGCTCGGCATGCTGTCGGGCGGTGAGCGCAACCGCGTGCATCTCGCCAAGATGCTGAAGCAGGGTGCCAACCTGCTGCTGCTCGACGAACCGACCAACGAAATCGACGTCGAAACGCTGCGCGCGCTGGAAGACGCGCTCGACGAGTTTCCCGGTTGCGCCGTCATCATCAGCCACGATCGCTGGTTCCTCGACCGGATCGCGACGCACATCCTGGCGTTCGAAGGCGACAGTCAGGTGGTCTGGTTCGAAGGCAACTACCAGGCGTACGAGGCCGACAAGAAGCGTCGCCTCGGCGCCGAAGCCGACCAGCCGCATCGCATCAAGTACAAGCCGCTGACTCGGTAG